>NZ_DATITZ010000279.1:0-12024 GCF_035467215.1 Thiocapsa sp. | reverse complement strand
TGCTGCCGGGCAGGATGCGTAGGGCGTCGCCCGGCTTGATGCGCCCGCTGGCGATCTGGCCCGAGAATCCCCGGAAGTCCAGGTTCGGGCGATTGACCCACTGCACCGCCATGCGAAACGGCCGCTCGATCATCCGGGTTTGGTCGATCTCGACCGTCTCCAGATACTCGAGCAGGGTCGGGCCTTGATACCAGGGCGTGGCGTCGCTCTTGGACGTGATGTTGTCGCCCTTGAGACCCGAGATCGGAATCGCCTGGAAGCTCCCGATCCCGATCTGGTCCGCGAAGGCACGGTAGTCGCCGATAATGCTGTCGTACCTGGCCCGATCGTAGTCGACCAGATCCATCTTGTTGATGGCGAGCACGATGTTGCGGATCCCGACCAGATGGGCCAGATAGCTGTGGCGCCGTGTCTGGGTCAGCACGCCCTTGCGTGCGTCGATCAGGATGACCGCGAGATCCGCGGTCGAGGCGCCGGTCACCATGTTGCGTGTGTATTGCTCATGGCCCGGCGTGTCCGCGACGATGAACTTGCGCCGGTCGGTCGCGAAGAAGCGATAGGCGACATCGATGGTGATGCCCTGCTCGCGCTCCGCGGCCAGGCCGTCGACCAGCAGGGCGAAATCGATCTCCTGGCCCTGGGTGCCGACCCGTTTGGAATCCGCTTCGAGCACGGCGAGCTGGTCCTCGAAGATCATCTTGCTGTCGTAGAGGAGCCGGCCGATGAGTGTCGATTTGCCGTCGTCCACGCTGCCGCAGGTGATGAAGCGCAGCATCGTCTTGTGCTGGTGCTTCTCCAGGTAGGCATCGATATCGCGCGCGATCAGCTCGTCGGTCTTGTAGATGTCGTCGGCCATCAGAAATACCCCTCCTGCTTCTTCTTTTCCATGCTGGCGGACTGGTCGTGGTCGATGGCGCGACCCTGGCGCTCGGACGTCGTGGTGAGCAGCATCTCCTGGATGACCTCGGTCAGGGTCGTGGCCTCGCTCTCGACCGCGCCGGTCAGGGGATAGCAGCCGAGCGTACGGAAGCGGATCGAGCGCATGCGGACCTCTTCGCCGTCGCGCAACGGGAAGCGATGGTCGTCGACCATCAGAATCAAGCCGTCGCGGATCACGCTCGGGCGCGGGGCACTGAGATAAAGCGGCACGATCTCGATCTGCTCGAGATGGATGTATTGCCAGATATCGAGCTCGGTCCAATTGGAGAGCGGAAAAACGCGGATGCTTTCACCCTTGCCCTTGCGGGCGTTGTAGAGTTTCCAGAGCTCGGGGCGCTGATTCTTCGGATCCCAGCGGTGATTGGCCGAACGGAACGAGAAGACGCGCTCCTTGGCCCGGCTCTTTTCTTCGTCGCGCCGCGCGCCGCCGAAGGCCGCGTCGAAGCCGTATTGGTCGAGCGCCTGCTTCAGTCCTTCGGTCTTCCACAGATCGGTGTGCAGGGAGCCGTGATCGAAGGGGTTGATGCCACGTGCGAGCGCCTCCGGGTTTTGGTAGACGAGCAGCTCCATCCCCGCATCGCGCGCCGCCTTCTCGCGCAGCCGGTACATGTCCTGAAATTTCCAGGTGGTATCGACATGAAGGAGCGGAAAGGGGGGCGTGGACGGATAGAAGGCCTTCTTGGCCAGGTGGAGCATGACGGCGGAATCTTTGCCGACCGAGTAGAGCATGACGGGCCGCTCTACCTCGGCCACCACCTCGCGCATGATGTGGATGCTTTCGGATTCCAGGCGTTGCAGGTGTGTGAGAGTCGTCATCGAGTCCTAACCGAGGCCGGTGGCAAAGAGGATCGCGGATGGGTTCTCCGGGCACGTCCGACCGACGGGACGGGATGCTCGGGGTGGGGATACAGGGCTCCGTGTCTATCAGGTCCGGTTCGGCCGGCGCCCGCGGGCATTTCAGCGAGAGTTCAACTGATCCGTATAGACGGAAAGTAACCAATCGCCACTCGGTTGGCGCAGGAAGAGTTCGGCGCTTACCCGCTGCTGGGAGAGCAACAGATAGGCCTGCAGGCTGGGGATGGACCGGTAGTAGGCGAATTTGTCGCCCCGGTCATAAGCCTCCGTGCTGTCGGAGAGGACCTCGACGATAAATGCGGGGTTTGTGATGATATCGCGGCGATCATCCAAAAATTGCCGTTCCCCGCAGAGCGCCATCAGGTCCGGATATGCACCCAGATTAGCGGACTCGACCCGGACCTTCATGTCGCTCGTGTAAACGTAGCAGGGGCCGCCCTTGAAGCAAGTGCGCAGCTCGCCATGGACATTACCGGCAATCAGGTTGTGCGCCTCAGAGCCGCCCGCCATGGCGAAGACCTCGCCATTCAGATATTCGGTACGACCCTGATCCGATGCCCGTTCGGCAGCGAGCCAGTCTGCAAAATCAAGGTGGTGTTTGGGCTGAAGCGACATGACGGGGCTCCGGGTCTGGACTCGAACGCTACTTGGACGAGGGTGCACGCGGATCACAACGAAGGACAAAACATACGCCGCCAGGCATTCCTGAATAAGCTTCCGATCTGACTCGGCGGTCTTTGTCCATCAACCGTCGCCAGCGATCTCGGCGCGAATCGACGGCGCGATCGATTCAATGGACGCCGGAGCGCAACTCGTCCAGCAGCGGCCCAAGCTCGTCGGTCACTGCGCTTAAGCGCTCGTATTCCCCCACAGCTCGATCCCCTCTTGCATGATGTCGTCCAGCAGTCGGCGGCTGGTTACGTCACCGTCGCAAATGACGATGGACCGAAGGTGGGGGAGATCCTCCCAGCCCTTTTTTTAATCTCTTAAACCGCGCCGGCTCCAGCACACGTCGCGTCTGCCGGGGCCGATCCCATCCAAGAATATCGCATACCACGCTGGGCGCGGTTTAGCCGCCGCTCGCGTGTGGCTGCGGGTCGGTCTTACCGCGGCTCGGCGCCACTCCCCCGAACCAGGTCACATAGAGCGTCGGCAAGAAGACCAGCGTGAGCAGCGAGGCGACGGCGAGGCCGCCCATGATGGCAAAGGCCATCGAGCCCCAGAAAACCGTAGGCGCGATCGGGATCATCCCGAGAATGGTCGAGAGCGCGGTCAGCATGATCGGCCTGAAGCGCGATAGGCTGGCCTCGACCACGGCATCCCAGACCGTCTTGCCGGCCGCCCGCTCGGCCTCGATCTGGTCGATCAGGATCACGGCGTTCTTGGCGATCATGCCCACCAGGGCGAGGATGCCGAGGATGGCGACGAAGCCGAGCGGCTTGCCGGAGGCCAGCAGGGCGCCGACCACGCCGATCAGGCCCAGCGGCACCAGGCTCAGGACCATGAAGAGCCGCGCGAAGCTCTTGAGCTGGAAGATCAGGAGGGTCAGCATGAGCAGGATCATCACCGGAACTACCGCAAAGACCGAGGCTTGCGACTCGGCGCTCTCCTCGACCGCGCCGCCCAGCTCGACGCGATAGCCCGCGGGCAGCGTCGCGTTCAACTCGGCGATCGGGTCGGCGAGATCCGCGACCACCGTCTCGGGCAGCATCCCCGGCGTGACGTCGGCCTGGACCGTCAGGGTCGGAACTCGGTCGCGCCGCCACACCAGCGGGTAGTCCTGACCATACTCGAAGACGGCGAACTGACTGAGCGGGATGGTGCGTCCGTTCGGTAGCGAGACCGGCAGGCTGCGCAGGGTTTCCACCGACAGACTCTGCCCCCCGAGCTCGCGCGCCACCACATCGACGAGATAGATGTCGTCGCGGACCTGGGTAATGCCGGTGCCGGAGATATTGGCGTTGAGCGCGGTGGACACCGCCTGGCTGCTCAGGCCCAACTGACGCGCCTGCTCTTGGTCGACGCGGATATGCAGCTCGCGCTCCGGCTCCATCCAGTCGAAATTGACCCGGCGCGATCCGGGGTGATCCGCCATGAGATCCGCGAGCTGCATCGCGATCTCGCGCAGCTCGGTCGGGTCCGGACCGACGACGCGGTACTGCAAGGGCCAGCCGACCGGCGGACCCAGCTCCAGCGGCGACACCCGGCCGACAACCTCCGGGAAGCGCTCGGCCAGCAGTTGTTCGAGTCGCGGCTGGAGACGTTCGCGTGCCTCGATGTCGTTGGTTACGACGACGGCCTGGGCGAAGAATGGGTTGGCCAACTGGACGTCCAGCGGCAGATAGAAGCGGATGGCACCCTGACCGATGTAGGTGCTCCAGCGTTCGATCTCGGGCGCGAAGTCTGGATCCTCGCGCAGGATCTGCTCGAATTCATTCACCAGCCGCTCGGTGGCATGGATCGATGCGTTCTGCGGCAACTGAAGGTTGACCAGCAGCTCGGGGCGGTCCGAGGACGGGAAGAACTGGCGCGGCACCTGACCCAGCGCCACGATGGCGGCGACGAAGATCGCGAGCGTCAAAGCGATGGTGAACCAGCGCGCGCGCATCGCCAGCGTCAGAAAACCCCGGTAGACGGCGACTGTGCGGCTCGGCTTGTCGTTCGCACCGGCCTTGGGCGGGCGCAACAGCGTCATGCCGATCAAGGGGGCGAACACCATTGCAACGAGCCAGGAGGCAATCAGTGCGATCCCGACGACCGCGAAGATCGAAAAGGTGTATTCGCCCGCCGAGCTTTGAGCGAAGCCGATGGGCACGAAACCGGCGATGGTGACCAGTGTGCCGATGAGCATCGCCTTGGACAGGTGCGTGTAGGCATAGGTAGCCGCGCTTGCCTTGTCGTCGCCCAGGGCCAGACGCCGGCTCATGGCGTCGATGGTGGTCATGGCGTCGTCGACCATGAGGGCGAGTGCGATGATGAGCGCGCCGAGAGAGACCCGTTGCAGGTCGATGTCGACGATGTCCATCATCGGAAAGACCACGGCCAGCGTGAGCGGAATGGCGATGGCCACGACCGTGCCGGCTCGCACACCGAGGGCGACGAAGCTGATCACAAGCACGATGCCGATCGCCTGCCACAGCGAGGTGGTGAATTCGTTGATCGCGAGATCCACCGTCAGGGGTTGATCGGCGACCAGACGTGGCTCGATGCCGTGCGGCAACTCGGCTCGGATGTCGGCGATGGCGTCGGCGACA
The DNA here is from genome assembly GCF_035467215.1 of Thiocapsa sp. Taxonomy (GTDB): domain Bacteria; phylum Pseudomonadota; class Gammaproteobacteria; order Chromatiales; family Chromatiaceae; genus Thiocapsa. Next base: position 6,976 of record NZ_DATITZ010000279.1, on the reverse strand, counting down.
TTGCGCCCGAGAGCCAGGGTATCGCCGCCGTCGCGCATGGCGATGGCGAGCCCGATGGCGGGTTCCCCATTGATGCGGAACATGGGCTGGGGCGGATCGGCGAAGCCGCGGCGGACATCGGCGATGTCGCGCAACCGCAGCATACGCTCGCCGACGGCGAACGTGACCTCGGCGATGTCGCGCTCCGAGCCGAAGGCGCCCGAGACCCGCAGCGCGATGGACTCGTCGCTGGTCCTCAGGATACCCGCCGGGCTGACGATGTTCTGCGCACGCAGCGCGGCGATCAGGGTGCCGGGATCGAACCCCAGTCCGGCCAGCCGCTCGGCCGAGAAATCGATATAGATGACCTCGTCCTGCGCTCCGAGGATGTCGATCTTGGAGACATCGGGGACCGTAAGGAGCTGCGAACGGGCGTCCTCCACGGCGTCGCGCAATTCGCGATGCGTGAAACCATCGGCGGTAAAGGCGTAGATGATCCCGAAGGTGTCGCCGAACTCGTCGTTGAAAAAGGGTCCCACGATCCCTTGCGGCAGGGTGTGGCGCACGTCGCCGACCTTTTTACGCACCTCGTACCAGGTATCCGACACATCCCGTCCCTGCGCGCTCCCGACCAGATCGACGAAGATGGTGGTGGTGCCGGCGCGGGTGAAGCTGCGCAGGTTGTCGAGATTCGGAACCTCCTGCAGGGTGCGTTCGAGACGCTCGGTGACCTGGGCGATGGTCTCGTCGAGGGTGGCGCCGGGCCAGATCGCCTTGACCACCATGGTGCGGAAGGTGAACGGCGGATCTTCCGCGCGGCCGAGCTTGTAAAAGGAGCTCACCCCGGCGGCCAGCACCGCGAGCATGATGAAAATGGTGACTGAGCGGTTGCGGATAGCCCAATCGGAGAGATTGAAGCCGCTCATGGCCGATCTCCGGTCGAGTCGCCGGTCGGGTCTTCGGTCGGGGCTTCGATGGGATCAGGGGTCGACTCCCCGAGCAGTCGGACCTGCTGACCGGGGCGCAGGGTCTGAACCCCCGCCGTCACGACAAGCTCGCCGGGCGCCAGACCTTCGGAGATCAGCACCCGATCCAGCTCATAGCTGGCCACGTCGACATTACGCAAGGCCACGGTGCGCGATTCCGGGTCCAGGGTCCAGACCGCAGGCGCGCCTCGGGACGAGGTGAGCGCCGAGGTCGGGATGGCGATCCCCGCGACCCCGCCGAGCTGGATGCTGCCGGTGACGGTGGAGCCGAGCCGCATCGCTTCCGGCGGGCTGGCAAGACCCACCCGGACCTTGAAGGTCCGCGTCACCGGGTCCGCTTGGGGCGAGACCTCGCGGACCCGGCCGGTGGTGCTGACCTTGGGATCGGTGCTCAGCGCAACGGTCACCTCGTCATCGGCGGAGGCCGCCTCGATCACCCGCGCCGGCACGTCGAAGACCGCGTCGCGTCCGCCCTCGCGGGCAAGTTGGACGATCATGCGCCCGGCCGCGACGACCTCGCCCGGCTCCGCGCCGCGGGCGGTGACGATACCCGGCCCGTCGGCGATCAGTGTCGTGAATCCAAGCTGGTTCTCGGCCGTCCTGACTTGGGCCTCGGCCGCCTCCACTTGCGCCTGCGCGGCATCGCGTGCCTCGACGGCGCGGTCGAATTGGGCGCGGGCGACGAAGCCACGTGACAGCATCGGTTCGTACCGCTCCACCGTATTGCGCGCCTCGACCAGACGCGCCATCGCGGCGGCCAGATTCGCCCGCGCCGCGTCGATCGCATTGCGCTCGTTGACCGCGTCGAGACGGGCGACGATCTGCCCCGCGCGAACCTGATCGCCCACGCTGACCGTGCGCTCGATCAATTGTCCGCCGACCCGAAAGGCCAGGGCCACATCATCCTGCGCCTGGATGTTGCCGGTGAGGGTGACGGTCTCGCCGCCCGGCAGCTCCTCCACCGTCACGACCCGCACCGGGCGGATGGGCTCGGCGATGGGTTGCGACTCTTCGACAGGCTGGCACGCGGTGAGCAGCGCGAGGATCGCCGGGAGCACGAGGGCACGGGGCAAGGATGCGCCGGTTCCGAAGACCAGGCGCGTCTTGTCGCCGCAACGGTGTGAGATCAAGACTTTCACAAGAACATCTCCGGTTGAATGTTGAACGGCGATCTCGGACGGCGTTGCCGAATATGGACAGATGATCAAGGATCGTGCGGGCTCCGGCAACGTCGGCAGCACGGGGCGAGCGCGGCGGCGACTGCCCGGGATGCAGACGGCGGCACCGAGCAGAAACTCACGCGTCGACGACACTCCAACCGCCGCGAACCCGTCTCGGCAAGGCTTGTCGCGTGCGAGCGATGCCGCTCAGAGGATATCGTTCAACGCCAAGCCGATTACGATCGTATTTTGCTTCCAGTTGTAGTCGATCAAGCTGTCGCCGTAGCCGGTGAAGGCGCGGACATAGACGCGCAAGGGCCCGAGGACTTGCGGCGACATCCAGGTCAACTGGGCAGCGCCCTTGTCGGTACTCGGATTGCCGCGACCCATGAGGGTGAAGCTGTGATCGCGCCATTTATAGAAGGCCGTGATATCTCCGTAGCCGTAGTAGTCGGTGATATCGGGGTTGTCGTCGTCGGAATCGCCTTCGTCGATGCGCACCCAGGGCCGCAAGACCAGCGCGAAGTTGCCCCTTTCGATTCCGATCGAGGCGATGATGCGGTCCCAACTGCGCGAGATGGGGTCGGATCGACCGTTGGATTGATGGTTGTAGCCGACGTTGAGCAGGCGCCAATCGAAACCGCCGAAACTGATATCCGGCCGGAAGCTGACCATCAACTCCGGCATAAAATTGGTCTCGCGAAAGGGACGCGAGATCTTCTCGTTGTAGACCTGCCATTGGCTCATCTGAGAGTAGGCGGCCCAGAGCCCCCAGCGCCGATTATCCGTAGACCACATCCGGAACTTGAAGCTGAGCTGAAAGCGCGCCTCGGTGCTGTCCAGATCCTGATCCTCGGTTTCGAGTGCATCGAACAAGGGTGAGAACGGTCGGCTGTTGATGCGATTGGTGAAGTTGCCGATCAACAGATAGTTGGGGTTGTAGAAACTGATGTCGTAAGCGCTCGATCCGGGGTCGAAGGCCCATGCCTTGTCGATCAGCGAGGTCTCGGCGGGGCTTCGGCTCTCGACCGCGCTCGGCGTGTCGCCGACCGACAGGGGTGCCGCAGGTGCCGACATGGCCGTCCGCTCCGGGACCGTTCCGCCGGAGGTCTGCGCGGCGACGGGAAGACGTCCGCTGGCCCGGTCGTAACAGGCGAGCCGCGCCTGATCGGTCTGGATTGGAGCGCAATCGGCGATGCTCGGGGGCGAGCCCTGCGCGAATGCGACGCCGCTCGGCGCCAAGCCTAAGGCAAACAGCAGGCCCGCAGCCGACGAGGACATGCCGAGTCCTTTCGCTGTGTTGAAATAGACCACGCCGCGGCGCTCCTCTGATGATTTGATCGAGCGTCCGAGTGTAACCGAATCGACACCCCAATCGACCCGGCGTTAGGTCTGCACCCGAGCCAATCCCAGCACATAGAGCGCCCCCACCGTCAACTGCACGGCGGCAATCGGCAGGCCGATCCGCAGGAACTGCATGAAGGTCACCCGCCGGCCCCGAGCAGAGCAGATTCCGACGGCAACGACATTGGCAGAGGCGCCGATCAATGTGGCGTTGCCGCCCAGGGTTCCGCCGAACATCATGGCGACGAACACCGGCATGACGGCGTTCGGCCATTCCGTGAACCCTCTCGCCAAGGCGATCTCCGGGACCAGCTGGGCCGCGACCAGATAGCCCGTGATCATCACGAGTGCTGCCGAGACCACCGGGATGTTGGCCAGCAAGCTCGACAGGATTCCGATCCCGACCAGGGACAAGATCGCCACCGGCACGACATCGGACCCGAACCGGTCATAGAGCTGGATCGACAGCCCTTGCAGCAGCTCCGTCTTGATGAAGCCCTGGACAAGGGTGAAGATGGCGGCGAGGAAGATGATCGTCTTCCAATCCACGTCGCGCAACACCTCGCCGACCGGCTCGATCCGCACGCCGTAGACCACCAGCAGCGCCAGGGCGGCGCCGATGATGGCGACCTCGGGCGGAACGATATGGTTCGGCAGCGACTCTCCGATCAGGAACAGAACCACCATCGTCAGGAGAACGAGCAAAGCCAGCGCTAAGAATTTCGGGTGCTCGATACGCACGCGGGAACGCTCGGGCGACAGGCTGATCCGCGTCGACCAGACCTCCGGCAACAAGAGCGGCAGCAGCGGGACGACGGCCAAGACGGCCAGTAATCCTCCCGGAGACACCATCCGCAGATAGTCGATAAAGGACAGGCCGATCGCGCTGCCGACGAGGAAGGTGGCGGGATCCCCCACCAGGGTGAGCATGCCGGCGGCATTGCTGACGATGGCCGTGATGATCATGGGCCCGACAAAGTCGACTTTCAGCGCTCGACAGACACCGATGATGACCGGCGCCACGAGAATCACGGCCGTCGCGTTGGGCAGCAGCGCGCAGACCGGAGCGACCAAGGCGACGATGAGCAACAGGAGTCGCTTGCCGCTCCCGCCGGTGGCGCGCAGGAACCCATCCCCGAGCCAGTCGAAAACCCCGGTCTTGCCGATCACCCGCGCCACCACCATCCCGCCGAACAGCAAGGCGAGTGGACCGCCGGCGGTGTCGATGATCGGGAGAATATCGGCACCGCCGATGACTTCGAAGACAATGAGGACGCTGACCCCGAGCAGGGCGGCGACCACCATGTCGAGGAGATCGAATGCGATGACAAGAATGACGGCGGCAAACACGCCAAGGGTCAAATAGATCTGAAGGTCGGTCATCGAGGATCCGCAGTCGTCGGGTCAGTTCAATCGATCGGGGGGACATAGTGAAGACCGCCCTCGGTCCAGAGGCGGTTCAGACCACGGTCGATCTTCAGCGGACTGTCGCGCCCGAGATGGCGCTCGTAGATCTCGCCATAGTTGCCGACCGCCTGCACGGCCCGAATGCCCCAGCCGGGCTCGATCTCCAGCGATCGCGCAATGATCCCGCGCTCGTCTTCGGTGCGCAGTACCAAGAGGTTGCGGTTCCGGGCGAGCACGGTCTTCAGATTCTCGGCGGTGATGCCGTATTCCTCGGCGAGGATCAGCACGTTCAACACCCAGCGGACAACCGTTGTCCACTCCGGATCACCGCCCCACACGACCGCGCTCAGCGGCTCGCGCGAAATGCGCTCGGGCAGGATCGGATAGGTCTGCGGATCCTTCTGCGCCAGTGAACGCATGGCGGCGAGCTGCCCGGCGTCCGAGGTGTAGGCGCGGCAACGCCCGGCAAAAAAGGCCGCCGCCGCATCGGGCGCCGAATCAATCACCAGCGGCTCCACCGACCAGCCCTGCACCTCGAAATAGGTGGTCAGGTTACGCTGGTGGGTCGTGCCCTTCTCGACGCAGACGCTCGCGCCGTTCAAATCGGCGAGGCTGTCGATACCATCCTCGGCACGGACCATGAAGCCTTGGCCATCGTAGAACAGGATACCGGGGAACTGGACTTTGAGAACCGCTTCGCGGGTCAGTGTCCAGGTGGTGTTGCGCAGCAAGAGATCGACTTTGCGGGACTGCAACGCCGGAAAGCGGGTCGAGGCACGCAGGGGCACGAGCTCGACCTTGTCCGCATCGCCCAACACCGCCGCGGCGACCGCGCGGCAGAAGTCCACGTCGAGGCCGCGCCATCGTCCCTCGGCATCGCGCTCGGAGAAGCCCGGGATGCCCTCGCTGACCCCGCAGCGCAGCTGCTCGCGCGACTTGACGCCATCGAGAACCTCGCCGGCCTGTGCCGCCGGCAGGACCGTGAGGGCCAGAACTAACAGGACGGCACACCGTTCTGACCAGTTGCGATTCATTGGGGGCTCCGACGATTGGGGTGGCCATCGGGACGGCACGACCGAGACCGGACTCCGACCGGAGTGTATCGGGTGACCATGGGGGCGGCACGTGAGGCGCCCGACCCGCGTTGTCGCCGATCATACTGCCGGCCCGCGCGCGACTCCATTCATGTCAGTTAAAGCACCATCATCAGGGTCCCTGCAAACGTCAGCATCACGTTTGCAAAGGTATAGGTGCCGGCATATCCGAGTGCCGGGATCGAGCTGCGTGCCGCCTCGGTCACGGCGTTCAGGGCCGGTGTGCTGGTCATGGCCCCGGTAATGGCGCCCAGGAGCAGGGCGGGATTCATGTGCAACAGCCAATGACCGACCGCGTAACCGACCAACGCCGGAACCAGCGTGATCAGCACGCCGCTCAGGATAATCGCGGGCCCGATCGACAACAGCGCCGCAACCACGCCGCCGCCGGCGTTGACCCCGACCGTCGCCATGAACAGCATCAACCCGAGTTCCATGAGCACGTAACGGGCGGCTGCCGGGACTCGGCCGAAGGTCGGCATGAGCGATCCCAGGTAGCCGACCAGAATGCCGACGATGAGGAGCCCGCCGGCCGTGCCGAGACCGAACGACATACCGCCCAGGCTGACCGTGACCAGCCCGAGCATGATTCCGCCGATCATTCCCCCTGCAAAGGTGGCGAGGTCGGTCTTCTCGACATCACGCTCGATGTAGCCGATCGCGTCGGCCAACCGGCGCAGGTTGTTGCGCTCGCCGACGACCTCCAGACGATCGCCCTTTTGCAGCGTCAGGCCGATGTCCAGAGGGATCTCGATCGCTGCCCGCGTGAGACCGGTGGCAAAGCAGCCAAACTCACCGGGCAGGTCGAGCTCGGAGAGGTTCTTGCCGATAGTCTTGGTGTCGGCGACGATCATCTCGATCGTGGCCACCTGATAGCTGAGTAACTGGGTGTCCAGCACCTCCTCGAAGCCTTGCTCCCGCGCCCGCTTATGGGCGCCGATTCCTGCGATGTAGGCCACCACATCGCCGGCCTCCAGCGTTAGGTCCGCGTCCACATCCATCAGCT
>NZ_DATITZ010000278.1:0-12027 GCF_035467215.1 Thiocapsa sp. | reverse complement strand
TCGCCTTTTCCAAGCTCGGCAAGCGCGTCCTGCAGATCGGCTGCGACCCCAAGCATGACTCGACCTTTACGCTGACGAAGTGTCTGGTGCCCACGGTCATAGACATCCTCGAATCCGTGGACTTCCATGCTGAGGAGCTGCGCCCGAGCGATTACGTCTACGAGGGCTACAACGGCGTCATGTGCGTCGAGGCGGGCGGTCCGCCGGCCGGCACCGGCTGCGGCGGCTATGTGGTCGGTCAGACCGTGAAGATGCTCAAGCAGCATCACCTGCTCGAAGACACCGACGTGGTGGTCTTCGACGTGCTCGGCGACGTGGTCTGCGGCGGGTTTGCCGCACCGCTGCAACATGCCGAGCGTGCGCTGATCGTCACGGCGAACGACTTCGACTCGATCTTCGCGATGAACCGCATCGCCGCGGCGATCCAGGCCAAGGCCAAGCACTACGGGGTTCGCATCGGCGGCGTCATCGCCAACCGCAGTGTGAATACCGACGAGATCGACCGTTTCAACGACGCGGTGGGTCTCAAGCGGCTCGCCCATCTGCCGGATCTCGACGTCATTCGGCGCAGTCGGCTGAAGAAGTCGACCCTGTTCGAGATGGACGATGCAGACGGACTCGAGCATGCGAAGTCCGAGTATCTTCGCCTCGCCCAGATGCTGTGGGACGGGGTCGAGCCATTGGACGCGCAGCCCATGCGCGACCGCGATATCTTTGATTTTCTGGGGTTCGATTGATGGCCAACGGCTCGTATCAAGAGCGCCGCGAAGAGATCGAAACCTACTTCGATCGCACCGCCGCCGATGCCTGGCGCAAACTGACATCCGACGTGAAGGTCAGCCGCATCCGGGCCACCGTGCGCGCGGGTCGCGACGACATGCGGGCGACCCTGTTGAACTGGCTGCCCGCCGACCTGACCGGCAAGCGTCTGCTAGACGCCGGGTGCGGGACGGGTGCACTGGCCTTCGAGGCGGCGCGGCGGGGTGCGGAGGTCGTTGCCATCGACGTCGCTCCGACGCTGATCCAGATTGCGCAGGAGCGCACCCCGAAGGATCTCGGCCCCGGGTCGGTTCATTTCGAGGCCGGCGACATGCTGGATCCGGCCCACGGACGCTTCGATCACGTGGTCGCCATGGACTCCTTGATCCATTACGTGCCGGCGGATGTCGTGAAGGTGTTGGCAGGGCTGGCCGGGCGGACCGGTGGCTCGATCCTCTTCACCTTCGCGCCCAAGACGCCCGCGCTGGCCATCATGCACGCCGTCGGGCAGCTCTTTCCGCGCGGCAACCGATCGCCCGCGATCGTGCCGGTCGGACCGGACCGGCTGCGCGCGCTCCTGGCTGCCGAGTCGGCCCTCGCGGGCTGGCAGCCGCAACGGACCAGGCGGATCGCCGTCGGTTTTTATACGTCGCAGGCACTGGAGCTGGTGCCCGCGTGAGCAGTCGAGTGTGGTGTTTCGAGACTGCCGTCCGTGCGCCCCTGCAGACGATGCCGCGGAAGGTTGCGGCAAGGCACTCGGGCGTGGTTTCGGCCCGGCCTCGGCCGGTCCTTTCATTGGCTAGGGAGTCGTCAATCACATCGAGATCCAGAGCGGTTTTTCCCACGTTGGTCGACCTTGATCGGCTTGTCGCTCCCCCGAGCACATCCAATCATCGACGGTCATCGCGCTTCGGCCTAACCAGCGTCAACGGTTAGTCTTTCGTCCTACGGAGGTCATATCATGTCAGCAGCCATTACCAGCTATATCGACGTCGCCCAGCTCGTCCTCTATGTCTTCTGGTTCTTCTTCGCCGGGCTCGTCTTCTATTTGCATCGCGAGAACAAGCGTGAAGGTTATCCGCTCGAGTCCACGCGTGGCGGCAAGGTCAAGATCGAAGGCTTCCCGTCGATGCCGGAGCCGAAGACCTATCTGCTCCCGCACAACGGCGGGACGGTTTCCGTGCCGCGTGTCGAGGCGGCCGGGAAGATCAATGCCACGCCGGCACAGCCGTACGCGGGCTCTCCGCTCATCCCGAACGGCGATCCGATGCTGTCGGGATTCGGCCCGTCCGCTTCCCCGGACCGCGAGAAGCATCCGGATCTGACCTTCGAGGGCGCGCCCAAGATCGTCCCGCTGCGCGTCGCCACCGATTTCTCGATCGCCGAGAAGGATCCGGATCCGCGCGGTATGACGGTTGTCGGATTCGACGGCGAAGTCGGCGGAACAGTGACCGACGTCTGGGTCGACCGTTCCGAGCCCCAGATCCGTTACCTCGAGGTGAAGGTGGCGAAGGGCGGCAAGCAGGTCCTGCTGCCGATCAACTTCACGCGCTTCGACAAGAAGAACCGCAAGGTCAACGTCAAGTCGATCGCCGGCAAGCACTTCGCGAACGTACCCGGTCTGGCCAAGCCCGATCAGGTCACCCTCTACGAAGAGGACAAGATCTGCGCCTACTATGCCGGTGGCCAACTTTACGCAGCTGCGGATCGGTCTGAGCCTCTGCTGTGAGAGAGTATGAGTTCGAGCCCATTCGGGGCTTGCCCGAGCATCTTCCTCCAGGCGAGGAGATGCTCTGGCAGGGTGCGCCGCGCTGGACCGCTTTGGCGCGGCGCGCCTTTCATGTCCGGAAGGTCGCCGTCTATTTCGCCATCATTCTGGTGTGGCGGATCTTCGCGGATCTCTCCGCGGGGGAGACGACGAGCGAGGTCGTGGTCGGCGCGCTCTGGATCACGGCACTCGGCGTTGTCTCGATCGGCGGCCTTCTGCTGCTGGCTTGGGCGATGGCGAGGTCCACGGTCTACACCATTACAACGCGCCGCGTGGTGATGCGTTTCGGTGTGGCACTGCCGATGATCGTGAACTTTCCGTTCGCGCAGATCCATTCCGCGCAGATGAAGCGTCACCGCGACGAGACCGGGGACATCCCCATAGTCTTGGTCGCATCTACGCGCACCTCCTACACGGTCCTGTGGCCGCATGTGCGTCCCTGGCATTTCACCAAACCGCAGCCGATGCTCCGGGCGATCCCCGACGTGGCTCGGGTCGCCGGGATCCTCTCGGATGCCCTCAACCGCTATCTGGCGGAAACCGAAAAGGGCGCGGAGCACGCCGAAGCGGGCACGGACGACCGCGCTGGCCCCGACGCTGCATTGACATCCTGAAGAGGTTGAATCTTGACTGAATTGCATGATCGTCCGTTTCCGCGGAGCATGCTGATCGCGGTTGCCTCGCTGATCGGTTTCACGATCCTGGCGGTCGCTGTCGCAAGGCTCACCGGTTTTGATCCAAGCCAGGCTCCAGTCTCCCCCGAGGTTGCGGTTCGCGATCTGAGTTTCGTCGAGGTCGGCCAGGGCGATCTCGCGGTCTACGATGCCGAGTCCGAGGTGCTGTTGGAGACACTCCCGCCGGGCGAGGACGGTTTCATCCGCGGCGTACTGCGTACGCTTGAGCGCGAGCGTCGGATGCACAGCGTCGCTCTGGATGGGCCCTATCGGCTGAGTCTTCGCGAGAACGGTCGTTTTACCTTGGAGGATCAAACGACCGACTTCTTTATCGATCTCAGGGCATTCGGCCCGACCAACGAGGCCGCCGTCGGCCGATTCCTGTCGGCATCGCCGCCGGTTCAGTAAGGCTGCGGCCGGGTCTCGGGGCGAGCGATGCCCTTTGCTCCGGCTGCTGTCGCGACGAAGCGAACCCTGCTCGCACGGCGTCTCGCCTGCTATGATCCCGGCTCCCCGACCTCGACATCCCGCGTCCGCGGGATCGGCTCCATCCGAGCAATCGCGTCGGTCGATCCTCGATCCGGCGTAGGCGAGGTCCTTCGCTGCAGGGCAGGGGTGATCCCGGAAGCGGAGGCATTCCGATCGCCATCGGCCAGAGAATAGGGCGCATTTCATGCTCGAATATGGTTACCCCGTTCTTTTCGCGCTCGGGCTCTGGTGGTTCAGCACGGGTGTGGTGCTCTATTTGGACAATCTGCCGGGCCGCACCTTCGGGTGGACGATGCTCGGCGGCACCGCGGTGTTGGCGTTTGCCGTTTTTGCGCTGGTCGTCAGCAGTACCTCCACCTCTCTGAGCGCGGCCTACATCGCCTTCACCTCCGGCGTGGTGGTCTGGGGTGTCTTGGAGATGAGTTATTTCACCGGTCTCTTGACCGGGCCGCGCAAGACACCGTGCCCACCCGGCTGCGTGGCCTGGAAGCGGTTCGGTCTCGCTATTTTGACCAGTCTCTATCACGAGTTTGCGGTCCTCTCGGCGGTCGCCTTCCTGGTCGTGATCTCGTGGGGCGAGCCCAATCAGGTCGGAACCTGGACCTTTGTCGTGCTCTGGCTGATGCGCTGGAGCGCCAAGCTCAATCTCTTCCTGGGTGTTCCCAATCTGAACGACTGGCTGCCCGAGCATCTGGCCTATCTGAAGTCCTACATGCCCAAGCGGAGCATGAACCTCTTGTTTCCGATCTCGGTGACCGTGCCCACCCTGATCGTGGTGCTGATGGTGTCCCGGGCGCTGAGCCCGGGTGCGAGCGAGTTCGAGGTCGTCAGCCTGATCCTGGTGGCGACCCTGTTGGCGCTGGGGATCCTCGAGCACTGGTTCCTCGTACTTCCATTGCCGGACGAAGCGCTCTGGGCCTGGGCGTTGCCCTCGCGGGATGCCGACGGGGCGCCGGGCGGGGAAGCGAATAGCGAAAGCGGGCGGAGCGGAACGCGTTCCGATGGATCGCCTCGGCGAATGGTCGCCTCCCGAAAGGCGTCGCGGCAGCCGGCGACCTCGCCGTCACCCGGTCGCGGCGGGGCCCCGATCACGGAGCTTCCCTGAACATTGGATCCGGGCGCGTCAGTTCTCCGGCACGCTTTGATCCCGGTCTTGGACTGGGCTAGGCTTACTCGCAACTCCGGTCGAGGCGAGGGTCGGAGAGACGATGTCGTCGCGCCCGCCTCGGTTGATGCGAATCATATCGAGCTGGTCGGGAATCAGCTAAGGTATAGAGCAATGCGCGCCCGGACGGCGCGATACCAAACGACCCGATTCGGATAGAGCAGAGCTCGAGGCCAACGCTGCGCGGCGGCATCCTGTCCCGGTGTCATCGCTGATGTCGCCGGCACGAAGAGCTCGGCTACGCCCGAGATCGGACTGATACGATCAGGCTCGAATGGCCGTTACCCGTTCGACCCGTTCCTGAGGAATTCTCATGCGTATATTGATGATCCAGCCGAACTATCACTGTGGTGGTGCGGAAATCGCGGGAAACTGGCCACCCGGTTGGGTCGCCTATATCGGCGGTGCACTCAAGCATGCGGGCATGACGAACATCCGGTTCATCGATGCCATGACCTACGATATTCCGGACGACAAGCTGCGCGAGATCATTCGCGTCAACCAGCCCGACGTCGTTCTGGCGACTGCCATCACCCCGCAGATCTACAAGGCGCAGACCACGCTGCAGATCGCTAAAGAGGTGCTTCCGAACTGCGTCACCGTGCTCGGCGGTATCCATCCGACCTTCATGTATACCCAGGTCTTCAGCGAGGCGCCCTGGATCGACTACATCGTGCGCGGCGAGGGCGAAGAGATCGCGGTCGCGCTCCTGCAGTCCATCGAGGCCGGCACGCATCTTAAGGACCGCAAGCGCATCTGGGGTATCGCCTACATCGACGACGACGGCCAGGTCGTCGCAACCCCGGCGCGTCCCGTCATCGAGGATCTGGACACCCTGACGCCCGACTGGTCCCTGCTCGACTGGGACAAATACATCTATACCCCGCTCAACTGTCGGGTCGCCGTGCCGAACTTCGCGCGTGGATGCCCCTTTACCTGCCGTTTTTGCTCGCAGTGGAAGTTCTGGCGCAAGTACCGTCATCGCGATCCCAAGAAGTTCGTCGACGAGATCGAGACCCTGGTTCGCGACTACAACGTCGGCTTCATGATCCTCGCCGACGAGGAGCCGACGATCTTTCAGAAGAAATTCGTCGCACTCTGCGAAGAGTTGATCAAGCGCGATCTCCCGCTCTATTGGGGCATCAACACCCGCGTGACCGACATCATGCGCGATCGCGACCTTCTGCCCTTGTACCGCAAGGCCGGACTGGTCCACGTCTCGCTCGGCACCGAGGCGGTCTCGCAGTTGAACCTCGATACCTTCCGCAAACAGACCACGGTCGAGCAGAACAAGCTGGCGGTCAAGCTCCTGCAGCAGGCCGGAATCGTCGCCGAGGTCCAGTTCATCATGGGTCTCGAGAACGAGACGCCCGAGACCATCGAGGAGACCTACAAGCTCGCCCAGGACTGGAAGCCCGACATGGCGAACTGGAACATGTACACGCCGTGGCCCTTCGCGGAGCTCTTCGAGGAGTTGGGCGACAGGGTGGAGGTTCGCGACTACTCCAAGTACAATTTCGTGACGCCGATCATGAAGCCCGAGGCGATGACGCGCGAGCAGGTGCTCAAGGGCGTCTTGAAGAATTACGCGCGCTTCTACATGCGCAAGAGCTTCTTGGAGTATCCTTGGATCAAGGACAAGTTTCGCAGACGTTACATGCTCGGCTGCCTCAAGGCCTTCGCCAAGACCACGGCGTCGAAGAAGTTCTACGACCTCGAGCGGCTCAAGATGAAGGGGATGTCGGCCGAGGTGGATCTGGGCTTCGATGCGTCCAAGGTGCTGACTGCCGACGAGATCGCTCAGTTGAAGCGCGATCGCCCGGAACTGTCCGCGGACATGAATTTCAAAGGGACGCCGGTCAAGATCGTGGCATGCGGCGCCCCGGACGATCTACAGATTTCGGAATCGGATCTGCCGGTCAGGGCCGCCGTCTCCAAGCCCAAGATGACAGCAGTCCAACCTGACTAACCGGGTTCAAGACATGGCGCCTCCACTGCCTTCAAGCCTACCGCTCGAGCTCCTCGAGCGGTTCGGACACTTGCCGCCGGGGTGTTCCTTGGCGACCTCGCAAATGGGCGGTGACGCGGCATTCTCGGACTCGAACTACAAAGAAGCGCTCACGGGGCTGCGCGACAGCCCCGATGAGCACGTCTCCGTGTACGTGCACGTCCCCTTCTGTCACGTGCGCTGTCTCTACTGTGCGTGCAACACGACCATCACCCACAGCGAGGAGAAGGTCGACCAGTACCTCGACGCCCTCGACCGGGAGATGGGGTTGGTCACCGACATCATCGGCCGCGGCCGCGTCACCGATCAGCTTCACGTCGGAGGCGGCACGCCGAACCATCTCAACGAGCCTCAGCTGGCTCGACTGATCGAGATCGTCGAGCGCCACTTCCGGATCGCGGACAACGCCTGCACCTCGATCGAATGCAACCCGCGTCGGACCTCGGCGGGACAGCTCGACCTTCTCTACGGGCTCGGATTCAAGCGCATCAGCTTCGGTGTGCAGGACCTCAACTCGGACGTGCAGCGCGCGATCGGCCGCGTCCAGTCACTCGACATGGTGCGCGACGTCTTTCTGACGGCGCGCGACACCGGGTTCGAGAGCATCAATCTCGATCTGATCTACGGCTTGCCCTTCCAGACGCCGGAGGGATTCCAGGAGACACTCGACCAGATCGTCGCGCTCGGGCCCGACCGAATCGCCTGTTTCAGCTACGCCCACGATCCCGTCAGCAGGCCCCACCAGCACGCCATCAGTGCGGATCACCTGCCGTCGGTGGCCGAGAAGCTGGCCCTGTTCCATCAGGCGGTGCAGTCCTTCACGGCGGCGGGCTATCGCTGGGTCGGTCTGGATGTCTTCGCGCGCGAGGCGGACGAGCTGACCAGTGCCCAAGCCGAGCACCGGCTCTATCGCAACGCGATCGGCTACACCCCGATGCCGGTCAAGCAGGTGCTTGCATTCGGGCCGAGCGGGATCGGCGAGGTCGGCGGTGCCTTGGTTCAGAACGCTCCTGACCTCAAGACCTGGCAGCGTTGCGTGTCCTCCGGGCTGCTTCCCGTGTCCTGGGGGCGTCGGCTGAGCGATCAGGATCGGCGACGCCGCGAGGCCATCCTCTATCTCATGTGCAACCTCGAGCTCCCCGCCTCATCCGCGCACGGTCTGGAGCGCGAGTACGAGAGTCTCTGCCGCGACGGCGGACGCGGGCTACTCGAGGTGACGGACGACGGGATCCGGGTCACCGAGGAAGGCCGTTATTTGCTGCACGGGCTCTGCGTCGAGCAGGACGCCTCCGTCGACTGGGGAAGCACCCAGTGGCGCGCGACGGCCGGGCCGTGAACGCGCCGGCCGATTTCGGTACGACCGCGAAGGTCGGACCCAACGCCGTCGTCCGTGTCGCCGAGGCGCTCGGCGAGGCACTCGGTGCCGATGTCGTCGCGCAGGTGTTCAGTGCTGCAGGGCTCGAACATTACCTGACGACGCTCCCGAGCGCGATGGTCGACGAGCGCGAGGTCACCCGGCTCCAGGCGGCGCTGCGCGAGCAATTGGGTCTCGATGTCGCTCGACCCGTTTCGCACGATGCGGGATTGCGCACGGGCGATTATCTGCTCGCCAATCGCATCCCGCGTCCGGTCCAGCGCCTCCTCGTCATCCTGCCGGCCCGCCTCGCGAGCCGTGTGCTGATCTCGGCGATTCGTCGCAACGCCTGGACGTTCGTCGGCAGCGGCGTCTTCGACGGCACGCCCGGTCGCCCCACCCGGCTATCGGTCACGGACGGTCCGATCTGCCGAGGCGCCTCGGCCGACGAGCCTCTCTGTGACTTCTACGCCGGGAGCTTCGAGCGGCTGTTCTCCCGGCTCGTCCATCCGAACGCGCGCGTTACCGAGGTTGCCTGCCAGGCCAACGGTGACGAATCCTGTGTCTTCGAGGTGCGCTGGTAGGTCGCTTCGCCCGATAGTCCGGCCGTCTCGGTTCCCTTGTCGACCCATCCCCGACCGATCGTCTCCATCCATCGTCGTGTCACATCGATTCGGTTCTCACGGCCGCCTTCTCTTCGGCGGCACCTGTCTGGATCCGCGCGAGCGAGAGACGCAGCTGCGCGAACGTGTGCTCGGGTTGACGCGGCAGGGGCTTCGCCCGGGACAGGTCGTCCTCTGTCCGGATACCCCCGCGAACGAGCCGGTTGTCATGAGTCTGGCACTCATGCGGGTCGGGGCGGCCTTGCTGCCGTATCGCACCGGTTTGGATCCGAGTACGCTCCTCAAGCTGGCTGCCGCAACCGGATCAGAGTGGCGGTGGTCTCCCGAGTCCGCGACCCTCACCCCGACCGGCCTTGCAAGCGCGATAGCAACGGGGGGCGCGTCCCTGGGGTCCGGGCCTTTGGGTTCCGCGCTCGCTCTACTCGTGAAGACCAGCGGCAGCAGCGGCGGGCCAAAGGTCGTGATGCTGACCCGCGACAACCTGCTCGCCTCGGCTGCGGCCGTGAATCGCCGCCTGGGTTTCGGATCCGACGACGTCTGGCTCTGTTCTCTGCGGCTGAGTCATATCGGCGGTCTGGCGATCATCCATCGCTGGACGCTCGCGGGGGCCACCCTGATCCTGCACGAGGGATTCGATGCGCAGGCCGTCGCCGAGGATCTGCAGCGCTTTGCGGTAACCCATATCTCTCTGGTGCCGCCGATGTTGGGCCGCTTGCTCGAGTCGGGTGCCGTGCCTCCGCCTTCGCTGCGGGTCGTCCTGGTGGGCGGACAAGCCCTGAGGCCGGTGTTGGCCGAGCGTGCGATCGTTGCCGGATGGCCGATCTTTCTCACCTACGGCATGACCGAGACCGCCTCCCAGATTGCGACCTCGAGGACCGCGCTGGAGCGCGTTCCAGCCGACGGTCGCGTGGGTCCGTTGCTCCCGGGCGTGGAGATCGATCGGCACGACGGGCTCGATGGTCCGAGCCGGCTTCGGGTCCGCGGACCCATGTTGATGGCCGGCTACGCCAACCCCGAACGCCGTCCGGGACAGGGGCTCGACAAGGGCTGGTTCGTGACATCGGACCTGGGCGGCCTCGACGAGGAGGGTGATCTCCGGGTTGTCGGACGTGCCGATGACGTCTTGGTTATCGGCGGCAACAACATCTCGCTGACCCGTGTGGACGGGCTGCTCCGCGTGGCCCCGGGCGTCTCGGATCTGGCCGTCGTCGCTCTCGACGATGCGATCTGGGGGCATCGCTTGGTCGTTGTCTACAGCGGCGATCTCGACGAGCGGGCATTCGAGCGCTGGTGCGACGGCGCCCTCTCGGGCGCCGAGAGACCCCGCGCCTTCAAGCGGGTCGCCGGGCTCCCGCTGCTGGATTCGGGCAAGTATGATCGGATCGCGATCCGTGCCTTTGCCCTTGAGTCCGGATCAGGCCCTTGAAGATTGTATTTCTCTTCGTATCCTCAACCGCGCCGGCTCCAACGGTCGTCAAGTCTGCCGGCGCCGATCCCATCCAAAACATCGCATACCGCGCTGAGCGCGGTTGAGTGTCTTCTCAGCCACCGACCCGCGGCATTCGAAACGGCAGCATCAACTGGACGATGCGCGAGGCAAAGCGATCGAGCGAGAGGCTCTCGTGCACGCAGGTCGCGGTCTCGCCGGCCAAGCGTGTTTCCACGAGCGAGCGTGCATAGAAAGGCGTGTCTTCCAGCGTCTCCACGACGCGGGCCTGATGTCCCGGCTCGCACTGGGTCCCGCGCTTGATGCGCCAGATCCCGGTCGTGGGCAGCCGCACCCGCGGCGGTGGCGTGAATTCCTCGACCTCGCCCGCGGCATTGAAGCGCAGCGCGAGCCCGGCGCCGGTCCCGTGACGCGCGGTCACGTCGTAGAGCATGGTGGTGCCCGACGGCGTATTGGCGCGCGACCAGTCCCAACACACGAAGGCGTCTTCGAGCGGCTCCTCCCCGCGATTGGAGTCGAGATAGGCGTGCCCGCTCCAGCGCAACGCCGGTTTTTCCAGATCGACCTCCACACGCGAGATGGGCGCGATCGGCCACCAGACATGACGTCCCGCCGGATCGAGCGTGAACTCGCGCGCGTTGACGGCGGCCGGGATCACCCGAATCCGCCCGCGCACGCGCGAGGGGATGGGTGCGGTGATCTCGTTGACCTCGATGGTCAGCGCCGTCCCGTCCCAGGTCAGATGGCTCGGCCCGATATCGAGTCGCCCCGGTGACTGGCGCAGCGCCTTGCGCCCGCGCTCGGTCATGGTCCAGCGTTTGCCGGCCTTGCCGTAAAGCGCGACATTGAGCGCGCAGTGATCGAGCGGGTCCGGGTTGCCGCGCCGCCGCGCCCAGGCGTAGTAGGGCGAGAAGACGCTGCCGAGCATGGCGATGATGGTCAGACCATGGTCGCCGTCATCGCTCAACGCATCCAGATACCACCACAGATAGCCGCCGGGCGTGATCTTCAGGTCGAAGCGAGGTCCTCGAGCAGGGTCGCTGCCGCCAGGCGTCCCGACATCGCCGCCATCGGCACCCCGGCCCCCGGATGCGCGCTCCCTCCCGCCAGATAGAGCCCCGGCACCTTGCTGCGCGACGGCGGACGCGTGAAGGAGGCCCTCCATCCGTGCGACGCCTGGCCGTACAGGGCCCCTCCGGTCGCCGGGAAGAGCTGGTTGAAGACGGCCGGCGTCGTGACGACGCTCGTCTCGGGTGTCCGATGAACCTGGAGCCCACAGCGCTCCAGGAGTGAGAATGCCCGCTGCTCGCATTGCTCGATCTCCGCGGTGTCGAATGGGTGCCGATCGCCCTTTGCGGGGGCGTTGAGGAGGCAGAGTAGACGCTCCGGTCCCTGCGGTGCGGCGTCGTCGTGGGCGCCGCGATCCTGGGCGCAGATGTAAACGGTGCCCTCGCTCGGGACTTGGCCGCGGCCGAAGATGTCTTCGAACTCGGCCGGGTAGTCTCGGCAGAAGAAGACGCTGTGGCGCAGGAGGGGGAAACCCTCGGTGCGTGCGACCAGGTTCCAGGTGATCGCAGAGAGCGAGCGCTCGGACGGCGAGGTCTTGGCCACGGCCTGTCCGACGCCTGACCCCAAGTGCCCGGCGGCGAGCGCGGCGGCGTCGCCGTTGAAGACGACGGCATCCGCTTGGAGCTGCTCGCCCGAGCCGAGTCGAACCCCGCGCGCACGCCCGCGCTCGAC
>NZ_DATITZ010000277.1:0-5147 GCF_035467215.1 Thiocapsa sp. | reverse complement strand
AGAGTATGGGATTGTCCTCGCCGAGTGCCCAGCAGCGGTCGATGACCTCTTGGCAGCGGCGCTGCATCTCCGGGTTGGCGCGCTGCACGGATGCAAAATCTAGGTCCTCGGCCGAGGCGCCCGAGGCCATGCTCGAGGCCGCCCCGCCGCCGAGCCCGATCAGCATCGCCGGACCGCCGAGCACGATCAGCGGCGTGCCGACCGGGAAGCTGTCCTTGGCGACATGCTCTGGGCGAATGTTGCCGAGACCGCCGGCGAGCATGATGGGCTTGTGATAACCGCGCAGCTCGGTCACGCCATCCGGGCGGGGGATGGCCTGCTCGAAGGTCCGGAAATAGCCCGTCAGATTCGGTCGGCCGAACTCGTTGTTGAAGGCGGCGGCGCCGATCGGCCCTTCGAGCATGATGTCGAGCGCCGAGACGATACGCCCCGGCTTACCGTGGTAGTCAGCCTCGGGCGGCTCCCAGGGCTGCCCGAAACCGGGAATGCGCAGGTCCGAGACCGAGAAGCCGCAGAGGCCGGCCTTGGGCTTGGCGCCTCGTCCGGTTGCCCCTTCGTCGCGAATCTCGCCGCCCGAGCCGGTCGCCGCGCCCGGATCCGGTGCGATCGCGGTCGGGTGGTTGTGGGTTTCGACCTTCATGAGGATCTGGATGGGCTCCTCATGCTCCCCGTAGATCCCGGTCACGGGGTCGGCGAGGAAGCGGCGCCCGTCCCAGCCCTCGATAACGGCGGCGTTGTCCTTGTAGGCGGAGAGCACGCCCTCGGGCGAGACGTCCGTCGTGTGACCGATCATCTGAAAGAGCGAGTGCGCCTGAGGCTCGCCGTCGAGATCCCAGCGAGCGTTGAAGATCTTGTGCCGACAATGCTCCGAGTTAGCCTGCGCGAACATCATCAACTCGACATCGGTCGGATCGCGCTCGAGCGCCTCGAAGCTGCCGGCGAGATAGGCGATCTCATCGGACGAGAGCGCGAGGCCCAGGTCGCGGTTCGCCAGCGCCAGCGCCGCCTCGGGATCCGCGCCGAGCGCGACTCGGCGCACCCGACGCGGCTCGGCGTGTGCGAATAGCCGCTGCGCATCGGCCAGGTCGAAGAGCGCGACCTGGGTCATGCGGTCGTGCAGGAATACGGCAGCCTGCTCGACGGTCCCAGCGTCGGGTGAGCCGCCGCCCGCCGTCAGATAGTAAGCGGTGCCGCGCTCCAGTCGCTCAAGGACCTCGAGTCCGCAGTTGTGCGCGATGTCGGTCGCCTTGGACGACCACGGCGAGATGGTGCCCGGCCGAGGCACGACCAGAACGAGGCGGCCGACCGGCGCGTGGCTCGGCAAGGCGGGACCGTAGCGCAGGAGCCGCTCCAGGATCCCGCGCTGATCCTCGGCCAACTCACCCGCGAGAGCGGCGAAATGGACATACTCCGCATAGACCTGGATCGGCGCACCGATCTGCTCGCGCAGCCTGCCGGCAAGCTTCTGAAGACGGAACTCGGAAAGGGCGGAGGCACCACGGAGAACGAGCATGGGAGATGACTCTGTGTTCGGGCTCTTGATCCGACATGATACTTGAGATCCGAGGCCGGGGCGCGTAGGAGCGGGCGGGCATCCGAGGCTTGGCCCGGTGCTCGACACGAATAACCACAGGCGGGCAATCCTTGACCGGCTACGAATCCGCCGTGAGCCACCCGCGGGTTAAGGCACGCGCAAACAGCTTATCCACACGAGCGGTCACAGGGGTTGGGGGTAAAGTATCATTCCGACCATCCGTGCATCAGACCCGAACACCATGCCGAATCACGCCCTTTCCGATCTCCTGGCCATGCTCGACTTTTCTTGGCGGCGCGAGCCGGCCAAGCCCGGTACCTTGGACAACATCCAATGGCGCGCAAACGCCTGCGATGCCGGCTCGATCCTCTTCTTCCAGCGCTTCGACGACGGACGCACCGACGCCGAGATCATCGAACGCTATTTGGCCGACAGCGCCTGCGCCGCACTGGTCACCAACCGCATGATCGAGGGTGTCGAGCGGCTGCAGGGCAAGGGCATCTATGTCACCCACCCGGGCGATTGGGCTGCGGTCGTCGGCCGTTTCTGCGACATCGTCTATCCGCTGGACACCGACGGCACGGTCTTTCTGGGCGTCACCGGCACCAACGGCAAGACCACGACGGTCAAGTATTTGGAGGCGATCCTCTCGGCGCATGGCCGACCCGTCCTCTCGGTCGGGACGCTCGGCCTCTCCTTGGCGGGCGCGCCGCTGGTCACGACCGGATTCACCTCTCCGCCCCTGATCGAGCTGCGCCGTCTGCTGCACGCCCATCGCGACCGTTATGCGGCGGTCGCGATGGAGGTCAGCAGTCACGCACTGGATCAGGGACGCGCCTACGGCATCCCGCTGCAGAACGCCGCCTGGACCAACTTCACGCAGGACCACCTGGACTATCACGGCGGCGAGGCGGCCTATTTCGCGGCCAAGGCACGCATCCTGGACATGGTCGCGGACGGGGGCCGTCTCTACACGACCAGTGCGGATGTCGCCGAGCGTCTGCGTGAGAATGGCCAGCCACGGGTTCCCGTCGAAGTCCTGCCTGCCGCGACGCTCGGCGCCGAGGCGCTTGCCGCCAAGCCCTTCCTCGCGCTGGCGCACAACCGTCGGAACTATGCACTCGCGGTCGCCTTGGCGGACGGGGTCTTGGGACCGGGCGCGCGCGAGGACTGGCGTCACTTGAGCGCAGTGGACGGGCGCTTCGAGTGCCGCGTCGTCGGCAACCGCACCCTGGTGGTCGACTTCGCCCACACCCCTGACGCGCTCGAGACCATCCTCACCGCAATCGGCGATGCCTTCCCCCGAGCGCTGGTCGCCACACTCTTCGGCTGCGGGGGCGATCGCGACCGTTTCAAGCGCCCGCTGATGGGGGCAGCCGTCGCACGGCATTCGGACCACACGATCGTGACCTCGGATAATCCGCGCTTCGAGGACCCCGAGCGGATCATCGCGGATATCCTGACGGGCATGCCCGAGGCGGGTCGCGAGGTTGTGATCGAGCGTCCGCTCGCGATCGCGCGCCTGCTCGACTTCCTCGCCGAGCGGCCGGAGGACGAGCCCTGGGTAGCGCTCGTCGCCGGCAAGGGTCACGAGCGCTATCTCGACGCCAAAGGCCACAAGACGCCCTACAGCGACCAGGACGAGATCGAGCGCAACCTGATCCGTCTCGGCTGGGTCTAACGCAGTTCCGCGAGTATCGACATGCCGATCACTCTGACCTTGCGCCGACTCTACTCGGTCCCCGTCGGTCTGCTGCTCGGCATCGCGCTCGCGCTGCTGGTCCCGAACGTTGCGCCCTACGTGGCCTGGATCGGGCAGATCTTCATCTCCATCCTCAAGCTCCTGATCCTGCCGCTGATCCTGGTCTCCATCTATGCCTCGCTCTCGGGCGGGCGCGAGCTGCGGCGTATCGGCGGACGGACCCTGCTCTATTACGCGACGACCTCCGCGGGCGCGGCCGGGCTGGGGACGCTGATCGGACTCGCGTTCTCGCGCGATCTCCCCGCGGGACTACTCCAGCTCGAGCAGGTCGAGCAGCGCGCGGCGAGCTTCAGCGTCGAGCACCTGGTCGCGAACCTCGTCCCGAGCAATCTCTTCGCCTCGCTCGCGGACGGGAACATCCTGCACATCGTCTTCGTCGCCATCGTGTTGGCGATTGCCTCGCGGCGGATCGCCGGCGATCAGCGCGAAACCCTGCTTGCCGGTGCGCGCGCCATGGATGCACTTCTGATGCAGGTCCTGCGCGGTGTGCTCGCACTCGCGCCCGTCGGCATCGCGGCCTTGATCTACGACGGACTCGCCGGGATGGACTGGGCCGAGGTCTTCCAGCTGCACGCCTTTGTCTGGGCGGTGGCCCTGGCCGCGGTGCTGCATGCCGGCGTCTTTCTGCCGACCCTGTTTCGTGTGCGTACAGGGCTTTCACCTTGGCGTTTTGTCGCGGCCTGTCGCGCACCGCTCCTGACCGCCCTCTCGACCGCCTCGAGTGCCGCAACCTATCCGGTCTCGAAGCAGGCGCTGGAGGCCGCCGGTGTGAGCGAGCGGGTCACCGCCTTCAGCTTGCCCCTTGGCGCCACGCTCAATATGGACGGCTCGGCCCTCTACCAGTCGATCCTGCTCATCTTCATGTCCCAGTTGGCCGGGGTCGACCTTAGCCCCGCGCAGGCGCTCTTCATTGTCTTGCTCACCATGGCCTCCTCCGCCGGCACCGCCGGCATCCCCGGCGGCGGCATCGCCCTGATGGCCTTCATGCTCGACCTCCTCGGCCTGCCGCAGACGTATCTCGCCCTCTACCTCGTCGTCGACCGTTTCTTCGATTACCCCATCACCGCCGTCAACGTCTGGGGCGACCTGGTCGTCGCGGCCATCGTCGACCGGGATCTGCGACGAGGGTGACGCGCGGCTCGTTGTGCCTCGCTCCCGCTCGGCACCATCTAAGGGGGCACAAGATTTCGGGCGTGCCCGAGACGACTCCCATCGGCGGCCCACTCGGGATAGACTCGACACACCTTGAGCCGAGCCGGATGAGTGTCCATGTCGACTCCTCGCTCCATCCGATTGCCGATCGTCTTGTTGACCATCCTCGGTCTCTCCCCGATCGGGGCCATGCTCCCCGATACGGCGCGAGCCGCCGAGGCATGCCGACAAGGCGAGGAGGTGCGGATCTGGACCGCACCGTTGCAGCCGAGCCCGGGCGCTCCGCTCGAGATCATCGCGGTCGCCACCGACGCCGATCTCGATCAAGTGCTGATCACGGATCCCGCCGGCCGCCAAACCAGCCTGCGCACCGCCCGCGCCGGCGGACCGCCCTGGAGTCTCTACGGGACTCAGTTTCGCCCGGTCGCCGGGACCTATCGCATCGAGACCACTCGCGCAGGGCGGGTCGCAGGCTGCACCGAGGTGACCGTCGGCGGAGCTGGGGGCGACCGCGGGAGCGGCGTGTGGGACCTGGCGACGGAGGCATTCTACTCGGCCTGGGTCGAGCACCTCTTCGATGCCCCGCCCGAGCAATCGCTGAGCTTCGACTCGCTCGGCTCGGTGCTGCGGGACCCCGAGCGCAACCTGCTCTTCAACTACCTGGGCAACGGCGAGGACAATCGGCTCCCGGCCGAGCCG
>NZ_DATITZ010000276.1:0-11070 GCF_035467215.1 Thiocapsa sp. | reverse complement strand
CGTGCATGTCCGCAGGGGATTCGTCGGTGCGCTCCTCGGCGCGCAAGGTCAGGATTTCGTGACCCTGCTCGGTGACGAGAACGGTGTGCTCCCATTGCGCCGACAGACTGCGATCCTTGGTCACGACCGTCCATCCGTCCGGGAGCAGCTTGATGAATCGCTTGCCGGCATTGACCATCGGCTCGACGGTGAAGCACATCCCTGCCTTCAGGACCAAGCCCTCGCCGGGCTTGCCGTAATGCAGGACTTGCGGCTCTTCGTGAAACGCCTTGCCGATCCCGTGCCCGCAATATTCGCGCACCACCGAGCAGCCCTGTGCTTCGACGAACTGCTGAATCGCGTGACCGATGTCTCCCAGGGTCGCGCCGGGGCGCACCTTCGCGATGCCCAGACGCATGGCCTGTTGCGTGACCGTGACGAGACGACGCGCCAGGATGCTCGGCTCGCCGACGAAGAACATCTTGCTGGTATCGCCGTGGTACCCGTCCTTGATGACGGTGATGTCGATGTTGACGATATCGCCTTTCTTGAGGCGTTTGTTTCCCGGAATCCCATGGCAGACCTGGTGGTTCACGGAGGTGCAGATGGATCTGGGAAAGCCGCGGTAATTCAACGGCGCCGGGACGGCCCGCTGCACGCGCGTGATGTAGTCGTGGCAGATGCGATCGAGCTCGTCCGTGGTCGCGCCCGGGACGACGTGGGGGGCGATCATGTCGAGAACGTCGGCTGCCAGTCGGCCCGCCACGCGCATCTTCTCGATCGCCTCTGGGGTCTTGATTGGCACACTCATGGCGTGCGTCGCTGAATCGACATCAGGTCCGGATCTCACAGAAAACCTTGAGGTAATTGCCCATAAGGAACGGGCTATGGTATAAAACCCGGCGCGCTGCGGCAAATCCGCTGCTGTCGGGCTTTCGGCGAGTCGAAGCGCTGCCGAGACCCTACGCGAAAACGGCTGTAAACCCGGTTTATCCGGGTTGTGCAACGCCGAATCGAGACCGGCCCCGATCACGGGCGCCGGAACACTGTCCACACACGCATCGACACAACCGGCCGGGTGCCTGGCAATCAGGTTGCCGCTTGGGATGCGTGGAGGCCCAACCCAGACTACAGGAAGCAAGACCTTGAGTGACGTGACCATGCGCCAGATGTTGGAAGCGGGTGTGCATTTCGGACACCAGACCCGCTACTGGAACCCCAAGATGGGGGCCTTCATCTTCGGACAACGCAATAAGATCCATATCGTGAACCTGGAAAAGACGCTGCCGCTCTATCAAGAGGCCGTCAATTTCATGGGCTCGTTGACCGCCAACGGCGGCCGTATCCTCTTCGTCGGCACCAAGCGTGCGGCACGCGAGGCGATTCAGGAAGAGGCCCTGCGCTGCGGGATGCCGTTTGTGAATCATCGCTGGCTCGGCGGAATGCTGACCAACTTCAAGACCATCCGGCACTCGGTCAAGCGCCTCAAGGAGCTCGAGACGATGTTCGCGGAAGGCACGATCGAGCGCTTCAATAAGAAGGAAGCGCTGGGTCTTGCGCGCGAGCGTGCGAAGCTCGAGCAAAGCATCGGCGGTATCAAGGAGATGGACGGCCTCCCGGACGCCATGTTCGTCATCGATGTGGGCCACGAGAAGATCGCCGTGACCGAAGCCAACAAGCTCGGTATCCCGGTGGTGGGCGTGGTCGATACCAACAATGATCCGAGCAAGGTCGATTACGTGATTCCGGGCAACGACGACGCCATCCGCGCCGTGCGCCTCTACATCAGCGGCGCAGCGGATGCGATCCTCGACGGCCGCAACACGGCAGCCGCAATGGTCGGCCGCGGCGATACCTTCATCGACGCCCCGGTCGAGAGCGAGTCGGCGCCGAGCGCTGTCGCCGAAGCCGAGTAGAGCGGCTTTACGACCCGAGCGCGCTCCGGATCCGATCCGGGCGTGCCTCCATTCTTCGTTCGTACCCGAGCACTCGGGTGCGAACGTCTTCCAGTACAACCCGAAGTCGTCCCCGAGGGGACCGAGGAAGCAAACGATGGCGATTACAGCGGCATTGGTGAAAGAGCTCCGGGAGCGCACCGGCGCCGGCATGATGGAGTGCAAGAAGGCGCTGGTGGAGTCCGACGGCGATATCGAAGCGGCGATCGAGGCGATGCGCAAGGCCGGTCAGGCGAAGGCTGCAAAGAAGTCCGGACGCACGGCCGCCGAAGGCGTTGTCATGATCCAGATCGCGCCGGACGGCAAGCGCGGTGTCCTGGTCGAGATCAACTGCGAAACCGATTTCGTGGCGAAAGATGCCAGCTTTCTCGGCTTTGCGCAGTCAACCGCCGCGACGGCGCTCGCCGGCGATATGGCCGATGCCGAGTCCCTGTCGGCGACGGCACTGTGCGACGACCCGGCGAGCACTGTCGACCAAGCCCGCGAGGCCCTGATCACCAAGATCGGCGAGAATGTCCAGGTGCGTCGTTTAGTGCGCTTCGACGATGTCCAAGGCCGTCTCTACAGCTACCGTCACGGTGTGCGCATCGGTGTCGTGCTCGAGATGAGCGGCGGCGACGAGGCGCTCGGGCGCGACATCGCCATGCACATCGCAGCGACCAACCCGCTGTGTCTCGGGGCCGACGAGGTTCCGCCCGAGACGCTCGCCAAAGAGCGCGAGATCTTCAAGGCGCAAGCGCTCGACAGCGGCAAGCCCGAGGCGATCGTCGACAAGATCATCGACGGGCGCGTGCGCAAGTATCTCGAAGAGGTGACCCTGCTCGGTCAGCCGTTCGTGAAGGATCCGGACACCTCGGTGGAGAAGCTCCTGAAGCAGGCGGGTGCAGAGGTCCACCGCTTTGCCCGTGTCGAGGTCGGCGAGGGCATCGAGAAGAAGGTCGAGAACTTCGCCGAAGAGGTCATGGCGCAGGTCCGCGCGACCTGATCCGCGCACCGACCGACTGGTCCCCGAAGGTTGCGCGCTTCACGCGCAACCTTCTCCGACTCAACCCATGATGAGGTTCTCCCGCCATGACGGCGCCCCTTTATCGACGGATCCTGCTCAAGCTCAGCGGCGAGGCATTGGTCGGCTCCGAGGCTTACGGCATCGATCCGGAGATCCTGGACCGCTTTGCCGGCGAGATCCGCGATCTCGCCGCCGTGGGTGTTCAGGTGGCGCTCGTTATCGGTGGCGGGAACATCTTCCGCGGGGCGGGTCTTGCGGCCAAGGGGATGGACCGCGTGACCGGGGATCAGATGGGGATGCTCGCGACCGTCATGAACGGGCTGGCGATGCAGGATGCGCTCGAGCGTCTGGGTGTCCCGGCGCGCGTGATGTCGGCCCTGAAGATCAATCAGGTCTGCGAGGATTACATCCGGCGGCGCGCCATGCGGCATCTCGACAAGGGTCGCGTGGTCGTCTTTGCTGCGGGAACCGGCAACCCGTTTTTTACGACCGATTCCGCCGCAAGCCTACGTGCGATCGAGGTCGGTGCCGATCTGTTGATCAAGGCCACCAAGGTCGACGGCATCTACTCGGCGGACCCGATGATCGATCCGGGGGCGACCTTCTACCCCCGCATCAGTTATGATCGTGCGCTTCGTGAAGGGCTGCAGGTCATGGACACGACGGCTATCGTGTTGTGTCGGGACCACGGCATGCCACTACGTGTAATGAATATCAACGAGCCCGGTGCGCTCTTGCGGTTGATCCGCGGCGAAGACGTCGGCTCGTTGGTCGTGAGCGGGAACTGACATGATCGACGATATCAAGAAGGACGCCGCGGAGCGCATGGCCAAGAGCGTCGAGGCGCTGAGCCATGAGCTGGCCAAGATCCGAACCGGCCGGGCGCATCCATCCCTTTTGGACCATGTCATGGTCTCTTACTACGGTTCCGAGATGCCGATCCGGCAGGTCGCCAACGTGAGTGCGGAGGATGCGCGAACGCTGGCCGTGACGCCGTGGGAACGCAACATGGTGCAGGCCGTCGAGAAGGCCATCATGCAATCGGACCTCGGGCTCAACCCCAATACCGCCGGGACCGTGATTCGTGTCCCCATGCCGGCGCTGACCGAAGAGCGGCGGCGCGATCTCATCAAGGTCGCCCGCAACGAGGCCGAGCAGGCGCGGGTCGCCGTGCGCAATATTCGCCGCGACGCCAACCATGATCTGAAGGAGCTCGTCAAAGACAAGATGATCTCCGAGGACGACGAGCGCCGCGGTCAGGAGCTGGTTCAGAAGCTAACCGATCAGTACATCAAGGATGTCGATGGGGTCTTGGCGGAGAAAGAAGCGGACTTGATGTCGATCTGAGGCGGGCGGGCGATCCCGACAACGACCACCGTGGATATTGCAACGCCCGCAATCGGAATGAGCGATCCGGACCCATCCGTGCCTCGGCATGTCGCCATCATCATGGACGGCAACGGCCGCTGGGCCAAGCAGCGCGACCGCCCCCGCACGGCAGGTCATCGGGAGGGCGTGAAAAGCGTTCGTGCCATTGTCGAGGAAAGCGTCCGACGCGGTGTGGGAACCCTGACCCTCTTTGCCTTCAGCAGCGAGAATTGGCAGCGCCCGCGCACGGAGGTCAACATCCTCATGGAGCTCTTCATGAGCGCATTGCGCGGCGAGGTGCGCCGCCTGAACGAGAACGATGTCCGGCTGCGCATCATCGGCGAGCGCGGGGCCTTTCCCGAAAAGCTCCAACGACGGATCGCCGAGGCCGAAGAGCTGACCGCAAACAACAGATCCCTTAATCTCCAAGTGGCAGCCAATTACGGCGGACGCTGGGACATCACCGCAGCCGCCCGGCGACTCGTGGCCGACGCGCTCAGCGGGGCGCTCGATCCGTATGCGATCGACGAGGATGCCCTCGCAAGCCGCCTGTCGTTTCCCGATCTCCCGGAGCCTGACTTCTTTATTCGTACCGGCGGGGAGCAACGCCTGAGCAACTTCGTGCTGTGGCAATCCGCCTATTCCGAGTTGTATTTCAGCGACCTGCTGTGGCCCGACTTCGACGCGGCCGCCTATGGTCGAGCGCTGGAGAACTATGCGCGCCGGCAGCGACGTTTCGGGCGAACCGGCGAGCAGGTCGAGATGCAGGCCCCGATGAGTGCGTATGGCCGGGGTTGACGTCTTGCCTGCATCCAACGCACTGAAGCGTCGGACCATCACTGCACTCTCCTTGGTGCCGCTCGTCATCGCTGCAGTCCTCTGGCTGCCGACGCCTGCCTTCGCACTCGTCGTGGCCGGGGTCTTGATGCTGGCGGCCTTGGAATGGTGCACGCTGGCCGGATTGACGCGGCCGATCCCGCGCATCCTCTACTCATTCGCGATCCTGTTCGCGATGGCACTCCTCTGGATCTGGCCGCAAGGGCAGCCTTGGTTCTTCGCTCTGAGTGCCCTCTGGTGGGCGGGTCAGGCGGTGGCCTTGCCGCGGATCAGGGAGATTCCGAGGGTCGAGGGCCTTCAGTGGTCTCTGCTTGCGGCCGGTTTTCTCGTGCTGGTCGGTCCTTGGACGGCATTGATTCATCTGCACGGACTCCCGAAGACGGGGCCGGCACTCGTTCTCTTCCTGCTCTTTCTGGCGTGGACGGCCGATTCGATGGCCTATTTCGTCGGCCGTGCCTGGGGCGGTGGTCGCGCAAAGCTTGCACCCGTGCTGAGTCCGGGCAAGACGCGGGTCGGTGTCTACGGAGCGATGGCCGGGGCCGTCGGCTGTGGTCTGATATTCGCGTGGATCCTCTCCGCGACGCCGATGACGACCCTCCTGATCCTGCTGGTTTGCGGCGTATCGGTGATGATCTCGATCGTGGGGGATCTTTACGAGAGCCTCCTCAAGCGTCGCCGGGGGCTTAAGGATTCGAGTCATCTCTTGCCCGGACACGGCGGCATGCTCGACCGAATCGACAGCCTGACGGCAGCCGCGCCCGTGTTTGCCTTGGGTATCACCTTGATTGGAGTCGCGACGTGATCGGCGTAACTGTCCTCGGCTCGACCGGCTCGGTCGGCGTAAGCACCCTCGATGTCGTCGCCCGTCATCCGGAGCAGTTTCGCGCGGTCGCCTTGACGGCAAATCGCGACAGCGAGCGCATGGCCGAGCAGTGCCGGCGTCACCGCCCGCAGATCGCGGTCATGGTCGAGGAGGCGGCGGCACTGCGTCTGCGCGAGCTGCTCTCGGACATGTCGGACCGCCCGGAGATCCTCTCGGGTGTCGAAGGTCTCGAGCAGGTCGCGACCATGCCCGAGACCGACTACGTCATGGCGGCGATCGTCGGTGCCGCGGGTCTGCCGCCCACGCTGGCCGCCGCCCGTGCAGGCAAGCGTCTGCTGCTCGCCAACAAGGAATCGCTGGTGGTGGCCGGAGCCTTGCTCATGCGTGCGGTGGAGGAGAGCGGTGCTGAGCTGCTTCCGATCGACAGCGAGCACAACGCCATCTTCCAATGTCTGCCGCCGAACTTCTGCGAGGGCCTGCCGTCGGTCGGGGTGGAGCGGATCCTCTTGACCGCATCCGGCGGTCCGCTGCGGGATTGGCCGATCGAGCGACTCCCGTCGGTCACCCCCGATCAGGCCTGTGCACACCCGACCTGGGCGATGGGCCGGAAGATCTCGGTCGACTCGGCCACCATGATGAACAAGGGCCTGGAGGTCATCGAGGCCTGCTGGCTGTTCGGGACCGACACCGACCGCATCCAGGTCGTCGTCCATCCCCAGAGCGTGATCCACTCCTTGGTCCAATACCAAGACGGCTCCGTACTGGCCCAGCTCGGCAACCCCGATATGCGCACCCCGATCGCCCATGCGCTCGGGTGGCCGGCGCGCTTGGATGCGGGCGTTGCCCCCCTGGATCTCTTCAAGGTCGGACAGCTGAATTTCGAAGAGCCGGATCTTGCGCGTTTCCCCTGCCTCGGGCTGGCCTTCAAGGCCGCACGTCAAGGCGGCACCGCGCCGGCGATCCTGAACGCGGCCAACGAGATCGCCGTGGCCGCCTTCCTGGATCGACGCCTCGACCTCCCCGGGATTGCCGCCGTCGTCGACGCGACGCTCGACTCCCTTCCGAACGAAGACGTCGAGGGTCAGGATCTCTCCTTCCTCCTGGACGTGGATCGACGGGCTCGCGATCGGGCGGAGCAACTGGTCCGAACGCGGGTGATTTAAAATTAAAGACTTAAATCGCATCACTCCGATCGCCGTTGATGGCCGCAGCGGTTGCCCGCAACTCCTCCCTCATTAGCCACTCCGGACGCGATTTAAGATGGACATCCTCTTTACGATCGGCTCCTTCGTCGTCGCGCTCGCGATCCTCATCGCCGTGCATGAGTTCGGGCACTTTTGGGTCGCCAGACGTTTGGGCGTGAAGGTCCTGCGATTTTCGATCGGGTTTGGGCGGCCCTTGATGCGCGTTCAGCGTCATCCCGATGCGACCGAATATGTCGTCGCGCTCGTGCCTTTGGGCGGTTACGTCAAGATGCTCGACGAGCGCGAAGAGGAGGTTCCCGCGGCACAGGCGCATCTCGCCTTCAACCGCCAGGCGCTTTGGAAGCGCTCCGCGATCGTCGTCGCCGGTCCAGTGTTCAACTTCCTTTTCGCGATCTTCGCCTACTGGGCCATCTTCATGTCGGGCGACTCGGGTTTGAGGCCGATCGTCGGCGATGTTGAACCCCAGTCGATCGCCGCTGCGGCCGGTTTCCAATCCGGCGACGAGCTGATCCGCGTCGGCGACCGAGAGGCCGGGAGCTGGGAGACGGCCCTGATTGCCTTCGTCGGAAAATCGCTCGACGGGCGTGAGTTGGCGGTTCAGGTGCGTGACGCCTCGGGTCGCAAGCTGACGCGCTGGATCCCCTCCGACGAGGTCCGAAGTTTGGCCGAAGAACCGGATCTCCTCGGTCGCCTGGGTCTTTCTCCGAAACGTCCGATCTTGCCGGCCGTGATCGGCGAGCTGGTTCCGGGCGAGGCAGCCGAGGATGCGGGATTGCAGACCGGCGATCGCATCTTGGTCGCCGACGGTCGCCCGATCGAAGGTTGGCAAAACTGGGTCGACATGGTGCGTGATCATCCGGAGCAGATCTTGTCTATCGAGATCGAGCGCGCCGACGGCGAGCGCCTTACCTTGAGCGTGACGCCGCGATCGACGCAGGTGGAGGACGAAACGATCGGTCGGATCGGGGCCGGTGTGTTGGTCCCCGAGGGTTTGATGGACGATTACAGTGTCGAGGTCCGCTACGGTCCGGTCGAGTCGCTTGATCGGGCCGTCTCCAAGACCGTCGAGATGAGCGTCATGACGCTGCGGGTCGTCGGGCGCATGTTGATCGGTCAGGCATCGGTGGAGAATCTCAGCGGCCCCATCACGATCGCGGAGACGGCCGGGCGAACCGCGAGCTATGGCTTGGAATCCTTCGTGAAATTTCTCGCGGTCGTGAGCATCAGCTTGGGCATCCTCAATCTCCTGCCGGTGCCTGTGCTCGACGGAGGGCATCTGTTGTACTTCTTTATCGAGTGGGTCAAAGGCAGTCCACTCTCAGAGGAGGCCCAGATGCAGGGCCAGAAGATCGGCCTTTTTCTCCTGGCCGCCCTCATGTCGCTGGCCTTCTACTTGGATCTTTCCCGGCTATTGGGCTAGGCGCGCCGAATCCCTTATACTTGCGACCCTGAAACGCCGACTGCGCCGCAGACTTCGGCTTGATCGAGGGGACCTGTCTTGCGCGCGATACCTCTGATGCTCCGTTGCTGCGCACGTCGGCAGCTCGCTTTGGTGACCCTTCTGCTGGCGATCAACATGCCGGTCGCCGCCGAGGTGTTCCAGATCGCCGACATCCGCGTGGAGGGCCTGCAGCGGATCGCACCCGGCACCGTCTTCAACTATCTCCCGGTACAGGTCGGAGATACGGTCGGAGACGGGGTGACCGGCGGGATTATTCGCTCGCTCTACCAAACCGGCTTCTTCGACGATGTTCGCGTCGAGCGCGAGGGCAACGTCCTGGTTCTCTGGGTCCGCGAGCGACCCGCGATCGCCTCGATCGACATTACCGGCAACCGCGACATCGACACCAAGGCGTTGACGGCGGCCTTGTCGGACATCGGCCTCAAGGAAGGGCGGGTCTTCGATCGTTCGGTCCTCGATCGGATCGAGCAGGAGCTCGAGCGGCAGTATTTCTCCCGCGGCAAATACGGTGTGCTGATTCAGTCGACGGTCTCGCCGCTCGAGCGAAACCGCGTGGCGGTTCGCATCGAGATCACCGAGGGGCTGACGGCCCGGATCAAACAGATCACCATCATCGGCAACGAGGCGTTCCCGGAAAAAGAGCTGCTCAAGCGCTTCGAGCTCGGCACCACCGGCTGGACCTCGTTTTATTCCAAGAACGATCAGTATTCCAAACAGAAGCTCGCCGGTGATTTGGAGACCCTGCGCTCCTTCTATCTGGATCGTGGTTTTATTCGGTTCGACATCAAGTCGACGCAAGTCTCCATCAGCGCCGACAAGAAGGAGATCTATATCACCGTCGTCATCGACGAGGGCGAACCCTACCGGATCGGCGACATCAAGCTTGCCGGCGAGCCATCGATCCCGGCCGAGGAGCTGTTCCCGCTGATTCAGCTCAAACGCGGCGACTTTTTCTCCCGTCGTGCGACCACCGAAAGTTCGGAGCGGATCTCGAACCTGCTCGGCGATCGCGGTTATGCCTTCGCGAACGTCAACACGATTCCCGAGATCGACGAGGAGGCGCGTACGGTCACGGTGACCTTCTTCGTCGATTCCGGACAGCGTGTCTACGTGCGTCGCGTCAACATGAAGGGCAATACCCGAACCCGCGACGAGGTCCTGCGCAGGGAGATGCGCCAGCTGGAGTCGGCCTGGTTCTCGGCCGAGCTGGTCCGCAAGTCGCGCGAGCGACTCCAACGTTTGGGCTACTTCGAGGATGTCACCATCGAGACGCCTGCCGTGCCCGGTTCCGCCGACCAAGTCGATGTCGATGTGACGGTGACCGAGAAACCCGCGGGGAACCTTTCAGCGGGTGTCGGTTACTCCCAATCGCAGGGTATCTTGTTGAACGCCAGCGTGACGCAGAACAACTTCCTGGGAACCGGCAAGCGTGTCTCGCTCGGAGTCAACACGAGCGAAGCGACCCAGCTCTATCAGATCGCCTATACCAACCCCTTCTATACGGTGGACGGTATCAGTCGGGGTTTCAATGTTGCCTACCGGGAAACGAATTTCGACGAGCTGATCGGTGCGGATTATTCGACCGATGTCGGCGTACTGGGCATGAACTTCGGTCTGCCCATCTCCGAGACCAGCCGTGCCGGCCTCGGTATCCGTTATCAGTATACGAATTTCATCGCCGGAAACTTTTCCGAGCTGGCGCAAGAGTTCGTCGAAGAAAACGGCAATGTCTTCAATGACTTTATACTCTCGGCGAGCTATACGAACGACAGCAGAGATACTGCGATCTTCCCGACCAAGGGCGGATTGCGCGTGCTCAGGGCCGATCTCACTGTCCCGGGAAGCGATCTTCAATACTACAAGCTCACCTACCAGGAACAGCTCTATGTCCCCCTGACCTCGCGTTTCGTGGTGTCCTTGAGCGGCGATGTGGGATACGGCGAGGGATACGGCGAGACCGAGTCTCTGCCGTTCTTCGAGAACTACTATGCCGGTGGTCCACGGTCGGTGCGCGGTTTCGTCGCCAACTCGCTCGGACCTCGCGAGATCGGCGACGACGATCCGGTCGGAGGTAACTTAAGGATGGCCGGCAGTGTCGAGCTGTTCGCCCCCGCCCCCGGTGGAGCAGAGCTGGCCAAGACCTTGCGACTCGGTGCCTTCTTGGACTTCGGCAACGTCTGGCAGACCGACGGCTCGGATCTGATCGAGCCGATCGGCTTCGACATCGGTAACCTGCGCTATTCGGCGGGTCTCTCGGCAACCTGGTTGTCGCCGATCGGTGCCCTTTCGATCAGTCTTGCGGCCCCGCTCAACGAAGAAGAGGGTGACGAGACACAAGTCTTTCAGTTCGGGTTCGGACAGACATTCTAAGGGAGTCGATGCGTGAGGTTAGCCGCTCTTTGGTCGTCGACGATCGCGTTGCTCCTGGTGTCGAG
>NZ_DATITZ010000275.1:0-7313 GCF_035467215.1 Thiocapsa sp. | reverse complement strand
GGCCGCGCGCGGCCTGACGGCCGCGGGTCCTGCCGTTTATGCCTACTACAACGATCCCTTTACGCCCGGTTTTCTGCGGCGCAACGAGGTCCTCATCGACGTCCAGGGGCCCTGAAGCACGCGAAGCGAGCGTCGATCGCTCCTGCAGCTCGGCAGATGTGTCGAGACCGTTCGTTGTCGTTGTCGTAATCGACCATGGATACGACAACGACAACGACAACGACAACGGCTTGTCCGTGGCCACGCCGCCTCGTCGCGCCTCCCCGGACACCGCGCCGGACGCACTCTCGAGGCCGCTCAACACCGATCGCCGCGCTCGATGATCACGCCTACGTCCACGCCTTCGCCAACGGCGCCTGGCTTGCTTAGCGTGAGCCGCACCCAAGCAACGCCAAACTCATCGCGCAGGATGGCCGCGCAGCGCTCGGCGAGCGTCTCCACCAGCTCGAAGCGGCTCTCCGAGACGAATTGTTCCAGTCGTCGCGTGACGGCCTCGTAATCCAGCGCATCTTCGATGCGATCCGTGGCCGCACCGCGCGCGATGTCGCTTGCCATCTCCAGATCCAGAACCACGGGGCGCCGGATGCGCTTCTCCCAGTCGTGGATGCCGATGGTGGTGTCGATCTTCAGGCCGCGAATGAACACGGTATCCATGCTAGACCGCGTCCGCCGGTGCATGTGATGGCTCCGTGCGGTCCGTGTGAACGCGGTCCGGGATGTTGTTTTTCTTCATTTGGGATCAGCTCAATCCGAAGGTTTCGTTCTCGTCGATTCCGCGAACGCGGCGAAGCGCCGACATCCCGGGATCGACAACTTGCAGTCGTCTTCTTCCGCTGACCGGAGGTGCGGCGGCATCGTTTTCGACTCGGCGATCGCGGAAACGGCGCTTCACACGCGTTGGCGGGTCGGCCTGAAGGCGGCCGCCGGCACGGCCTGTCGTCCGCTTGACCTGCATCGGCTTCCCATGTCCAATTGCGGCCCATGATTACAGCCTCGCTCCTCATCGTTGCGGCCTACCTGCTGGGCTCGGTCTCCAGCGCCATCATCGTCTGTCGTCTGATGGGTCTGCCCGATCCGCGCACGCAGGGGTCCAACAATCCAGGTGCGACCAACGTGCTGCGCATCGGCGGCAAGAAGGCCGCTGCGATCACGCTGGTCGGCGATAGCCTGAAGGGACTGATCCCGATGGTGGTCGGTCATCTCCTCGGCGCCGGTCCGGCGGTGCTGGCAGGCATCGGTTTGGCCGCCTTCATCGGTCACCTCTACCCCGTCTTCTTCGGGTTCCGCGGCGGCAAGGGTGTCGCGACCGCCCTGGGCGTGCAGATCGGGCTCTTCTGGCCGATCGGTCTCTCGGTGGCCGCCATCTGGCTGTTCGTCGCCAAGGTGCTCAAGATCTCCTCCCTGTCCGCCTTGATCTCCATGGCCCTCGCGCCCGTCATCGTGTGGGTCTTCTGGCCCGACAACGCATTGATCGGGATGCAGCTCATCATCACAGGCCTGCTCTTCTGGCGGCACCGCAGCAATATCCGAAACCTGATCACGGGCACCGAAGACCGTATCACCCGCTAAACCGAGTCTCGTGCCATATGGCCTGTTGTCGCG
Source organism: Thiocapsa sp. (assembly GCF_035467215.1). Taxonomy (GTDB): domain Bacteria; phylum Pseudomonadota; class Gammaproteobacteria; order Chromatiales; family Chromatiaceae; genus Thiocapsa. Next base: position 5,711 of record NZ_DATITZ010000275.1, on the reverse strand, counting down.
TTGTGTCGACGTCGGACGATGTGCTCAAGGTTGGAGTCGACGCGGTTTAGGATAAAAAACAAAAAGTAACGGAGCAGAAATCGGTTGGGCACTGACTAATCGTTGTCGTTGTCGCAATCGTAATCGACAACGACCACGACCACCGTGGCAAAGGTATTCGCTCGTCGAGTCCAACATCCGCCGAAGGTTGGTTATGCCTCACACGGCTTGGCGTAACGGTTTCCGAAATTTCCCTAAACTGCGTCCGCTCCGATGTCTGCGGGAAGCGCAACGCTTCGATTCACCAAGAACGCCGCATATCTTGAAGAGACGCAGTTTAGTTTAGCTGACCAAACGCGTGGTGGCGCCGAGCTGCGGCTCGTCGGGCGGGCTGAACCAGCTCAGCTTCTCGCGTAGCTTCACGACCTCGCCGACGATGATCAGGGTCGGCGGCTCCGGAGGATCGGCGTCCACCAGCTCCACGATGGTCTCGAGCGTGCCCGAGTAAACGCGCTGCAGGTGCGTCGTCCCCTGCTGGATCAGCGCGATGGGCATCTGCGGCGAGACGCCGTGTGCGATCAACTGGTCCACGATGATCGGCAGACCCGCAAGGCCCATGTAGAAGACCACCGTTTGGCTCGGCTGCGCGAGTGCGCCCCAGTTGAGGTTCATGGTGCCGTCCTTGAGATGGCCGGTCACGAAGGTCACGGATTGGGCGTAGTCGCGGTGGGTCAGGGGGATGCCGGTGTAGCTCGCGCAGCCTGCGGCCGCCGTGATGCCGGGCACGACCTGGAAGGGCACGCCCTGCGCGGCGAGGGTGTCGATCTCTTCCCCGCCGCGTCCGAAGATGAAGGGATCGCCGCCCTTCAGGCGCAACACGCGATGCCCATCCTTGGCGAGATCGGCGAGCAATTGGTTGATCTCCTCCTGTCGCATGGCGTGGTGGTTGCGCTGTTTGCCGACGTAGATGCGGCGAGCGTCGCGGCGCGTCATCTCGAGGATGGGCTCGGCGACCAGGCGGTCGTAGACGACGACATCGGCCTGTTGCATCAAGCGCAGCGCGCGGAAGGTCAGCAGATCCGGATCACCGGGGCCGGCGCCGACGAGGTAGACCTCGCCCATATCGGATTCGAGTGCATCGTCGGCCAATTCGCGCTCGATGACCGCCTCGGCCTCGGCGAATTGCCCTGCGAAGATGCGCTCCGCCACCGCGCCTTCCAGCACCCGATCCCAGAATCGACGCCGATCGGGCAGGGCGCTGAAACGCTCCTTGACTCGGTCGCGATAGCGGGCGCAGAGCTCCCCGAGCCGGCCGTAGCCGGCCGGGATGATGGATTCGAGTCGAGTCCGCAGAAGCCGCGCCAGCACGGGCGACGCCTTGCCGGTGGAGATCGCCACCACGACGGGCGAGCGATCGACGATCGAGGGCAGGAGAAAGGTGCAGGCATCCGGATCGTCGACGACATTCACCGGGATGTCGTGCTCGCCGGCGAGCTCGGCGATGCGCCGGTTCACCAGACGGTCGTCCGTTGCTGCGATCACGAGCCGGTTGCCGAGGATATCGCGGGGCTCGAAGCGTCTCGCGACGTGACGGATCTCGCCTGCATCCGCCCGTTGGCGCAGCGCGTCGAGCAGGTCGGGTGCCACGACGCTCACCGCGGCGCCCGCACGGAGCAAGCTGCCGACCTTGCGTGCCGCAGTCGCGCCGCCGCCTACCACTAAACAGGGTTTGGCCCTGACGTCTTGAAAGATCGGAAGGAAATCCATGGTCATGATCGGTATCAGGAACCCATGAGGGTCGTTGAGTTGCTCGTCAAAAGTCCTTAATATACTTAAATACTTAGGTTTGTGGTAGGACGATTGATGTGATCAACGAGATCGACTCCGAATCCCTGCACGGCCGTATTGCGGGCGGCGAGGACGTTTTGCTTGTGGATATTCGCACCCCGGCCGAGATCGCCCAAGGCGCGATCCCAGGCGCCATGCAGGTTCCGATGCACCTGATTCCAATTCGAATCAGCGAGTTGCCTAAAGATCGCGATGTCGTTCTCTATTGTCGCAGCGGTGCACGCTCCTATCAGGCGTGCGCCTACATGCTGCAGCAAGGATACGACCGTGTCCTGAATCTGCGCGGGGGGATCATCGCGTGGGCGCGGCATGGTTACCCGATTGCCTGAGTCGTCGACAGCCTGGAATCGCGGCGGTCGCGACCGCCCCGTCGCGGCTTTGAAGACAGCTCTCGGCACCTTGCCTTTTTGGCCTGTTTCGCCTATAAAACCGAATTCTCGTGTCTACTGATATTCTAAAACAGCACCCGACCGGAGGTACTCCATGGCAGATTTTGACCAAGAGCTCGACGCCAGCGGCCTGAATTGCCCGCTCCCGATTTTACGCGCGAAGAAGACGCTGAACGCGATGGATTCCGGCCAGGTGCTGCATGTTGTCGCCACCGATCCGGGTTCGGTCAAGGATTTCGATGCCTTCGCCAAGCAGACCGGCAACGAGCTGATGGAATCGAAGGAAGACGGCGGCAAATTCCACTTCCTGATCAAGAAGGGCTGACGGCCCGAGCCGTCTCGCTGAAACAAATCAACCCGTGAGCCGATCGACCCGCGAGCCGATCGACCAGCGAGGAGGACACGATGGAAGAAAAGAAACTCGCCATTATCGCCACGAAAGGCTCTCTCGACTGGGCCTATCCCCCCTTTATCCTGGCTTCGACCGCATCCGCGCTCGGATACGAGACACAGATCTTCTTCACCTTCTACGGGCTTCAGCTCCTGAAGAAGAAGCTCGCCCTCGAGGTGACCCCGCTCGGCAACCCCGGAATGCCCATGCCGATGGGCATGGACAAGTGGTTCCCCGTTCTGGGTCTGACCCTGCCCGGTATGCAGGGGATGATGACCTCGATGATGAAAAAGAAGATGAAGGACAAGGGCGTGGCCAGCGTGGAAGAGCTGCGTGATCTCTGCCAAGAGGCCGAGGTCAAGCTGATCGCCTGTCAGATGACGGTCGACCTGTTCGATATGAACCAGGCCGAGTTCATCGACGGTGTGGAATACGCGGGCGCGGCGGCTTTTTTCGAGTTTGCCGGACAAAGCGACATCTGTCTCTACATCTGAAGCGCCCCGCGCCTCGCGCGCGGGTCTCGCCTTGTGCGTATCCGGGACGCCGTTGCGTCGCACCGGGTTTGCAACGAAGAACGCCGCCCCACGGCGGCGTTTTTCGTATGGTCCCTTCTGTATTCTGTCCCGGCCGTCGCGGCGTCTTTGGATGTCCGCGACGATTCGTGTCCTTCAGTGCTACAAGGATCCCCCGGCACTCGGCTTGATCGCGTCCAGACCCAGATGCTGAGGCGATTTCCAGGAATCAACATCCCAACTGCGCAGAGGATCGGCCGGCATTGACGCCGAGACGCCGCTTCGCGACGTTGCTTCCGGCCGATCGGATGTGCAAGGAAGGATCGACATGTCGATGCACATTCAGGTGCACCTCAGGTTCCTTCAGCTTGTGCGGGCATGCGCAGTCGGGATTCTGATGTCCGGAAATCACCTGAGCTCCGAGTGGGGCTAACGGTGAGTGCAGCTCGAAACGTTTATCGCGACACGGTTTGGCGGTTTAGAAGGCCTTGACGATCTCGAGTCCGATGAGGTGGGCGTCCATCTCGTAATCGCCGTCGATCGCATCGGTCCCGTTGATGTCTCCTCCGCGGTAGGGCGTGTCGCTGCTGATCGTTCGATCATTCGCCTTGACGTACATGTATCCCGCTTCGATCGAGAGGCCGTCGGCGAGCCGATGTGCGACACCGATGCCGAAGAGGTGGCGGTCGTTGTCCGGGACGCGTGCACTGAAATGGGCGTCCTCCTGCCCGGTCTCGTCGTAGGAGTAGCCGAAGCGAAGCTGCGTATCCGGCAGGACTTGATAGGTGACGCCGAGTCGGTAAGCGTTGCTGTCGTTCCAGTCGTTCGTATCGGTAAAGATGGTCTCCCCCGTTTGCGTGCCTTTGACCTCGAGCTTGCTGAAGGCGCTCCAGCCCGTGCGCGTCCAGTCGATCTCGACGGCCAAGGCTTCGGTGACGGCATAGCGTGCGCCGAGTTGTAGGCGCCAGGGCAGGTCGACATCCACCTCGGCGTTCTGTCCGGGCGGAAGCCGGCCGATCGCGACCAGGGTTTGGCTCAAGGGTTGGTAATCCCCTTCGAGGCCGACGGTTGCGCCGGAGCGAAAGGCGGCGCCGAAGCTCCATGCCTCGTGACGATAGAGTGCGCTCAGGTTGAAGCCGAGATCGGCTCCGTCGCCGCTGAGTCGTCCTGCGGTCGAGTCGAGCTGGGCGTTCTTCACCCAGTAGATATCCAGGCCGCCGGACAGGCTCAGATTCTCGTTGACGCGATAGGTGGCGGTCGGGGAGAAGTCGAGGATCTCGAGCTTGCTCGCGGTGGGTTGCCCGCGCGGCACGTTCGGATCCAGCGGCGGCGGCACCGGTATGCGCACGGTGCCGCTCAGCGCGGGGAAGGTTCCGTCCTCCCAGCGGGTCTCGAGCCCGAAAGGGGCCGTGATCCCCAGACCGATGCGCCAATCCTCGTTGACCCGTAGTGCGGCCTGGATCATCGGCGCCGCTGTCCACTCCGCGCCCTGGCTGTCGTGTTGCCCCGAGGCCGTCCGAACGCTGAAGTTGGGGTTGATCAGGAGTGCGCCCAGGGCAACGCTCGACGTCTCGTGAAATCCCATGGCGGCCGGGTTGTAGGCGAAGGCGCCGGTCTCTTCGGGATTCGCGACCAAGGCGTTTGCCAGTCCGATGCCGGCCGTCGAGATCTCCGGGAGTGAAAAGCCTGCGGCGAGCGATTCACCGGCAGCGACGAAGGCCCCGGCAGCGAAGGCGGTCGCAATGGCACGAGCGATCTGTTGGTTCATGCGGGAGACTCCTCGTCGTGTGGGTATCCGTTGTTTTTCTGCGCCGCACTTTAGGTGAAGATGTCACACTTATCCAGAGGTTGTTGCGGAAAAACTTTGGTGACCGTCATGACCCCCCATGCCCGTGTTTACCGCCTCTGTTGAGACGATATACGCTGATCCCGCAAAGCTACCCGCGCATCGCATGATTGTGATATAAATCGGTCTTATTTCGCTGTCGTCATCTCGACGTGGTCTACGGATGGCAGATCGCAGACTCCAGGTTTTTCATACGGTCGCTCGGCTGCTGAGCTTCACCAAGGCTGCCGAAGTGCTGCATATGACGCAGCCCGCCGTCACCTTTCAGGTCCGTCAGTTGGAGGAGCACTTCAACACGCGCCTGTTCGACCGAACGCACAACCGGATCAGCCTCACCGATGCGGGCAAAACGGTCTTCGGCTCGGCGGACCGCATCTTCGAGCTGTATTCCGAAATGGAGAATGCGGTTCGCGAGATCACCGGCGAGATCAGCGGTTCGCTGGCGATCGGTGCAAGTACGACCATCGCCGAGTACATGCTCCCGACACTTCTCGGTGACTTCAAGGGGCGCTATCCGGATGTGATCATCCACCTCAAGGTCTCCAACAGCGAGGGGGTGGTCTCCATGGTGGAGAACAACACGATCGACCTTGGTGTGGTGGAGGCCCCCGTCGCTAACAAGAATCTGGTCGTGGAGTCCTGCAAGCGCGACAAGCTGGTGGCCATCGTCCCCCCTAGCCACCCGCTGGCAAAGCTCGGCTACGTCACCTTTGCGCACCTGATCCAGTACCCTTTCATTTGCCGGG
>NZ_DATITZ010000274.1:0-17851 GCF_035467215.1 Thiocapsa sp. | reverse complement strand
TTTCTCGAAGTAGACCCGCATGATCAGCAACCAGCGGTCGCTCAGCTCATCGCGAATCAGTCTGAGCCGCTGGGCGTACTCCAGCGCCGCCCGTGGATCATGGACAGAGCAGGGGCCCGCCACCACCAGCAGACGATCATCCCGGCCATGCAGGATCTGCTGGATCGCATGGCGCGTGGAATAGACGGTCTCGGCGGCCGCCTCGGAGATCGGAAATTCCTGGTGCACCGCGCTGGGCGAACGCACTTCTTTGATTTCGCGGATGCGCAGATCGTCGGTCTTTTGCATGGGCTGGGGTTACAACGGCGTCGAAAGACCCGGAGTATAGCCCAATCGATCCGATCGCCTCGTCTCGATGCTCACACAATACCTGCGCGCCGCACTGGAATCGCCGAAGGTTTCGCGCGCATGTCCGCCCCTCCGCTTATGCCCCCCAGTAGCCATCATCCAGGAGTTGCGTGACCGTGAACGGACAGCTTTCCGGCAGGTCGGCGAGATCCAAACCGGTCTCGAGCGCGGCATGTTGGCGAGCGTTCGGGTAACGTTCGGCGACCATCTCCGGGAGCTTCGGCCGAAGACTGGGGCTCTCGCGAAGGCGCCGACCGATCGCGTCCCGAGAGTTGGCAATCGAGAGTTGCCAACTCGGGCCGCGTCGCTCGCGTTGGCGCTGCCATTTGAGGAGGTGAACGATCAGAACCTTGAGATAACTCTCGATCGCCCGGCGCTCGCTCCTACCCATGTCCTCGAGCTCCTCGGCGATTTGTGCAAGGTCGACTTCGCTCAGGCAACCTTCGCGCAGGAGCGCCGCGCTTTCCGTTAGCCAGGCGTGGTAGTCGCGATCGTAGCTTGCGTGTTCAGCAGTCTGTTTCGGCATAGGACTCTGCCTCCGGATTCCAGGTCCGCAACGTCTTGGGGCTACACCGACCGCGCGGGGTTTCAAACCTTGTGTCGATCATTCCCGGAGGCATCGGCCACCCTGGTCCCGATTCCCGTCCGGAGACTTATGACGTTCTCGCTAACACAACGTCCGGGCATTGACCCACTCAATGCTCGGACCCAGACGCCCGTGGCGGACCCGCACCAGCCCGGCGTAGTCGATCCGGATGCGATACCAGCGGCGCGCATCGGCACCGAGCAGGTGCCCGACCAGCGCACGCATCACGCCGGCGTGGCAGACGATCAGCAGCCGCCGGCCCGGATAGGCGGCGAGATGACGCGCGTAGGCATCAGAAACGCGCGCGAGCAGGCGCTCCAGTGGCTCGGCACCGGCCGGGCGCTCTCCGACGGGATCGCGATAGAAGGCGGCATAACGCTCGGGCTCCTCCTCGGCAACCGCGCTGCGGGCACGCCCTTCCCAGGCGCCCATGCCGACCTCGATCAGGCCCGGGTCGACGACGAGCGGCAATCCGTTTCGCCCCGCGAGATCCGCGGCAAAGACACGGCAGCGCGACATGGGCGAGCTGATGATCTGATCCCAAGGCGCCGCCCCGCCGAGCGCCTCGGTCATCTGCAACCAGCCCGCCGAGCTGAGCGGGTCGTCGGTCCCGTTGCCGCGATAGCGCGCACCGCCGACGGGCTCGCCGTGACGGATTAGATCGACCAGGATCTCGGACATGGGCAGACGTAGCAGTCGGAGAGGCAAGGCGCTAGAGTGTAGCGGATATCAACCAGGACCGACCTTATGAAGAGCAAGATCTACGAGGGCATCGACAAACAGGGAGGCGGCGCCATGACCCCGACCGCCAACATCATCCGAGACGCCTGGGTATTCGGCATCATCCCGGAGGATCAGACCTGCGAGGGCTGGACCGTTCAAGGCATCGAGGATCTCTACGACAAGGTTACGGAGGCATGGCACCCCTACGGGCATATGGTGTCCAGACTCCCGCCCGACCTGCAGGAACGCCACTCCCGGATCTATTCGGACGCGATCGAAAAGGCACGCGCAGCCGGCTGGGATCCCGAGCTCGGCGACAGCGACTGAGCGGACGCCGCTCCTCGGAGCGCCGGAAGCGCCGTCTTCATCCCGATCCGCTCCATGCAATATCAGGCCGTGGTCGATCGCGAGGAGGTGGTCTTCGTCGACAGCCACGGCGGTTATGCCTATCAGGACGGCGAAGGCGGTCGACTGATCCGCATTGCCTGGCGACCGGCGGTCGGACGGGAGTCCATTTCGGACCCCGTCGATTGTGAAATCGTCTATTATTTTATGGATCTACGGGAGACTCAGACGCGGCTGCTCGGCGAGATCCAGCCGGTCATCAAGCAGATGCTGGAACGGCAGCGCACTACCGGCGGAGCGACACCGGCCCCGCAGGTGTTGCCCCTGAGGCGCCCCGTTTAGAGCCGCGGCGCAACCGGGCCCGAGGACGGGCTCCGACCGAGGAGCACGACAAGAACAAGACGGCCCTTGGTCTGGACGACACAGCGGACCCTGCGCCCGAGCCATTTCCCGGCGGGTGCACCCTTTGGCGCTCGATACCGAGGCGCCGACTGCACGACGGAGGACCCGATGACAAGGCTTTTGACTTGGCACGACGAATGGTCTCTCAACATCGACGCCCTGGATGCGGAGCATCGAGGGCTGATCGAGCACCTCGCGGACATCTGTCACCGCTTCGGTCCCGAGGCAACCTCACGACGCTCCGGCGACGCCCTCGCCCTGATCGGCGCCCTGACCGATCTCGGCGAAGCCGTGCGAGAGCATTTCAAACGCGAAGAGGAGCTGATGCAGACGGTCGGCTACGAGGACATCGCCGAGCACCGTACCGAGCACGCACTCCTGATGGCCGAATACACCGATCAGCTCCGCCATTGGCGGGCGGAGGGCATCGACGTCTTCGACGAGGAGGCGCAGGAAAGCGTACGCGACTGGATCCTGGATCACATCCTGGGCGCAGATCGCGAGTTCGCGAGGTTCTTCCACGCCATCGAGGACCAGGTGACCTCTGCGAGGGACCGCCACGACGTCGCGGCGCGACTCAACGCGGCCCGAAGATATCCTTGAGCAGCTGCACCGTGGTCTGACGCCCCAGCTCGCCGATCGCCGTCGTCAGCGGGATCTCCTTGGGGCAGACCCGCACGCAGTTCTGCGCATTGCCGCAATCGCTCAAGCCGCCCTCGGCCATGATGGCGTGCAGACGCTCGGCCTTGTCGTAGCGCCCGGTCGGATGGGCGTTCATCAGTCGCGCCTGAGCCAGCGGCGCCGGGCCAAGGAAGGCCGAGTGTGCCCCGAACTGCGGACAAGCGGCCATGCAGCAGCCGCAGGACATGCAGCGGCTGTAGAGATAATTCGCCGCCCACTCGCCCGGCCCGATGCGCGGGGCGCCTTCGTGTATGTCCCAGACGCCGTCGATCTTGATCCACGCCTTGACCTGCTTGAGACCCTGGTCGATCCGACGGCGATCGACCAGCAGATCGCGTACGACCGGAAACTTCGGTAAGGGCTCCAGACGGATCGGCCGCTCAAGCTCGGCGACGAGTGCCGAGCAGGAGGGGCGGGGGACACCGTTGATCAGCATGGCGCAGGCACCGCAGACCTCCTCCATGCAATTGTGCTCCCAGACCACCGGATCGACCCGCTCGCCCGAGACCGTGACCGGGTTCTCCCGCAAGGCCATCAACAGCGAGATGATGTTGTGGTCCGGATGACCCGGGATCGCGAACTCCTGCCAATAGGGTGTGCTGTCGGGACGGTCCTGACGGCGGATGCGCAAATGGATCGGCCGCTCGCTCATCGGTAATCCCTCGGCTCGGTCGGCGGATAGACGCTCAGATCCACCTCCTGGGAGCTGAGTCGCGGTCCGTCATCGGTATGCTCGGCGACGGTCGTCTTGAGCCATTGTGCGTTGTTCGCATGCCAGCGGTCCCGATACACCTCGAACGCGGGGTCGCCCGCGAAGGCGCCTTCCGGGATCGGGATCTGGAAGGCGGGTTTGTAATGGGCACCCCGGCACTCGTCGCGGGCAAGCGCGCCTTGGGTCACGACCTTGGCCAGCTCGATCATGTCGCGCAGTTGGCGCGCGAAGGCGAGACTCTGATTCGCCCAGGTGCTGGACTCGCCGAGACGGGCCTTGCTCAGGCGCTCCTGCAGCGCCTGAAGTTCGCCCAGGGCGGATTCCAGCTCCGGGTTCGCACGCACCACGCCGACCTTGGTCGTCATGAGCGCGCCCAGCTCCTTCTGGATGAGATACGGTGTGTCGGCCCCCTCGGCACGCATCAGCTCCGCGTTGATCGCCTGCTGTTGCGCGACCTCGGCCTGCGGGATCTCCGGGGCCAGCGCGCCGCGATCGGAGGCCAGCCCCTTGAGGTAACTCACCACCGACTCCCCCGCAACGCGTCCCGAGTAGCTTGCCGAGAGGAGCGAGTTGGCACCCAGTCGGTTGGCCCCGTGATAGGCGTAATCGCACTCGCCGCAGGCGTAGAGTCCGGGGATGTTGGTGGCGTGATTGCGCGGGCTGTCGGGTTGGATTCCGCCGTCGGCGGAGCGCTCGAAGTCGACCCAGAGACCACCCATGCCATAATGGGCCGCCGGAAAGATCTCCATCGGCTCGGTCATCGGATCGACACCGGCGAACTTGCGATAGATCTCCAGGATGGCGCCCAGGCGCGAGCCGATGAATGCGGCATCCAGGTGGGTCAAATCGAGATAGACCCGGTCGCCGCCGTCACCGCCGATGCCGAGACCCATCTGTCGGGTCACGGTCCAGATAGCGCGCGCCGCCTCGTCGCGGGCGACCGTGTTGCCGTAGGCCGGGAAGAACTCCTCAAGGAAATAGAAGCGCTCGGCTTCCGGGATGGTCTTGGGCGGACGCCGGTCGCCGGGCGTCTTCGGCACCCAGATGCGCCCGCCCTCCCCGCGCGCCGCCTCGCTCATCAGCCGGTTCTTGTCGTGCCCCATCATGGCCGTGGGATGGAACTGGAAGAACTCGGCGTTGGCCATCCAGGCGCCCTGTCGGTAGCAGCGGCTCGCCGCGGCACCGGTCGAGTTGGTCGAGGTCGTGCTCTTGGGCGCATAGAGCTGACCCATGCCGCCGCTCGCAACGACGACCGCGTCGGCCGCGAAGGCGCGCAGCTCCAGGCTTTTCAGATCCATCGCCACGATGCCGCGACAGACAGCGTCGGCATCCAGCAGCAGGGACAGGAACTCCCACCACTCATGCTTGACGACCTTGCCCTCGGACTCCAGACGCCGCACCTGCTGGTCGACGCCGTAGAGGAGCTGCTGCCCCGTGCTGGCACCGGCGAAGCAGGTCCGCTTGTTCTTCACGCCGCCGAAGAGACGCTGATCGAGCAACCCCTCGGGGGTACGCGAGAAGGTCACGCCCATGCGCTCGAAGGTGCGGATCAGCCCCGGTGCATCCTCGCACATCGCCTTCACCGGAGGCTGATTCGCCAGATACTCGCCGCCCTTGAGGGTGTCGATGATGTGCTGACGGATCGAGTCGTGCTGACCCTTGGTGTCGAGCACGGCATTGATGCCGCCTTGCGCACAGACCGAGTGACTGCGCTTGACCTCGAACAGCGAGAAGAGCGTGACCGGAAAACCCGCGTCGGCGATCCGCAAGGTCGCCCAAAGCCCGCCCAGACCGCCGCCGATGACGATGACGTTCGGCGTGCTCATTACAGAAACCCCATCAGGCCATGGACACCCATGGCCGCCAACAACAGACCGATCAGGACGCAGACCCAACCGAACAACGCTTGGGCGCGGACCGAGGTCGTGAGTCCCCAGACAATCCCCATTGAGGCGAGCCCGTTGGCCAGATGAAACACCGAGAGCAGCAGACCGATCAGATACAGCCCGAGCATCCAAGGCTGGCCCAACATCGCCTGCATGTGGGCGAACAGATCATCGCCCACACTCGGGTCCCACAACCCGGCGATACGGGTCATCCCGACATGCAGCAGCAGGAAGAGCAGGATGCCGAAGCCCGAGACCCGTTGCATCCAGTAGAGCCGATTGCGCGCGTAGCTGTAGCGCGCGAGCTCAGCACGCATTTGAGCCGTGATCACCAGCCCGTAGCCGGCATGAAAGAGCAGCGGCAGCGCGATCACGAAGATCTCCATCAAGGGCAGATAATTCATGCCCTTGAGCGCCGCGACGACCTGCTCGTTGTAATGCTCCGCACCGAAGCGCGACTGAGAGTTCTCCCAGAGATGGAAGATCAGAAAGGCGCCGACCGGGAGCAGACCGAGCAGGGAGTGCAGACGACGCAGGAGAAAATGCGGGTTGTCGATGGATGCGGACATGGCGATCGGACAGCAGTGATCAGCGGACAGCTTAACCGGATCGAACCGCGGGGTATCTGATCGGGCTCAGTCCGGGGTGATGTTGGTCGATAGGAGCACTTGAGGCGACCGGCGTTCTGTATCGGGCGTCAGTTGTCGGCTTCCGGCCATCCGCCATGATCGACCCTACCAACGGCCTTCGGCTGGGGTCGAGGCTGGCGGCTGGAAGCTGGCGGCTCTCCAGGCAGCTCGCCTTCAACCATGATCGGCTTGATCGCATGCAGGATGTTGGCGAAGAGATGGCTGTGCTCGGCCTCTTCGCGGGCCAACAGGGCCTTCATGTGCTCGCGGCGGGTGGGCATGGAGAAGCAGGCGGGACAGGAGTCCAGGACGACCGGAAGCGCAGCGCGCTCGGCATAGTCGGCGGTCTGGCGCTCGCGGCAATAGACCAGCGGGCGGATGATGCGCACGTCGCCCTCGTTGTTCAGGTAATGGGCCTTCATGGTGCGCAGTTGGCCGCCGTGGAAGAGCGACATCAGCAGGCTCTCGGCCAGATCGTCGAGATGTTGAGCCAGGGCGAGCACGCCGTAGCCCTGCTCGCGGCAGATGCGGTACATGATGCCGCGCTTCATGCGCGAGCAGTAGGCGCAGAAGGAGTCCCCGTCCATATGTTCCTTTGCCTGCTCCATCAGGGGTTGCTGCTCGTAGAACCAGGGCACGCCCAGGCCTTCGTAGTAGCCCTTGAGGTGCTCCGGATCGAACCCCGGCACCTGCGGATCGACGGTCAGCACCGCAAGATCGAAGCGCACCGGGGCGTAGGTCTGCAGGTGCTTGAGGATATGCAGGAGGGAGAGCGAATCCTTTCCGCCCGAGACACCGAGTAGGATGCGGTCGCCCTCGCCGATCATGCGGAAGTCCGCGATGGCACGACCGACGAGCCGCAGAAGGGACTTCGGAGGTTTGGGCAGATTACGATCGGAGGGGCTCATACATGGGTCGTCTTCACGGGCCGTACGCCTTGGCGTTCCATAACCGGGGCCTTGGAACGGCGGGTTGCGAGAAAGGCGAAGCGATGGACCTCGACCTCCCAATCGGTCTCGCCTGCGATCAAGAGGAGACAGGACGGTCCGCCGTAGGTTCGGGTCCGACCGGCCGCGCCGGGATTCAATACCCAGGGCGCCGTATCCATGTCCAACACCAGCCGATGGCTGTGCCCGTAAACAATCGCCCGCGCCGTCGGGAAGCGGGCGCGCAGGCGCGCATGTCGGTCGCGCGCCGGCCCCTGATGTCCGTGGATCACGACCAAGCTCCCGCCCGGCAGCGCGATCTCGACCCATTCCGGGAGTTGACGCAAGAGGTCATGATCCCGCTCCGGCCATTGGCGCGAGACATCGTTGTTGCCGAAGACCGCGAACACGCGTCCGAGGCCGGGCTGCATCCGGGCGAGGATATCGGCGTTGCCGATGTCCCCGCCGTGGATCGCCAGATCGCAGGTCGTGACCAGGTGCTCGACGCGCTCATCCAGATCGCCGTGCGTATCGGACAGGACTGCGAGGCGCAGACTGCGGCCGGGTATCCGAGCGATCACACCCGCAGCCCCGGAGCCCATCGCCCTAATCCATCGTCAGCGCGAGCTTGCCGGTCACATGCCCCGTCTCGATGCGCTTGTGCGCCTCCTGAGCCTGCGCGAGCGGGAAGGTCTCGGAGACATGGATGCGGAGATCGCCTTGGTCGATCAGCTTGGCGCAGCGGCGCAGGATCTCGCCCTGATGGGTGCGTGCACGCGGCAGATCCCGCAGCATCGGGGTGAGCATCAGCTCCAGACTGATCCGCAGATTGCGCACCCGCGCCTCCTTCAGATCCAGATTCGGCCCCGGATCGAGGATGGTCACCAGATCCCCGTAGTGCGCCATCGCCGGGATGGTCTTGCGGAAGACCTCTGGACCGACGGTATCCAGCGCGATGTCCACGCCATGCCCTTCGCTCCAGTCCATTACCGACTCGACGAGATCCTCGTCCTTGTAGTTGATGCAGTACTCGGCTCCGAGCGCATGGGCGAAGTCGGCCTTCTCCGGGCTGCTCACGGTCGTGCAGACGCGCGCGCCCGCCGCCTTGGCGAGCTGAATGGCCACATGTCCGACCCCGCCCGCACCGGCGTGAATCAGGACCCGCTGCCCCTCGGTCAAGCGTGCCCGGTCGTGCAGCGCCTCCCAGGCGGTCAGCAGCACCAATGGCGCCGCGGCGGCCTCGACGAAGCCGATCTCGCGCGGCTTGGCCTGCGCCAGATGGTTGTCGAGCAGGATATACTCGGCATAGTTGCCGACCGGGCCGCCGATCCCGCCCCAGCAGAACCACACCTCGTCGCCGGGCTTGAAGCGTGTCACTGCCGCGCCCGCGGCCTCGACCACGCCGGCCCCGTCGCAGCCCAAGACCGCCGGCAATCCGTTCGGCAGCAGGGGACCGTTGTTGCGGATCTTGGTGTCCACGGGATTCACACCGGCAGCCTTGAGCCTGATCAGGATGTCGTCCGGCCCGCCGATCTCGGGACGAGGCCGATCGACCAGTTGCAGGACGGCCGGCCCGCCGGTCTCGCGCATCTCGATTGCCTTCATGGACGTTTCACCTCGTGTCTTAAACCGCGCGCAGCGCGGTATGCGATGTTTTTGGATGAGATCGGCGCCGGCAGACTTGACGACCGCTAGAGCTGGCGCGGTTTAAAATAGAAAAAATACAAAATTTTAAACCGCGTCCCCCGCTAAGGGCCGTGAATGCACCAAACGACGAACTCACTCGGCAGTTAGCATCTCGCTCCGGACGCGGTTTAAGTATTCTGAATCCACCACCGACGGCAGCACTCGGGGGCATGCTAGCCCCATCGACAGGTTCGGCACAATCCGAGGGCCGGACCGAGAGTCCGGCCCGGAACCGAGCCGAGCCCTGCCCCGACCGCCGCCATTGCACCGGAGTACCCAGCATGCCCAGCACCGCCAAGACCAAGCACGCGAAACCGCCTTTGATCGTGCGCAACGCACGCGTCAAAGACATCCCCCACATCCGCAGCCTGGTCTCGCGCGTCTATCGAGCCAGCGGCATGGGGACCTATTCGCGGGCGATGCTGCTGGGCCAGATCCACAACTTCCCCGAAGGTCAGTTCGTCGCGGAATACGAAGGCGCGATTGTCGGCTATTGCGCCACCTTCCTGATCAACGGCGATGTGGCGCTCCAGCCGCACACTTGGAACGAGATCACCGGAGGCGGCTACGCCTCGCGACACGATCCGAACGGCGACTATCTCTACGGCATGGAGGTCTGCGTCGACCCGGACTACCGCGGGCTGCGTCTCGGCCAGCGTCTCTACGACGAGCGCAAGAAGCTGGCCCGCTCCTGGGACGTCAAGGGCATCGTGTTCGGCGGGCGCATCCCCTCGCTCGGCAAGCGCCTGCGGCGGTTCGGGACCCCCGAGGCCTATCTCGAGGAGGTCAAAGCGAACCGATTGCGCGATCCGGTCCTGACCTTCCAGATGCGCAACGGCTTCGAGGTCCTCGGACTGCTGCCGCGCTACCTGCCCGAGGACAAGGAATCCGAGGGGTATGCCGTTCACCTGGTCTGGCGCAATCCCAACGCACCGAACGAGAAGGAAGAGCAGCGCGCCAAGAGCTACGGCGGCCGCTTACCGGACACCGTGCGCGTCGCGACCGTGCAGTACATGCAGCGACGGGTCGGCTCGTTCGATGAGTTCACCGATCTCGTGCGCTACTTCGTCGACGTTACCGCGGACTATCGGGCCGACTTCGTCGTCTTCCCGGAGCTCTTCACCCTGCAGCTGCTCTCGATGGAGGATCAGGAGCTCTCGCCCGCCGAGTCGATCGAGGCCCTGACCAAGTACACCGAGCCGCTCAAGGAGGCGCTGCGCGACATGGCGGTGCGCTACAACATCAACATCATCGGCGGCTCGCACCCCACGCGGATGCCCAACGGCCGGGTCGAGAACGTCTGCTACGTCTGTCTGCGCAGCGGCGAGGTGTACGAGCAAGCCAAGATCCATCCGACCCCGAACGAGGTCTATTGGTGGAACATCGAGGGCGGCCACTCCCTGAACGCGATCGACACCGATTGCGGCCCCATCGGCGTGCTGATCTGCTACGACGCGGAGTTTCCCGAGCTCGGCCGGCATCTGGTCGATCAAGGCGCCAACATCGTCTTCGTGCCCTTCTGCACCGATGAACGCCAGTCCTATCTGCGGGTGCGCTACTGCGCCCAGGCACGCGCGATCGAGAACCAGTGCTATGTCGCCATGTCCGGCAATGTCGGCAACCTGCCGAAGGTCCACAACATGGACATCCAGTACGCCCAGAGCTGCATCCTGACCCCATGCGACTTCCCCTTCGCGCGCGACGGGGTCGCGGCGGACACCACGCCGAACGTCGAGACCGTTGCCTTCGCCGATCTACGCCTGGAAGCCCTGCGTGCCGCGCGCAACTCCGGAACAGTCCAGAACCTGAAGGACCGCCGGCACGATCTCTATACGACCGTGTGGCGGGAGCGTTGAGAGGCCGATGTCGCAAGGCGGATCCGCTGATAAAGGCCGGTGGCGTGTAAAGTGTGGTACGGGTGGCGGCACGTCGCTCTGCCCCTTACGTCTGGAGACGCTCTGGATGGAAAACGAGTGGCTGTTGGCGGGACAGATCGCGGGTTGGGACGTTGACGCCATGGAAGGTCGAGCCCCCTGCGCGGAATAGGTCGGAACCAGTACAGCGCAACGCCGTCTATCGGCAAGGCATAGGCCATGGCCGATAGAGACGGATCCTTGGTCCTTATGGCAGATTTGGTAACATCGAACCAACATGGTCGACTGGCAGCGCATCACCGGCTTCGATTGGGATGCGGGCAACGCCCGCAAGAGCGAGGACAAGCACGGCGTCAGCCAAGCAGAGGCCGAGCAGGTGTTCTTCAACCAGCCGTTGTTGCTGTTGGACGACCTGAGGCACAGCGACGGTGAGCCGCGCATCCATGCCCTCGGCATGACCGATGCCGGCCGGCGACTGCACGTCACCTTCACACTGCGCCACTCGGGCTGCCGATTGCGCGTGATCTCGGCGCGAGACATGCACCGGAAAGAACGAGGGGTCTATGAGGAAGTCCATGAAGCCGATTCCTGACTTTGCCGACGAGGCCGAAGAGCGCGCTTTTTGGGAGACGAACGACTCCACGGATTACCTGGACTGGGGCAAAGCAAGGCCGGCGCGTCTCCCCAACCTCAAGCCCACCACCAAGACCATCTCACTGCGTCTCCCGATCGCCCTGCTGGAGCGCATCCGCATCGAGGCCAACAGGCGCGACGTGCCGTATCAGTCCCTGATCAAGGACTGGCTCACCGAGGATTTGAATCGGCTTGGGCGCTGAGCGCTGTCTCCCGCCGGTTGCCCTTGGATCTCGGGTGCACGAACGCAGCAGCCGCGGGCACTGCCGAGGGGTTCCGACGTCAACCCGTCAAACTGGTGGCGGTATGGTGTCGCCTAAGCTATCGGCCACGGCCGGGGCTATGGCCGATAGACAAACGACCTCAACGCGATCTTTGCCTGTTGCACGGGCTGTTGCTATCTGTCACTCGATCCGCCGATCGGTCCGTCGTCGCGGATATGGCGCTCGCAGGGCGCGCCTATGATCCCAATGCCGATTTGGGGCACCCTGCTGGAGAAGGCGGCAACGGACAACGGCTTCGACTTGGAGGGGAAGCGTGAGGGGAAATGGATTCCCTTCGCGAGCAGTCAGACCAGCCTGCGCATCTGGCTCTGCGTCCTGGACGGCACGCGTTGCGGGGTTACCCTTTCTCGCCGGGAGATCTGCCAGGTCCTGACCGATCCGGGAGCACCCTGGACGGACCCGTTGCCGCCGGACGCCTGTGCTGCGCTTCGCCTGGGCGACGTGGCGTCGCTTCACCGCCTGATCCGGCGCGCTTTTCAATTGTCGCGGGCGCTCCCGGATGCGCCGCTGCAGGCGTTCCTCCAACGGACGGCGTCGCTTCCGAGAACGACGGGGGCGGAGCGACTG
The DNA here is from genome assembly GCF_035467215.1 of Thiocapsa sp. GTDB lineage: Bacteria > Pseudomonadota > Gammaproteobacteria > Chromatiales > Chromatiaceae > Thiocapsa. The sequence goes on along the minus strand of NZ_DATITZ010000274.1, from coordinate 5,569 downwards.
GTCTTCCAACGCGAGGGTCAGGATCTGTTCCGCAACGGTCTGATCGATGATTGGGATGGCGTCTGCACGGTGACCGGACTGGCCATACCCGAGCTCCTGCGCGCGAGTCACATCACGCCTTGGGCGGAGCACCGATGCCGAACGCCTGGACCTGTTCAACGGCCTGCTGCTTGCCCCTCAGATCGACGCCGCCTTCGACCGCGGATTCATGACCATCGACGACGCCGGCCGGGTCATCGTGTCGAACCTGCTCGGTCCAGCCCCGAGGCAAATCCTGGGGCTGGACAAGCCGCTTCGGGTGCACCGACTCGACGACAAGCACCGGGCCTTTCCGGCGTGGCATCGGGAGCACATCTTTCGCAGGACAGCCGGTCTTCCAAAAGCACCCGTCGGCGACACATTTGCGTGTCGGAGCGACTGAAGCGCGCCTGTTAGGCGAGCCACCGCCTTTCCGGCGAAGTGGCACCCCCCGATCGGCGCAGGTCGCCGACATCGGCGCCGAGCTGCCCCGATCATCGCCAAACCCCGCCTACCTTCGGAAACAGCGCGCCCCTGATCCCCGCCGCAGTCAGGCCAGGCGCGCAGTCCATGATGAAGCGCAGCGCGTAATCGCGCAGATACTGGCCCCGTCGCAGCGCGATACAGGTGGTGTTGATCTCGAACAGACCCGGGGCCTCGAGCAATTGCAGGCCGGCATCGCGGACCGGGTCGTAGGCCATCGCCGCGACGATCCCCACACCCAGACCGAGCTCCACATAGGTCTTGATGACATCCGCATCGAGCGCGGACATGACCACGTCGGGCGAGAGCCCGGCACGCTCGAAGACGGCATCGATGCGCGCCCGAGCGGTATTGCCGGGGTAGTAGGTGATGATGGGATAGTCGGCGATCGCCTTGAGTGTGAGGCGCTCGACGCTCGTCAATGGGTGCCCGACCGGGACGATCGGGGCATGCCGCCACTGGTAGTAGGGGAAGCTGACCAGATCCTCTTCGCCGGCCAGCGCCTCGGTGGCGATTCCGATATCCACCTGCCCGGCGCGCAACTGGGCGACGATCTCGCGCGGGCCGCACTCGTGCAGCTCCAGATAGACCTTCGGAAAGGTCTGTCTGAAGCGCGTCACCACCGACGGCAAGGCATAGCGGGCCTGGGTGTGGGTGGTGGCGATGGCCAGACGCCCCTCGTCGTGCCGGGCGAACTGCTCGCTGAGATGCTTGATGTTTTGGGTGTCGAGCAGGATGCGCTCGACCATCGGCATGAGCTCCTTGCCCGGCTCGGTGAGGCCGAGCAGACGCCTGCCACGGCGCACGAACAGCTCGACCCCGAGCTCGTCCTCCAGGTCCTTGATGTGCTTGGAGACGCCCGATTGGGCGGTATAGAGCGCGTTGGCCACCTCGGTTAGGTTGAAGTTGTGCCGGACCGCCTCGCGCAGGATACGCAGCTGCTGGAAGTTCACGTCAGGCAGCCTCGCGAGGAAAGACCCGGATCCGCGAGGCCGACAGGCGCACCCGTTGCCCCTCGGTCAAAGCGAGTGCCTGGATTCGCTCGCGCGGCAGGATGACCTCGTAATGGTCGGCGGATTCGCCGCGCCGCGATGCGTCGGGGAGGCGGTCGAGCTCGACCCTGACCCCGGAGCCGAAGGCGAGGATCCGCGCCACGATGGCCTCGACGCCGTGCGGCGCGGCCGGATCGGTCAGGATGTCCAATTCGTGCGGACGCACGAATCCGATCGCGTCCGCGACCTGGCCGGCGTCGGGCCCGTCGTAGGGCAAGGTGGAGCCGCCGACACGCAGATGCGCCCCGTCGATCCGCCCGTGGAACACATTGACAGCACCCAGGAAGCCATAGACGAAGGGCGTCTGCGGGTGCTCGTAGACATCTGCCGGGGTGCCGATCTGCTCGACGCGCCCTTGATTCATCAGCACCACGCGATCGGCGACCTCCAGGGCCTCCTCTTGGTCGTGGGTGACGAAGATGGATGTCACGTGCAGCTCGTCGTGCAGACGTCGCAACCAACGCCGTAGCTCCTTGCGGACCTGGGCATCGAGCGCGCCGAAGGGCTCGTCGAGCAGCAGCACCCGCGGCTCCACCGCCAGGGCGCGGGCGAGCGCGACGCGCTGGCGCTGGCCGCCGGACAACTGCGCCGGGAATCGATCGGCCAGGGCGCCGAGCTGCACCAGATCGAGCAGACGCCGGACGCGCTGTCGGATCTCGGCATCCGTGGGACGCTCGCGCCGCGGCTTCACGCGCAACCCGAAGGCGACGTTCTCCAGGACCGTCATGTGACGAAAGAGGGCGTAGTGCTGAAAGACGAAGCCGACGCGGCGCTCCCGCACATGGGTGTCCGAGGCGTCCTCGCCGTCCAGGACGACGCGTCCCGAGTCCGCGGCCTCCAGCCCGGCGATTACCCGCAGGAGCGTCGTCTTGCCGCATCCCGAAGGACCCAGCAGCGCCGTCAATGCACCTGTCGGGAAATCGAGCGAGACGTCGTTCAAAGCAACGAACCGGCCGAAGGTTTTGTTGATCTGCTCGACCTGGATACTCATCGGAGACTCCTCAATCGGGTTGCCTGATGCCCTGATCGGCCTTCCATTCGACGAAGGTCTTCAGCCCCAAGGTCACCAGTGCCAGCAATGCCAGCAGCGAGGCCACGGCGAAGGCCGCGGCGAAATTGTATTCGTTGTAGAGGATCTCGACGTGCAGCGGCATGGTGTTGGTCTGACCCCGGATGTGTCCGGAGACGACACTCACCGCCCCGAACTCGCCCATCGCGCGCGCGTTGCACAGGATCACCCCATAGAGCAGGCCCCATTTGATGTTGGGGAGCGTCACGCGCCATAGGATTTGGAGACCGTTGGCGCCGAGCACGACCGCCGCCTCTTCTTCCTCCCTGCCCTGCGCCTCCATTAAGGGAATCAGCTCGCGCGCGACGAAGGGGAAGGTGACGAAGACGGTCGCGAGCACGATGCCCGGGACGGCGAAGATGATCTTGATGTCGTGCGCGAACAGCCAGGCCCCGAACCAGCCGTGCGCGCCGAACAGGAGCACGAAGATCAGGCCTGCGATCACGGGCGAAACCGAGAACGGCAGGTCGATCAGGGTGGTCAAGAACCGCTTGCCGCGGAACTCGAACTTGGCGATCGCCCAGGCCGCGGCCACGCCGAACACCAGGTTCACGGGCACCGAGATGACCGCAACCAGCAGGGTCAGACGGATCGCCGAGCGCGCGTCCGGATCCGCGATCGCGGTGATATAGGTCAACCATCCCTTGCGCAGTGCCTCGACGAAGACCGCGATGAGCGGCATCAAGAGGAATAGCAGGAAGAAGCTCAAAGCGGCGGTCAAGATCAGCCACTTCACCGCCGCGGTCTCACGCGTGGCGGCATTGGTCTCGTAACGGCGGGCATCGCCCCGGCCGTAAAGCGCACCTATGGCGGCCATCAGCGATTCCTCCCGGTGCGTTTCGCGCTCCATGCCTGCAAGAGATTGATCGCAAGCAGCATGCAAAAAGAGAAGACGAGCATAACCACGGCGACCGCGGTGGCGCCCGCGTAATCGTACTGCTCGAGCTTGGTGATGATGATCAGCGGCGTGATCTCCGAGACCATCGGGATGTTGCCGGCGATAAAGATGACCGACCCGTACTCGCCGACCGCCCGGGCGAAGGCCAGTGCGAAGCCGGTCAGGAGGGCCGGGAGCAGGATCGGCAGGATCACCCGCGTAAAGGTCTGCCGCCGGTCGGCGCCCAGACTCGCGGCGGCCTCCTCGAGCTCGGTCTCCAGATCCTCCAGGATCGGTTGAACGGTGCGCACGACGAAGGGCACCCCGATGAACACCAGCGCGACCAACACACCGAGCGGGGTAAAGGCGACCTTGATCCCGAGCGGCGCAAGCAGACTGCCGATCCAGCCGTTGCCGGCATAGAGTGCGGTGAGCGAGATCCCCGCAACCGCCGTCGGCAGCGCGAACGGCAGGTCGATGAGTGCGTCGATCAGCTTCTTACCCGGGAAGCTGTAGCGCACCAGGGCCCAGGCCAGCGCCAAACCGAAGACCGCATTGACGGCCGCGGCCAGCAAGGAGGCCCCGAAGGACAGCCGGTAGGTCGCGACGACCCGGGGCGAGCCGACGATGGCCCAGAATTCTCCCCACGACAGGGTCGCGCTCTTGAAGAAGACCGCCGATAGCGGGATCAAGACCATCAGCGAGAGATAGACCAGGGTGTAGCCGAGCGCGAGACCGAAGCCCGGCAGCACTCGAGTCTGGCGCGTGGGGTTGAAATAGGCGGCGATCGTCATCGGCAGTTGTCCTGGACCTGCGCGGGGTTATCCCTCGGCGACGGCCTCGGGCGGTAAACAGAAGGTTTAGGGCGCGTCCAAACCAGGATCTGCGAGGGTCGAGAGACCGCAGATCGCTCCGGACACGTTTAGAGCTTAGCGCGGTACGTCCGCACCGCGAACGATCGATTTACCGGGATGCTATGCGGTTTTTGAGATAAGCGATCGGCAGCGGGATCGCCATCGCCGGGGGCGATAAGGTTTGCAGATTTTGTTGGTTCGTTCCGCCAGCCTGCGGCGTTTCAATCAAGGCTCCACTCTCATCCGTACCGAGCAGAGTCCACGATGACCAGCCTCCGATTCCATCCATCCTTCTCCCTCGTTGCCCTGCTCATGCTGTCCGCCCTTGGAGCGGCTAGGGCCGAGACGACCCTGCTCAACGTCTCCTACGACCCGACGCGCGAGCTCTACCAGGAATTCAACCCGGCTTTCAGCAAACACTGGGAGGAGAGGACCGGCGAGACGATCAGGATTCAACAGTCGCACGGCGGGGCCGGCAAGCAGGCGCGCGCGGTCATCGACGGACTGGAAGCCGATGTCGTGACCCTGGCCCTGGCCTACGATATCGATGCCATCGCAGCCCGGGGATTCTTGGCCGAGGACTGGCAGTCGCGACTGCCTCTGAACAGCTCGCCCTATACCTCAACCATCGTCTTCCTGGTCCGCAAGGGTAATCCGAAAGGGATCAAGGACTGGGGAGATCTGGGCAACGAAGAGGTGGCCGTGATTACGCCCAATCCCAAAACCTCGGGCGGGGCGCGCTGGAACTATCTGGCGGCTTGGGCCTGGGCCGAAAAGGAATACGGCGGCGACGAAGGCCGGGTGCAGGACTTCATCGCGCGACTCTACAAGAATGTCCCGGTGCTCGATTCGGGTGCCCGCGGCTCGACCACCACCTTCGTGCAGCGCGAGCTCGGCGATGTCTTCTTTTCCTGGGAGAACGAGGCATTCCTCGCACTCGAGGAGTTCGGCGAGGACAAGTTCGAGATCGTCGTTCCATCCCTGTCGATCCTCGCCGAGCCGCCGGTCACGGTCGTGGATCGCACCGTGGACAAGAAGGGAACACGCGAGGTCGCGACGGCCTATCTGGAATTCCTCTACTCGCCCGAGGGCCAGGAGCTTGCCGCCAAACACTTTTATCGCCCCACCGCCCCGGAGGTCGCGGCACGGTACAAGGATCGGTTCGTCCAGGTCGATATGGTCACGATCGAGGACTTGGGCGGCTGGAAGGCCGCGC
>NZ_DATITZ010000273.1:0-1640 GCF_035467215.1 Thiocapsa sp. | reverse complement strand
CGATGCGATTCATTCTCATTAAGGCAGCTTGATTCCGCGAATCCGCAGCGAATGAGGTTCAATTGAATGCACCGGCACCGGTCCGCCATTCAGGACGCGGTGCCGGGACGGGTAAAAATGGGGTTTTCGGTCGAGCACTAGGTTTGCTTTAGGCGCGGCGACGAAACGCGTTTGCACCAGATCAACCGTAGCCTCGGACGCAATTCAATTCAGGAGCGCATGGGATGCTGGGTATCGATGATCCGTATGTCCTTATGGCCTATCTCGGCGCCATCTCGATGGCCGTGATCGGCATCATCTACGGGCTCGTCCGTCGCAACGCGGCGCGCGACGAGGTGACACCCGAGGACCGCCTCTGGGCGCTTGACGAGAAGAAGGTGGACGATGATTTCTAGACACGCATCGACATGGCTGGCGGCTCTCGCCGCCGCGCTGTTTTCGGCAGGCGCCTCGGCCGGCACTCAAGAGGCGGAGGCGGTCTCGAGCTTCAAGCCGGGGGCGGATCTGCGTCTTCGCCAGGTCTTCATCGGCAATGTCGGCCTGAACGACCAGAGCCCGACGGCCGACCGGACCTTTCAGCGGTATCGCGGACGTCTTTGGGGGATCTACGCACCGACCGACCATATCGTCGCTACCGCGCGACTCATGTGGGAAGGCCGTCACTCCAACAAGCCCAAGGAGAATCAGTGGCCGATCCCTGGTTTCGAGACCTGGTACAGCGGCGGACTCTTCTTCGATCTGCTCGATGTCACCTTCAACGACATCGCCGGCTCGCCGCTCTCGGTGAAGCTCGGTCGCCAGGAGATCATCCTCGGCAACGGCTGGCTGGTCCTAGACGGCACCCCGCTCGACGGCTCCCGGACCATCTATTTCGATGCGGCCCGCGCGACCTATAACCTGGAGTCCATCGGGACCACGCTCGATCTCATCTACCTGAATCAGGACGCCGACACCGGGCGCTTCCCGAGTCCCTTGAACGGCGAGATCGAGGATCAAATCGAGCAAAACGAGACCGGCGCCATCCTCTATGCCCGCAACAAGAGCCTGGTCAAGGCCACCGACCTCGACGCCTATCTGATGTACAAGAGCAGCACGCCGGAGAACACACCCGGCAATATTCGGGTCAACAACGGCGCGCCCTTTCCGTCCCCGCCCGACTCAGGTGTCGCCTACACGCTCGGTATGCGCGCTGAGTCCAAGCCGACCCCGCACTGGGCGCTGCGCGCCGAGGGCGCCTACCAATGGGGCACCCGCAATGATGCGGACCTGGATGCTTTCGCCTTCAACGGACGCGCCACCTACAGCCTGAATGATCCGCTCGCCAACCGCTTTCATCTCGGCTACGAGTTTCTCTCGGGCAACGACCCCGACAGCAACGACACCCAGGCCTTCGACCCGCTCTGGGGCCGCTGGCCGCAGTGGAGCGAGCTGATGATTTATCAGTGGCCGTTGGAAAGCCGCGTCGGCGAGGCGACGAACCTGAGTCGTCTGAATCTCGGCTGGGGTATGCAGGCCCACCCGACCACCCTGGTCACGGTCGACTATCACGCACTCTGGGCGGACGAGATGACCACGCGCACCCCGGCGCAGCTGGTCAACCTCAGCGGAGAAAGCCATTTCCGCGGACATCTCGCCACCGC
>NZ_DATITZ010000272.1:0-9393 GCF_035467215.1 Thiocapsa sp. | reverse complement strand
CGCTGAGCGCCTTCTTCTTCGATTGCATCCAATGCGACGGGACCCTCTTGATCGACGCGCCGGCGCGGGAGCGTTTCGGCGCACTCGCCGAGGTGGTTCCGGAGCGCGCACTCATTCCGCGGCTGCAACCGAGCGATGCGGCCGAGGCCCGTGCCTTCCTGGATCGTGCACTCGCAGCGGGTCACGAGGGGATCATGGCCAAGGACCCGGCGGCGCCCTATGCGGCCGGAGCGCGCGGTCGGCAGTGGCTCAAGATCAAGCCGACGCAGACGCTTGATCTGGTGATCCTGGCGGCGGAATGGGGCAGCGGGCGGCGCAGCCGTTGGCTGAGCAATCTGCATCTGGGGGCGCGCGACCCGGCGGGCGGCTTCGTGATGCTGGGCAAGACCTTCAAGGGTCTGACCGACGCCATGCTGACCTGGCAGACCGAGCGTCTGAGCGCGCTCGCGGTGGCGCAGGACGGCCAGGTGGTGCATGTGCGTCCCGAGCTGGTCGTCGAGATCGCCTTCAACGAGCTGCAGGAAAGTCCACAATATCCGGCCGGGCTAGCCTTGCGCTTCGCGCGCGTCAAGCGCCACCGTCCGGACAAGACCGCGGATCAGGCCGACGACATCGCGACGGTCCAAACCCTTTTTCGGCGGCAGATCGCCTATTCGGCTTGAGGCGGTAGGGCCTGTAGGGGCGACTTTAGTCGCCCGATAGCAGCCATGTGCCGTCGCGCCGCTTATTCCGGGACATCGCTGTTTGTGCAGTGTAGAGCGTCCGGGATCATTGTCGTTGTCGTAATCGCGGTCGTATCGATCGTCGACAACGACAACGAAAGGTATCGACACATCTGCCGTGCTGCACTAAATCCAAACGCTGACTCCGGTAACCATGACCGATCCAATCTGCCGACAACTGGTGCTCGTCCTCGGGGATCAGCTCGACGCCGAGGCCGCGGCCTTGCGCGATCTGGATCCGGCACGCGATCGGGTCTGGATGTGCGAGGCGGTCGAGGAGTCGACCCATGTGCCGTCGCACAAGGCGCGGATCCTGCTGTTTCTGTCCGCGATGCGGCATTTCCACGACGCCTTGGCGGCGGCTGGGATCCACGTCCACTATCGGGCGCTCGATGTCGAGGCGGATCCGTCGCTCGCCGCGGGTCTCGCCGCGGCGATTCGGGTCCTGCGCCCGGAGCGCTTGATCCTGACCGAGCCGGGAGAGCATCGCGTTCTCGCCGCCTTGCGGGCCGTCGCCCTGACCAATGCAGTGCCGCTCGAGATCCGCCCGGATGAGCATTTCATCTGCTCGCGAACGGATTTCGAGCGTTGGGCGGCCGGTCGCAAAGGGCTTCGCTTGGAGCACTTCTATCGTCATCTGCGCAAGCGGGAAGGCATCCTGATTGAAGGCCCGGCGGATGACGCGCAACCCGTCGGCGGGCAGTGGAACCTAGATCACGAGAATCGCAAGGCATTTGGTCGGCAGGGTCCGGGCATGGTGCCTGAACCGGTCGGGTTTCCTCCCGACGCCATCACGCGGGACCTGATCGCACTGATCCAGCAGCGTTTCCCGAATGCACCGGGTACCTTGGAGCGCTTCGACTGGCCTGTGACTGCCGCCCAAGCGCGCGAGGCGCTCGATGACTTCATCCGCAACCGGCTTGCCGCTTTCGGCCCTTGGCAAGACGCCATGTGGACCGGCTAGCCCTATCTCTATCACGCTCGGATCTCGGCTGCGCTGAATCTCAAGCTGCTCGATCCGTGCACCGCGATCGATGCCGCGATCGCGGCCTTCGAGGCGAACCAGGCGCCGCTCGCCTCGGTCGAAGGTTTCGTCCGCCAGATCCTCGGCTGGCGTGAATATGTGCGCGGGATCTATTGGCGCGAGGGGCCGGTCTATCTCGAAGCGAATGTCCTGAAGGCACACCGTCCGCTCCCGAATTTTTACTGGACCGGAAAGACCGACTACGCTTGTCTCGAGGCGTCGATCGGACAGGTGCTCGAATACGGTTACGGCCACCACATTCAACGCCTGATGGTGACCGGACTCTTCGCGTTGCTGCTCGGGGTGGAGCCGCGCGAGATCCATGCCTGGTATCTGGCGATGTTCGTCGATGCCGTCGAATGGGTCGAGGCGCCCAACGTGATCGGGATGAGCCAGTTCGCCGACGGCGGGCTGTTGGCCTCCAAACCCTATGTCGCGACCGGCCAATACATCAATCGGATGAGCAACTATTGTCGGCACTGCCGCTATGATCCGAAGGAGGCCCTCGGTGAGGCCGCTTGTCCATTCACGACGCTCTACTGGGATTTTCTCGATCGGCACCGGGATCGGTTCGCCAGCCATCCGCGCACTGCGTTGCAGTGGCGGAATCTCGCGCGGATGGATCCCGAGCGCCTCGGCGCGATTCGCCGGCGGGCGGAGGCGCTACGCGCAGAATTGGCGACGGGAGTGAGCGGTTGAAGGAGAGAGGGTCTCGTGAGGAGCGGAGGTTGTGCCGAGCCGTGCGAGGCACAACCAACCGTCGGCGAAAGTTGTGCTTCCTATCGTCAGCACAACGGGCGGTGCGTGCCAATAAATTCGCACCTACACGATCGTCTCAAACCGCGTCCCCACAGTCGATGCGGGTTGTCCAAAGAACAAGCCAAGATGAACTCAACGATTAGCACTCCGGACGCGGTTTAACCATGAGCACAGACGTCATCATCATCGGTGCCGGTCTCTCCGGACTGGCTTGTGCCGTCACGCTGCGCGAGCGGGGTTTCGAGCCCCTACTGATCGAGGCGTCGGACGCCCCGGGCGGGCGTGTGCGTACCGATCGACGTGACGGTTTTCTCCTCGATCGGGGTTTTCAGGTCTTGCAGACCTGGTATCCCGAGGCGCAGCGGTTCTTCGACTATGCACGCCTGGATCTGCGTCCCTTCTATCCGGGGGCGCTCGTGCGCACGCAGGGGCAGCTGCATCGCGTGAGCGACATCTGGCGCCGTCCGACACGGCTCTCCGAGATGCTGGTCTCTCCGGTGGGAAGCCTCGGCGACAAGCTAAGACTCCTCGCGCTGCGTCGCCGGGCTCTCGCGGGCGATCTTCAAGCGCTCTATTCGCGTCCGGAGCGCGAGGCCTTGACCCTGCTGCGCGAGCTCGGTTTCTCCGCGCGCATGATCGAGCGCTTCTTCAAACCCTTCTTCAGCGGCGTCTTCTTCGAGCCTGGGCTGGGCGTGTCTTCGCGCGCGTTCGAGTTCGTGTTTCGTGCCTTTGCGCTGGGCGATACGGCCCTGCCGGCGCGCGGCATGGGCGAGCTCCCTGCGCAGCTCGCGCAGCGGTTGCCTCGGGAGTCCATCCGCCTCGGCGCGCGCGTGGAGCGTATCCTGGATCAACAAGTCGTGCTCGACACGGGCGAACGGCTGCGGGCGGGCACCATCGTGCTGGCGACCGAGGGCAACGAGACGGCGCGTCTCCTGGGTCGATCGCACAGCGCGGCGGTGGCGGGGCGCGGAACCACCTGCGTGTATTTCGCGGCGAGTGCGCCGCCGATCGAGGGGCCGTATCTCGTGGTCAACGGCGAGGGGCGAGGGCGGATCAACAGCCTGCTGTGTCCGAGCAATCTCTCGGATCACTATGCCCCGCGGGACGAGAGCCTCATCGCGGTCAACGTGCACGGCGCGGAGCACAACCCGGATGCGCTCGAGACCGACCTGCGTCGCGAGCTGATCGGCTGGTTCGGCGATCAGGTCCTCGGCTGGGTGCGCTTGGCGGTGTATCGGCTGCCGCGTGCCTTGCCGGTTCAGTCGCCGCCTGTCGTCTATCCCGGCGCGGTGCGGTTGCGTCAATCCAATTGGCTTTGGACCTGCGGGGAATATCGGTCGGCGCCCTCGATTCAATGGGCGCTGCATTCCGGGCGTCGTGCCGGAGAGGAGATTGCGGGCAGCCTGCTCGGCGCTCACGCGGGCGATGCAATCGAGCGGCCGGATTCCGGTCCGCGCACCACGAGCATGCCCTCGGCCGATTCCTGATCGAGGGTTTCGCTCGCGGTACCGACCGGACCTCGCCCGACCGCGCGGCTCCGCCCCGACGGGTTCCGACCCTACCGAAAGAAGGGGTTCTATCGGCAAGAAAACCCAAGATCCTGAATGGGTTGCACCTATGCGGCTGATCTCCTATCGTAGCCGCTCACGAGAACAATCATCCACCTGGAGTTTGGAGTATGAGCTCTCCCTTTCTGCGTGCGCTGGCTCTTTCCCTCGCTGTTTCGGGCACCTTGGCCGTCGCCCCTTCGGTGTTCGCCACCACCTCCGATGCGGAGGCGGAACCGGATTTGGAACTCGGTCAACGCCTGCATCGCCAGTGTGCCCTCTGCCACGGCCAATACTCGCAGGGCATCTTGGGCGGAAAATATCCGCGCCTTGCGGGCCTGCCCGATTACTATCTGATGAAGAGTCTTACCGACTACCGCGACGGCGAGCGCGAGCATGCTGCCATGATCGTGGTCGGCGGTCTGCGCACCTTGTCCGACAACGATCTCGCCAGCCTATCCGCCTATATCGCGAGCATCGATCTCGACGCCGTCCACCCGCTCGATGTCCCGACCCCGGAAGGTGCGGATGTCGAGAACGGCGAGGAGATCTATCAGAGCGACTGCAAGACCTGCCACGGGCGCAAGGCCGAAGGGAACAAGCGCAAGGAAAGTCCCAAGCTTGCCGGTCAGTACGACGGCTATCTCTTCCGCCAGATCGAGAAGTTCAAGGCCGGCAAGCGGATGCACGCCAACGACCCGGACGACGAGACCTTCGTGGATTACAACGACCAGGACATCCTCGATATCATCGGCTTCGTGACCACGATCGACGACAAGAACTGAGCCCTGCGTCGGACACATCCATAAGAATATCTTGAGGATACAAGAATGAAACACCTGAGCCTCGTCGTTGCACTCACCCTTCTGGCATCCATGCCGTTGATGGCGGCCGACGACTCCGCACCCGAGATCCGGGTGTCGGATGTCGAGCACACCGTACTTAAGATCGGCCTCGCGCCCGGCGTTTCCGCCGATGCCGCGGGCGAGGCCATGCTCTCGAAGGCGGTCGAGCTCAACATGCGCTTGGTCGCGCATCTCAACGTCGGGCAAGAGGTCGGAAATCGCGGGATCGATTCGATGCGCCTGGAGATCTTCCAGTTCTGCAATCCGGAAGACGCGGTCAAGATGGCTCGATTCAACACCATCTTCGCGGCCTACATGCCATGCAGTATCGCGCTGGTCGAGGACAACGAGGGCCGGATCTGGTTGCAGATGCTTAACCTGGACATGCTGATCAGCGCCTATGATCTGCCGCCCGAGCTTCAGGCGCTGGCGCTCGGGATCAACGGTCAGATGCTCGACATCATTACTGCAGGAGCCACCGGAGAGTTCTGATCCTCCGCCCGTCGGGCCAGGGCGACCTGGCTCGACAGCACACCCAAATCCATTGGTCGGGTCGTAGGTCGGATTAGCGAAAGCGTAATCCGACTTGCAACATTCGAGCAGATCGCAAACGTCGGGTTACGGTGCGCATCGCGCTTGGCAGGCAGCATTCGAGGGGGTGCCGGCGCGCCTAACCCGACCTACGGCGCTTACCCTACGCAGCGTCGACGGTTATCCTCGTCGATAGGCGAGCCAAGGTCGAAGCAGATACTGCACCGCAGCGATCCCCGCCGCGAGAATGCCAAGGACGGCCAAAGGCGCGGCGGCCGCGGTGTATCCCGCATCGTCGAAGAGCAACGTGACCGCCAGGATCACGGCCAAGCCCACGACGGCCACATGAACCCATAGATTCGTTGCCGGTCCCGGCCACCGGGCTGCAAGCACGGCACCGAGCGAGGCCGCGAGTGCCCCGCCGAACAGACCGGCCGCCACATCGACCGGCCAGTGCACACCGACCGCGACCCGGCTCAATCCGGCCAGCACGGCCAGCCCCAGGAACAGCGCACGCAGCGCCGTCCAGCGCGTGTAGTAGATCAAGACGCCGAAAAAGACCGCTGCGGTCACGCTGTGACCGGACGGAAAGCTCGCGCGTGTATGGCTCGGCCCGATGAGATTGAAGGCATCGGCCGCGAGCACGCCCGGCGGGCGCGTCGTGTCGAAGAGGGCCTTGAAACCGCGGCTGTAGGCGGCCGCGATCAGCGCCGCGAGCACCAGCGCCCAGAACACCCTCGGATAGCGCAGCGCGAAGAGGAGCGCCAGGGCGAAGGGGACGCGTTCGTCGCCGAGCACCGTCAGACACTGCCAGACCCAGTCAGGGTAGGCCGCCGCGGCGGCATTGATCCGAATGAAACCGGCGTCGTACCCGACGCCAAGATAAAGGGTCAGGCCGACGATCAGGCAGACCAACGCCCAGCGCAACAACCAGACCGCGCCGCTCGGCGACCTGAGTGGCGTCCGGTCCGCTCCCGTGACCAAACGCTCGCGAAGGGCGTGTTTCCAGAATGCATAGAAATCAGTGCGCATCGTCATCGTCCGGGTGAAGTGCCGACGGCGCTCGTGTCGTCCGCCCGGCCCATGCGCACCAGGGCGACCGGACCTCGACGGTAGACGATGTCGCGCTGCAGGCCCGGGTAATCAGTCGCGAGGGCGTCCAGCTTGTCGACACGCAGGAAGACCAGCTCGCCGGGCAGGGGCGGACGATTGGGCGTGACGGCATCGCGATAGACGCTGAAGCTCGGCATGGAGGTGCGGTAGACCACCGTGGGCAGATCCAGCTCTTTTGCCAGCAGACCGGCCTCCTTCACCGGTGCCTGCATCACCTCGAAGACCCGCGGGACCAGGACCCCGTAGACCACCAGTGTTTGGATCACCCCGGCAAGGATCAGCCGCTGCCACAGGGGCGGGCGGGACCAGAGGAGCAGACCGATCAGCGCGGCCAAGCCGGCGAGCATGGCGAGTCGATAGTCGAACCCCAGGACCCCGCGCGCCTCTTGGAACATGGCGATCTCGTGTGCCCTGTCCGCTTGAGATTCGGCGAGGCCGACGACGTAGGGCAGCGCAACCAGCAGGCCGAGGAAGATCAGCGGCGCCGCAAAGGCGAGCCAGCGGCCCTCCAGCAGATCCCGATGTTTGGCCATGAGGATGAAGAGCGGCGTGGCCCCGTAGAGCAGGTAGTGCGGCAGCTTGGTCCCGGAGAAGGAGAAGAAGACGAAGACGGTGGCGAACCAGATCCAGAGAAACCGTTGGAGCGGATCCGACCAGGCGGCACGCAACCCCGGCAAGAGACGCAGGAACCAGCCGGTGAAGGGCAGCAGGATGATCGGCAGCATCACCAGGTAGTAGCCCGGAAAGCCGGCATGGCCGTGCATGGCATCGCCGAAACGCCCGGCGTTGTGCTCCAGGAAGAAGCTGCGGAAGAACCCGGGCCCGTCGTCGAGATAGACCGCGAGATACCAGGGCAGAGCGACCAGAACGAACACCAGCCAACCCTTCGGCGCAAAGGCCGCCTTCGCCCAGCGTCCCAGCGCGCGTTGCGATCCGAAAAAGAGCAGGCTGACCACGACCGGGAAGAAGACCGCCACCGGTCCCTTCGTCAGAAAGCCGAGCCCCATCCAGAGGAAGGCACGCAGCACGAAGCGGCGGTTGGTCGCGGGATTCGGGTCAAGGTAATAGCGATAGATCTCGAAGAAGGCGAGCGCGATAAAGAGGTTGAGCACCGCGTCGGCGACCGCCCCCTTGGCGATGACCGAGACCTGGAGGCTCAAGGCCATCACCAACCCGGCGACGACTGCGCTCTCGCGATCCAGTCGTTCGCGCACGAAGCCCCAGACCGCAAGCACCCAAAGGGTCGCGGCGATCGCCGAGGGCAGACGCAGTGCCAGCTCGTTGAATCCGAACGCTTGGGCCGAGGCCGCCTGCAACCAGTAGATGAGAACCGGCTTGTCGTAGCGCGGCTCCCCGTCCTTGTGCGGTGTGATGAAGTTGCCGCTCGCCAGCATCTCGCGGGTCGCCTCGGTGAAGGCACCCTCGTCCAGATCGTAGAGCGGCACCGCGCCCAACTGCCAGTAGAAGCTCAGGAGCACGACAGCGACGAGCAGCCAGGGCAAGGTCAGGATGCGCCCGAGTATCCCGCTCGGGTTGCGATCGGCGATGGGCTGGCTCATGCCGAGTGCCTCCAATCCGCGTGTGCGGGATCCGATTGCCAGCGAATCCGGTGATGGGTGTGCTCGCCCGAGGCATAGAAGGTGCGCGTCATCAGCTCGGCGAGTACCCCGGTCGTGAGGAACTGGATCGACATGACCAGGAAGAGGATGGCCACGAAGAGCATCGGGCGTGTCCCGATGTGCTGACCGAGCCCGAACTTCACCCAGAGCATGTCGGCCATCAGGACGCTCCCGACCACGCCGAAGAGGATCCCGATGGAGCCGAAGAAGTGTCCCGGACGCGATCCGAACCGCAGGAAGAAGAAGGCCGAGAGGAGGTCGATCAGCACCCGGAAGGTGCGCGAGATCCCGTACTTGGAGGTCCCGAAACGACGCGCCTGATGGGCGACCTCGGTCTCGCCGATGCGCTCCGGCGCCGTGACGCCGGCGACCCAGACCGGGATGAAGCGGTGCATCTCACCAAACAGGGCGATGCGCTTGAGGACGGCGGCACGGTAGACCTTGAGGCTGCAGCCGTAGTCGTGCAGGCGCACGCCGGTCACCCGCGCGATCAGCCGGTTGGCGATGCGGGAAGGGATCTTGCGCAGGACCAGGGCGTCCTGACGGTCCCGCCGCCACCCCTGGAGCAGGTCCAGGTCGCGTTCGAGGAGCTCAGCGACCAGGCGCGGGATGTCGGCCGGGTCGTTCTGCAGGTCTCCATCCAGGGAGGCGATCAACTCTCCGCGGGCGGCGTCGAACCCGGCCTGCATGGCGGCCGTCTGGCCGAAGTTCCGGCCGAGGCGGATCACCCGGACGTGGCTGCCATGCGACTGGGCCGTGTCCTGCAGGCGGGCCCCAGTACCGTCGCGGCTGCCGTCGTCTACGCAGATCAGCTCCCATGGCCCGACATAGCCCGCGAGGCCCTCGTGCACCCGGGCCAGTAAGGGCGCGACGTTGTCCGCCTCCTGGTAGAGGGGGATTACCACGGAGAGGCTGGGGAGCTTGCGACTTGGGTCGTTCATGCTTGGGTCCGGGCGGTGCGGGCGGGCTGCGTCGCTGTGCTGAGTAACTTGGCTGCGGGCAAGGATATGGCTGTAGCCCGCAGCGTGGGCGAGGACCAGGGCGGTCAGGTTCTCGGCGGTCTGGCTCTCGTAGTGGATGGCGTCGGCCATTTTCACCTTGGTGACGCCCTGCAATTGGGCGGCGGCCTGAGCGGCGCCGTTGCAGCTTGATCCGGCTACGAGGACATGCACGTCGCCGCCGATCTTGCGGGCGGCGGCGACGGTGTTGAGGGTGGCGGCCTTGAGGCTTTGC
>NZ_DATITZ010000271.1:0-31311 GCF_035467215.1 Thiocapsa sp. | reverse complement strand
GAAGTGCATGGCTTCGAACGCCTCGGGCTTGTTGTCCTCGATCCCGATCAGGATCCGCGGCTCGCCAAGCAAGTGATGCATGATCCGTGCGCCCGCGAGGATGTCGCCGGCGCGCGAGCGCATCAGCAGATCGTCGCAGGTGATGTAGGGCTCGCACTCGGCCCCGTTGATGATCAGGGTGCGGATGCGTTGATCCGGACCGGGGTTGAGCTTGACGCTGGTCGGAAACGAGGCGCCGCCGAGTCCGACCACGCCGGCCCAACGGATGCGCTCGCGAATCTCGGACGGGTCCAGCTGCGCGTAATGGGTCATCGGCTCCGGCAGCTCGGTCCAGGTGTCCTCGCCGTCGGTCTCGATCACGGCGCAGAGCGCGGAGAGCCCCGACGGGTGCGGCACCGGATGCGGCTCGATCGCGACCAGGGTGCCCGAGCTCGAGGCGTGGATGCAGGCGCTGACATAACCTTCGGCCTGCGCCAACAGCTGTCCTTTGAGGACGCGTTCGCCCACCGTCGCCACCGGCCGCGCGGTCGCCCCGATATGCTGCTGCAGAGGGATCACGAGGCGCTTGGGCAGTGGCATGACCTCCACGGCGCGGACGTTCGAGAGCGCCTTCTCGTCGGGCACATGGATCCCGCCGTGGAACGTCCACAAGCGATCACGGCGCAGGAGTGATTGGATGGCTGCCATGGCAGGGCTCCGGTCAGGCTGCCTCGGTTTCCCGCTCGGGCGACGCCGTGCGGGAGGCGGGCTCGCTGGACGGATAAGGCCAGCGCCAATGGGGGATGTCGGTGGCGATCGGCACCATATGTATGCACTCCACCGGGCAGGGCGGCAAACAGAGCTCGCAGCCCGTACATTCGGCGGCGATGATACCGTGGAGCTGCTTGGCGGCGCCGACGATGGCGTCGACCGGGCAGGCTTGCAGACACAGGGTGCAGCCGATGCAGGTCTCGGCGTCGATCACGGCGACCGAAGGCGGCTTCTCTTCGACCTCGAGTGCGGCAGGCTCGCGCCCGAGCAGATCCGCTAAGGCGAGCAGGGTCGCCTCCCCGCCGGGGATGCACTTGTTGATCTCGTCCTCGCCGCGGGCCAGGGCCTCGGCATAGGGTCGGCATCCGGGGTGACCGCATTGGCCGCACTGGGTTTGCGGCAGGAGCGCATCGATCTGATCGGCGATCGGGTTGCCTTCGACGCGAAACCGGATGGCCGAGTAGCCGAGCAGCAGTCCGAGGACGGCGGAGAGTGCGGTCATGGCGAGGATAGCGGTCAACATGGCGATCGTCCGGTCAGCTCGACACGAGCCCGGCGAAACCCATGAAGGCCAGGGACATCAGGCCCGCGGTGATCAGGGCGATGGCGCTGCCCTGGAAAGGCTCCGGGACATCGCCGACCGCGACACGCTCGCGCACCGCGGCGAACAGCGTCAGCACGAGCGAGAAGCCGACTGCCGCACCGAAACCGTAAAGCGTGGCCTCGACCAGGCTGCGCTCGGCCTGCAGGTTCAGCAAGGCAACACCGAGCACGGCACAGTTGGTCGTGATGAGCGGCAAAAAGATCCCCAGCACCTGATAGAGCAGCGGGCTGGTCTTGCGCATGATGGTCTCGGTGAACTGCACCACCGCGGCGATCACCACGATGAAGGCGATGATGCGCAGATACTCGATGCCGAGCGGCACCAGCATGTACTTGTTCACGAGCCAGGAGGTCACGGAGGAGAGCGTCATCACGAAGGTCGTCGCCAGACCCATGCCCGCGGCCGTCTCGAGCTTCTTCGAGACGCCCATGAAAGGGCAGAGTCCGAGAAACTTCACCAGCACGAAGTTGTTGACCAACACGGTGCCGATCAGGATGAGCGCGTATTCAGTCATGCTCTCTTTGGCTTCGGGGCGTGCGAAGGGCGGTTGATGCGCTGTCGGGTCGCGGAACGAGTCGCGAAATGCTGCAAGCGCGAAATCGCCGAAGGATACGCCTCGGGGGCGGTTTGCTACAACACCGGGACTGAAGGGTTATGGGGGAATCGCCTCCGGCCTCCAGCCTTCAGCCTCCAGTCTTTAACCTTTCCTGATTAGAAATAATCGTCCGCCAGGCTCACGGAATAAGCCACCGATCGGCGCAGAATGCTCCCTGATCCACCATCGGACGGAGCCTGCCATGACCATGAATCGAACCCGCTGGTATCCGGCTGCCCCAACGGGGCTCACCACGCGAGCCCAGGGCAACGCCCCGGGAACACTAATCAGGTAACCTTTAGCCTTTAGCGCAACTTGTGCCTTCTATCGTCGGCACAACCGGGCTGCCCTCGGTCCACGGGCTGCGCTATCCGGTTCATTTCACCCGCATCCCCGGCTGCGCCCCGGCGTCCGGGCTAAGGATGAAGATGTCTTTGCCGCCGGGACCGGCGGCCAGCACCATGCCCTCGGAGACGCCGAAGCGCATCTTGCGCGGGGCGAGGTTGGCGACCATGACGGTCAACCGGCCTTCCAGGTCGCTCGGGTCGTAGGCCGAGCGGATGCCGGCGAAGACGGTGCGGGTCTCGCCGCCGAGGTCCAGTTCCAGCTTCAGGAGTTTGTCGGCGCCCTCGACGAGACCGGCCGAGCGGATGCGGGCGATGCGCAGATCGAGTTTGCCGAAGGTCTCGATGTCGATCGTCTCGGCAATCGGCTGCCCGCTCAGGTACTTGCTTGACTCGTCTGCGGTGGCCGGCGGCGGTGCCGTCGTGCTCAGGTCTTCCTTGGATGCCTCCAGCATGGCCTCGATGTGGGCCGGCTCGACGCGGGTCATCAGCGGCTTGAAGGGGGCGATCTCATGGTCGAGCAAGGGCTCGGCGATCGCGTCCCAGGTCAGCGGCTCGATCCGCATGAAGGCTTCCGAATCGGCGGCGGTGCCCGGCAGGATCGGGCGCAGATAGCCGATCAGGATGCGGAAGAGGTTGATGCCCATCGAGCAGACCGCGTGAAGGTCGGCCTCTCGAGCCGGGTCTTTCGCGATCACCCAAGGCGCCTGCTCGTCGATGTATTGATTGGCGCGGTCGGCCAGCGCCATGATCTCGCGCACGGCGCGGCTGAGCTCGCGTCGCTCGTAGGCGAGGGCGATGGATTCACCGGCCTGCACGAAATCGGCATGAAGCTGCGGATCGGCCAGGGTCGGGGAGAGTTTGCCCGCGAAACGCTTGGCGATGAACCCGGCGCTGCGGCTGGCGATGTTCACGACCTTGCCGACCAGATCCGAGTTCACGCGGGCGGTGAAGTCCTGGAGATTCAGATCGATGTCATCGACGCCCGGGCCCAGCTTGGCCGCGAAGTAGTAGCGCAGATATTCGGGATTGAGATGATCCAGATAGGTGCGGGCCTTGATGAAGGTCCCGCGCGACTTGGACATCTTCTGTCCGTCGACCGTCAGGAACCCGTGTGCGAAGACCGCGGACGGTGTGCGGAAATCGGCACCGTGGAGCATCGCCGGCCAAAAGAGGGCATGGAAATAGATGATGTCCTTGCCGATGAAGTGATACAGCTCCGCGGTCGACTCCTTGGCCCAGAACCGATCGAAGTCCAATCCGGCGGCGCGCCCGCGGGGGCTTTCGCAGAGATTCAGGAAGCTCGCCATGTAGCCGATCGGGGCATCGAGCCAGACGTAGAAGAATTTGCCCGGATGGTCCGGGATCTCGAAGCCGAAGTAGGGCGCGTCGCGCGAGATGTCCCATTCCTGCAGGCCGGCGTCGAACCACTCGTCGAGCTTGTTCGCGACCTGGGCCTGTAGACCGCCGCCGCGGGTCCAGTCGCGCAGCATCGGCTCGAAGTCGCCGAGGCGGAAGAAATAGTGGTCGGACTCGCGCTGCTCGGGCACGGCGCCCGAGACCGCCGAGCGCGGGTTTTTGAGCTCGTTCGGTGAATAACTCGCCCCGCATGCCTCGCAGTTGTCGCCGTACTGGTCCGGCGCGCCGCACTTGGGACACTCGCCCTTGATGAAGCGATCGGGAAGGAACATCTGCTCGACCGGATCGTAGGCTTGGGTGATGGTGCGCTTGCTGATGTGGCCCTTGTCGCGGTTGCGTTCGTAGATGAGATTGGCGAAGTAGCGGTTCTCATCCGAGTGCGTCGAGTGATAGTTGTCGAAACCCACCCGGAAGGCTGCGAAATCCGCCGCGTGCTCCTCGGCGACCCGCGCGATTAACGCCTCGGGGGTGATGCCCTCCTGGCGCGCGCGCAACATGATGGGCGTGCCGTGGGCGTCGTCCGCGCACACGTACCAGCAGGCATGCCCGCGCATCTTCTGGAAACGCACCCAGATATCGGTCTGGATATATTCGACCAGATGGCCGATGTGGATCGGCCCGTTGGCATAGGGCAGTGCGCTGGTGACCAGAATGTCTCGAGGGCTGCCGCCCCGGATGTCGCGGGTTTGACTCATGGATGGGCTCAAGTGGATCGGCTTTAGGGTCTCGAACGATGTCCCAGTATCTCACGGCCCGTCGCGGTCCGGACAGAGCGGCCCGGGCCGGCGGGTTTCGCGTCTGGGCTTGATTTAAGGCAGGTCCACACCATAACTCCGAGGGAACTTTTCCGATCCCGGGCGCATGATCGCGGCCTACCGAAAAGCACTTGTTTTCGTGACCCGGCAGCGCCGGGCGCATCCATCTATCCTGGAGTACCTCATGTCCGAACCCACGAAAGAAGCCGTCGAAGCCGCCATCAAGGGCTACAAGGAACCCCATCTCGGGCGCGATCTCGTGGCGGCGCATTCGATCAAGGGCATCGAGATCGAGGGCGGTCAGGTCCGCATCAAGGTCGTCTTGGGGTTCCCGGCCAAGACCATCTGCGCCGGCATCGCCAAGACGCTCGAAGAGGCTGTTCTGAAGGTCGAGGGCGTCGAGATGGTTCAGGTCGACGTGACCTCGGAGATCAAGTCGCACTCGGTTCAAAAGTCGCTCAAGCCGATCGACAACATCAAGAACATCATCGCCGTGGCGTCGGGTAAGGGCGGTGTGGGCAAATCCACGACTGCCGTCAACCTCGCGCTTGCGTTGTCGGCCGAAGGCGCGAGTGTGGGCATTCTGGACGCCGACATCTACGGCCCGTCCCAGCCGCGTATGCTCGGCATTTCCGGCAAGCCCGAATCCAAGGACGGCAAGAGTCTGGAGCCGATGAACGCCTACCACCTTCAAGCGATGTCCATCGGCTTCCTGATCGACGAAGAAACGCCCATGATCTGGCGCGGCCCGATGGTCACCCAGGCCCTGGAGCAGCTGCTCAACGACACCAACTGGTCGGATCTCGACTATCTGGTCATTGACCTTCCGCCGGGTACGGGCGATACGCAATTGACCCTCGCGCAGAAGGTGCCGGTGTCGGGCGCGGTCATCGTTACCACCCCTCAGGACATCGCCCTGCTCGACGCGCGCAAGGGCCTGAAAATGTTCCAAAAGGTCGAAGTTCCGGTGCTCGGCATCGTCGAGAACATGAGCACTCACATCTGTTCGGCCTGCGGTCACGAGGAGCACATCTTCGGCGAAGGCGGCGGACAGAAAATGTCCGAGCAGTACGGCATCGATCTGCTCGGCTCGCTCCCGCTGAACGGCCACATCCGCGAGGAGACGGACAACGGCAAGCCGACCGTGGTCGCCCAGCCGGATTCGCGTGTCGCCGAGATCTATCGCGAGATCGCCCGCAAGACCGCTGCCAAGCTGTCGTTGCAAGCCAAGGATTACGCTTCGAAATTCCCGCGGATCGTGATCCAAAACAACTAAACTGCGCCTTTTGGAGTCTGCGAGGGCCGGGTTTGCTTCGGCCTCGTGGACTCCTGTCGGTGTCGTGCCGCGCGCAGTTTAGGATTTTTTGGGATTCGATCTCGACGAGCGGCCCAGTCCATGGCAGGTTCGGCTGGAAAAGACACGGACCACACGTAGCAACGAATGTCTCTTCTCCGTCTACTCCGTCTTCCCGTGAT
The DNA here is from genome assembly GCF_035467215.1 of Thiocapsa sp. Classification (GTDB taxonomy): domain Bacteria; phylum Pseudomonadota; class Gammaproteobacteria; order Chromatiales; family Chromatiaceae; genus Thiocapsa. The sequence goes on along the minus strand of NZ_DATITZ010000271.1, from coordinate 25,368 downwards.
AAGGAGCTGCCGAAGGTTTATACGGCCCTAATCGACAGGGGTGCTTTTTGGCAGCGGCTCTCCTGGTTGTTGTACTCGGCTCCGCGGTGTAGCCTTTCCGGCTTTGCGCGCACACCGGGATTTCGCGATGGCCATCAAATCCGACCGTTGGATCCGCCATATGGCCGAAGAAGGCGGCATGATCGATCCGTTCGAGCCGGTTCAGGTCCGCGAGGGCGAGCAGGGACGGGTCATCTCCTACGGGACGTCGAGCTACGGCTACGACGTGCGGTGCGCCGACGAGTTCAAGATCTTCACCAACATCAACTCGGCCATCGTCGATCCGAAAAACTTCGACTCGAACGGCTTTGTCGATCTCAAGTCCGACGTCTGCATCATCCCTCCGAACTCGTTTGCGCTGGCGCGCACGGTCGAATATCTCCGTATCCCGCGGAATGTATTGACGATTTGTCTCGGAAAAAGCACGTATGCGCGTTGCGGCATCATCGTGAACGTTACGCCGTTGGAGCCCGAATGGGAGGGGCATGTGACCCTGGAGTTCTCCAACACCACGCCGTTGCCGGCGAAGATCTACGCGAACGAAGGCGTGGCTCAGATCCTCTTCTTCGAGTCGGACGAGGTCTGCGAGACCTCCTACAAGGATCGCGGCGGCAAGTATCAGGGCCAACGCGGGGTGACCTTGCCGAAGTCTTGATGTCCGCCGAACCGCGTCTGGACCGACATGCCGACTTTCGAGTGAGCGCGACGTTTGGTGCATCCACGGCCCTCGGCAGGGACGCGGTTCAAAACCATCTCTTCTTCAATACCCTAAACCGCGCCCTTTCCAGCGGTCGTTGAGTCTGCCCGGGCCGATCCCGCCTGAAAACCTTCCATACCGCACCGGGCGCGGTTTAGCCGACGTCGTCGGTCTTCGGGGTTTGGTCGACCGCCGGATCCGCCGCCCAACGGCGCCCGGACCGCACGATGACCTGTCCGTAAAACTGCAACATCCGCTCCGCGAGGACGGGCGCCGACCAGGACCTGGCGTGCGCGACCGCCTCGACTCGCCGTCGAGGCGGTCGCGAACGCAGTGCCGGATCCTTGAGGACCCGCACCGTCTTCTCGGCGAAGTCGGTCTCGTCGTCCTCGGCGATCAGCGATCCGCCGCTGCCGGCCAGGACCTCTGCTGTGCCCATCACGGCCGTCGAGACCACCGGCACGCCAAGCGCCATCGCCTCCAGGAGCACGAGTCCTTGGGTCTCGGTCTTCGAGGCGAAGACGAAGGCCGAGCCGGCGCAGTAGCAGTCCTCGAGGGACCCGTCGCGCTCCAGATAGCCCGTGAACAAGGTGTTGTCGGCCAGCCCGAGATGATTCGCCAGGCTCTGAAGCCGGCGGTGTGCCGGACCCTCCCCCGCGATGACGAGGAGCACATCCGGGACCTGCGTCTTGACGCGCACGAGCATCCGCAGAATGAAGTCGATGTTCTTCTCGAAGGCGAGGCGGCTGACGTGCACCAGAACGGGACGTCCGGGCGGGATGCTCCACCGGTTGCGGAAACGGTCACCGTCGCCTTGACTGAACTGGACGAGCTCGATCCCGGTCGGGATGACCCTCGCAGGCGTCTTCACCCCGTAGCCCTTCAGGACCTCGAGCATGGCGTGCGAGGGCACCGCCAGTGCATCGACATCGTTGCACTGGGCCGTCGAGAAGTCGCGTGCGAGCCGTTGCATCCACGACGTCGGGACGAAAGGGACATAGTGATGGAGATACTGCTCAAAGAAGGTGTGGTAGCTCTCCACCACCGGGATACCCAAGCGCTTGGCGATCCCCAGGCCCAGATAGTGCGCGAAGAACGGTGTTTGGATGTGCATCAGATCGTATCCACGGCTCGCCAGCATGCGATCGTGTCGACGGATCTCGCGGGGACGCAGCATCCGGTCTTCCGGGTCGATCACCAGGTAGCGCGACGGGATGCGCAAAACCTCGAACGGCTCGGGGGCGGATTCGCCCCCGGCTGCCGAATAGTCCGGCGCAATCAGGGTGAGCTCATGTCCTTTGTCGACGAATTCCCGCGCAAACGTCTGAATCGACGTCGATACGCCCGTGATGCGAGGGAAGTAGACGTCGGAGATCATCAGGATGCGCATTAGATGGACTTGCGGGCTGTCGGCAAATCGGCGAATCATACCTGCAGTCGACCACCAAGCCCATCCGACGAAGGATTCATGATATGACTGATTTTGTGCGCCCGCGCTCGCCTTGCGGACCTGTGTTTCCGATCTTGCTCGGCGTTGCGCTGGCTGTCGGACCGCTCGGGAGTGTGCTCGCCGCCGGGGCACCCGTGCTCTGGGGCGCGGGCGTCAAGCCGTGCTCGGATTTTCTGGCCACCGCACCGGCGGATCCGAGCGCGCAGGCGCTCGCAGGCGAGGGCTATCGCCGCTATCAGGAGTGGCTGTCCGGGCTCGTGACCGGTTTGAATCTCGCAACCGGGGGCGACGTGCTGAAGGGCGCCGAGCTCGATGCCGCCATGATCCGAATTCGAGCCAACTGCGAGCGCCACCCGACCGACGACTTCTTCAACGCCGCCATGCGTTTGGTCCGATCGCTCGGCGAGCCGAACAAGAATTGACCCTCGCGTCGGCGGCGCTCGCCGCGGCGTCGTCATCGAATCGTCACATGAACTTCATACAATCGGCATGATGCAAGGTCACAATTCGGGCTCGCTTATCAACGCCCTCCCGGAGGTCATGTCATGAACAAGACTCTTATCGCCGCAGCGGTCACACTCGCCGCGGCTTCTCTTTCGACCCAGGCGATGGCCCGTGATTCCATCTGGATCGCCGGCTCCTCGACGGTCTTCCCCTTCTCCACCGCGGTCGCCGAGACCTTCGGTCGCGAGTCGTCCTTCCCCACGCCGAAGGTCGAGTCCCTGGGCACCGGCGGCGGATTCAAGCTCTTCTGCTCGGGCGTCGGTGTGGACAAGTCCGACATCAGTAATGCCTCGCGTGCGATTAAGCTGTCCGAGTTCGAGCAGTGCCAGGCCAACGGCGTGACGGAGATCACCGAAGTCAAGATCGGCTACGACGGCATCGCCATCGCGAACGCCAAAACCGGTCCGGACCTCGACATCAGCCTGGGCGAGCTTTGGATGGCCCTGGCGAAGGATGTCCCGAACGAGGACGGCAAGCTGGTCCCGAACCCCTACAAGAAGTGGAGCGAGATCAACAAGGATCTGCCCGATGTCGCCATCGAGGTCCTGGGTCCGCCGCCCACCTCCGGCACCCGCGACGCCTTCGTGGAGCTGGCGATGGAAGGCGGCTGCGACAGCTTCGATTCCGTGAAGGCGCTCAAGGACTCGGACAAGGACATGCACAAGGCAGTCTGTCACGGCATCCGTGAAGACGGCGCCTTCATCGAGGCCGGCGAGAACGACAACCTGATCGTCCAGAAGCTGATCGCCAACCCGAATGCGGTCGGGGTGTTCGGATTCAGCTTCCTCGACCAGAACGCCGACACGCTGCAAGGTGCGAAGATCGGCGGCGTAGAGCCCACCTTCGAGACCATCGGCGATGGCTCCTACCCGGTCTCGCGCTCGATCTACTTCTACGTCAAGAACGCTCATGTCGGCACCATTCCGGGCATCCAGGAATACGTGGCCGAGTTCACCAACGACAAGGCGTGGGGCCCCGACGGCTATCTGGCCGACAAGGGTCTGATTGCGCTGCCTGACGACATGCGCGCCAGCGTGGCCGAGCAGGCCAAGGCGCTCAAGCCGATGGCCGCGCCGGCCAAGTAGGACCGGGACGGGAGGACCCGGTGCTCGGGTCCGACATTCCCGATCGGTCAGCGGCCCCCCGGGCCGCTGACCCGTTTTCCGTCTTTGCGCAGTCCTGGTTATGCAAACATCGACCCTTTTGATCATCGTGCTCGGCTTGATGTCGCTGGCGTACTATGTCGGGCGCAAGCGTGCCATCACGAGTGCCGGCGGTGCGGGGCGGATCAGCACACTCCATTCGCTTCCGACCTACTACGGTCTCTATGCGGCACTTTGGGCCGGGATTCCGGCGATCCTGTTGATGGCGCTCTGGACGGCTTTCCAGGACGAGATCCTGGTGACTCTGGTCAAGGCCGAGCTGCCGGGGTCGATGCTCGAGGGGCTGTCGCCCGGAGCCGTCGGGCTCTTGGTGAACGACATCAAGAATCTGGCCTCGGGCGCAATCGTTTCGCGAGTGGCGACTCCGGAGATGCAGGCCGCCGCAGATCGCTTCTCGCTCTTCAGTCAGATCGCAGTCTGGTCGATGTGGCTCGGCGTCTTGGCGTTTGCCGTCGGCGGCATGGCCTTCGCTTGGGCCAGGACCAAGCCGCAGATGCGTGCGCGCAACCGCGTCGAATCCATCTTCATGGTCATCCTGGTGGTCTTCTCCTCGATCGCCATCTTGACCACCCTGGGGATCGTGCTCTCGGTCTTGTTCGAGTCCTTGCGGTTCTTCCAGGAAATCTCTCCGCTCGACTTCTTCTTCGGCACCCTCTGGAGCCCGCAGACAGCCCTGCGGGCCGACCAAGTCGGCGCCACGGGGGCCTTCGGTGCGGTGCCCCTCTTCACGGGGACCCTGATGGTGTCTGCCATCGCGATGCTGGTTGCGGTCCCGATCGGCCTGATGTCGGCAATCTATCTCTCGGAGTATGCGCCGAGAAAAGTACGGGCCTGGGCCAAGCCGGCACTCGAGGTGTTGGCCGGGGTGCCCACCGTGGTCTACGGATTCTTCGCCGCCTTGACCGTTGCACCCTTCATCCGCGAGCTCGGCATGTCCATGGGGTTCGACGTCGCCTCCGAGAGTGCGCTGGCTGCCGGTCTGGTCATGGGGGTCATGATCATCCCCTTCGTGTCATCCTTGTCCGAAGACGTCATCAATGCGGTCCCCCAGGCGATGCGGGACGGCTCCTATGCGCTCGGCGCTACCCAGTCGGAGACGATTCGCCGGGTGATCATCCCGGCCGCCTTGCCCGGGATCGTCGGCGGTGTCCTTTTGGCCGTCTCCCGTGCGATCGGCGAGACCATGATCGTGGTCATGGCGGCGGGGCTCGCAGCCAACCTCACCGCGAACCCGCTCGACAGCGTCACCACGGTGACCGTTCAGATCGTGACCCTGCTCACCGGCGACCAAGAGTTCGACAGCGCCAAGACCATGGCGGCCTTCGCCCTGGGTCTGACCCTCTTCGCGGTGACCTTGGTTCTCAACGTGATCGCCCTGCAGATCGTTCGCAAGTACCGAGAACAGTATGAGTAACAGCCACGCGGCCGGTGTGCCGCCGAAACGCACCATCGACGTCGTGAATGCGAGCCTGAAGCGGCGCTATGCCCGCGAGCGGCGATTCCGTCTGGTCGGTCTCGCCGCGGTGATCCTCGGGCTGACCTTCGTGGGATTGCTGTTCGCCGACATCATCGCGAAAGGTCACACGGCCTTCGTCCAGACCTACATCCAGCTCCCGGTGACCTTCGAGGCGGAGACGCTCGACCCCGCGGGGACGCGCGATCCCGAGACACTGGCGCGCGCCAATTATCAGGCCGTCATTCGGGATGCGCTGCGCAGCGAGTTCCCGGATGTGACCGACCGGCGTGCGACCCGAGCGCTCGGGTCCATGATCAGCGTGGGGGCGCCGTCGCACCTGCGTGACATGGTCCTGGCGAATCCGGATCTGATCGGCACCACCCGAGAGGTCTGGCTGCTCGCCGATGACGACATCGATATGCTGATGAAGGGTCATATCGATCGGAACCTTCCCGAGAGCGAGCGCCGCGTCAAGGATCAGACGGTCGGCTGGGTCGAGCAGCTCGAGTCTCAGGGGCGCATCGAGAAGCGCTTCAACACCATCTTCTTCACGACCGGGACCTCCCGCGAGCCCGAGCTGGCCGGTATCGCGGGGGCGCTGATGGGTTCTTTCTACACCTTGGCGTTGACCCTCCTCATCTCCTTCCCGATCGGTGTCGGCGCCGCCCTCTATCTCGAGGAGTTCGCGCCGAAGAATCGCTGGACCGATCTGATCGAGGTCAACATCAACAACCTCGCGGCGGTTCCCTCGATCGTCTTCGGGTTGCTCGGGCTTGCCGTCTTCATCTCGATCTTCGGCGTGCCGCGCTCCACACCCTTGGTCGCGGCGCTCGTGTTGTCGCTGATGACCCTCCCGACCATCATCATCGCCAGCCGGGCGGCACTGAAGTCGGTTCCACCGTCGATCCGCGAGGCGGCCTTAGGGGTCGGGGCCTCGCCGTTGCAGACGCAGATGCATCATGTGCTGCCCCTGGCGATGCCCGGCATGTTGACGGGAACCATCATCGGAATGGCTCAGGCATTGGGCGAGACAGCGCCGCTGCTGATGATCGGCATGATTGCCTTCATCGTGGACATTCCGAGTGGCTTCACCTCGCCGACGACGGTCCTGCCGGTTCAGATCTTCCTCTGGGCGGACAGTCCGGAACGCGCCTTCGTCGAGCGAACCTCGGCGGCGATCATGGTGCTGCTTGCCTTTCTGATCCTGATGAACCTGGGCGCTGTCCTGCTGCGGCGCCGGTTCGAGAGGCGCTGGTGAGTGCGTCTCGCAACATACTTGGCCCCGACGTCCTCGAGCGCCGGGTAAATACTTGAGGTCAGTTATGAGCACCACGGTTGATGATATGAGTCGACGTACCGGCGCGATGAGTTCGGCGGAGCTTGCCGGTGGGCGCGAGTCGCGGGTTACGGTCGGCGATGTGACCTGCGCCAATCCAAGAATGGTGTGTCGCGATGTGGATGTGTTCTACGGGAGCACGCAGGCGATCAAAGGCGTGAGCCTGGATATCGGCAAGAACGAGGTCGTCTCCATGATCGGCCCGTCGGGCTGCGGGAAATCGACCTTCCTGCGCTGCCTGAACCGAATGAACGACACGATCGACGGCTGTCGCGTCACCGGGTCCATCAAGCTCGATGGTCAGGACATCTACGATAAGGGGCTTGACCCGGTGCCGCTGCGCGCGCAGGTCGGGATGGTGTTCCAGAAGCCCAATCCCTTCCCCAAGTCGATTTACGAAAACGTCGCCTACGGGCCTCGTATCCACGGCCTCACCAACTCCAAGGCGGAGCTCGACGAGGTGATCGAGGAGAGCCTGCAAAAGGCCGGCCTCTGGAACGAGGTGAAGGACCGACTCGACAAGCCCGGCACGGGTTTGTCGGGCGGCCAGCAGCAACGTCTTTGCATTGCGAGGACCATCGCGGTCTCCCCCGAGGTGATCCTGATGGACGAGCCCTGCTCGGCGCTAGATCCGATCGCCACCGCCATCATCGAGGAGCTGATCGACGAGCTGCGGGCCAACTACAGCATCGCCATCGTCACCCACTCGATGCAGCAGGCCGCGCGCGTCTCGCAACGCACCGCCTATTTTCATCTCGGGGACCTGATCGAGGTCGGCGAGACCAATCAGATCTTCACCAACCCCAAGCACAGGTTGACCGAGGATTACATCACCGGGCGGTTCGGCTGATGGTCGGAGACAACAACGCCGCGTCTGCGGGCGACATCGCGGGCGGCCACACGGTTCGCCGCTACGACCAAGAGCTCGCGAAGCTGCGCGGGATCATCCTCGACATGGGGCAGCGGGTTATCGAGCAGACCCAAGCCGCCGTTGCCGCGGTGGTGGACGGCGAAGAGACGCAGGCGTACCGAGTTCTCGATCGCGAGCCTCAGATCGATTTTCTCTCGCTCGACGCGGACGAGGAGATCTTCCGGGTCATCGCCCGCCGTCAGCCGACCGCCGTGGATCTGCGCATCGTGCTCGCGCTCTCCCGGATCGCCGGCGACGTCGAGCGGGCAGGCGACAAGGCGGTGCGTATCGCGCGCCAGTCCTTGGCTCTACGTGAAAGCGGCATCGGCCAAGGCGGCATCCCGTCGGATGCACTCAAGGAGCTGCTCCGACGTCTCGACGACCATGCCTGCTGCATGTTCGAGCGCAGCATCCAGGCCGTCGCCGGGTTCGATGTGGAGCTTGCGCTCGGCGTCTTCGAAGACGAGCCGCGACTCTTCGACGCCTCCGACGAGGTACGCGACATCCTCGGCCAAGAGGATCTCGCCGGGTTCACGCCGCGCCAGATCGTCTGTCTCTTGACCAGCGCCCATGCCTTGGAGCGCATCGGCAACCACGCATCCAACATTGCGGAGCAGGTCATCTATGTGGCCGAGGGCAAGGACATTCGCTACCGCAATCGCGAGATCCTGATCGAGACCCTGCGCCGCGACCGCGCGTCCTAGGCCGCGGTTGTGTTTCGTCGCCGCACGCCCGACAATCGACGGGGTGCGGACGATGCGCACGACCGGTCAACCAAACGATTCGGAGAAGTGTCAATGGCGAACGAGGGCTACCACGAGCCGACCGAAGAACTGTCCGACGAGACCCGGGATATGCACCGGGCCATCATCTCGCTGATGGAGGAGCTCGAAGCGGTCGATTGGTACAACCAGCGGGTCGACGTCTGCAAGGACGAGGATCTAAAGGCGATCCTGGCGCACAATCGCGACGAGGAAAAGGAGCATGCGGCCATGGTGCTCGAATGGATCCGCCGCAAGGATCCGACCTTCGACAAGGAGTTGAAGGACTATCTCTTCACCGAGAAACAGATTGCCCATCACTAAACCGCTTTCGGGGTTCATGTCGGGGGCGGCGTGATCCACCCCTTTGGCGCGGCTACAAACCTTGGCTGTGACGCGGTTTAGGTGAGAAGAGCAGACATTTTCCTTTTGGATGTTGTCCACTTCCTGAACCGCGTCTGCTCAAACCCCCGGGGATGCTTATGAAGCCTGACAGATCCTCAAGCAGTCCATGTCGTGCCGGGCGCGGTTCAGTATGAGCCGCGCCAAGCTCGATGCCGAAGCGATCGCGAAGGCGCTCTCGGAGCTCAATGCCTCCGCCGCGTCGCCGTGGAACGTGGCCGAGGGTAAGTTGCGCAAGGCATTTCAATTCAGGGACTTCGTCGATGCGTTCGGCTTCATGAGTCGGGTAGCGCTGGTGGCCGAGTCGATGGATCATCACCCCGAGTGGCGCAACGTCTACAACCAAGTCGTCGTCGACCTCTCGACCCACGACGCGGGCGGGATCACCGTACTGGATTTCACGCTGGCGAGCCGGATCGAAGGCCTGAGCGGTTAGGCGCCCCGACGCGTGCCCATCCTGAGCTTGGCTTGGAAGAGCCTCCTCAATCGTCGTGGCACGGCGCTGCTGACGGTCCTCTCGATCGGTCTGAGCGTCGCGCTGCTTGTCGGCGTGGAGCGCCTGCGCACCGAGACGCGTGCGAGCTTCGCCAACACCATCTCGGGAACCGACTTGATCGTCGGCGCGCGGACCGGGCCGGTTCAGCTGCTGCTCTACGCGGTCTTTCGGATCGGTCACGCCACCAACAACATCTCTTGGGACTCCTACCAGGACATCGCGGCCCACACCCGTGTCGCCTGGTCCATCCCCATCTCTCTGGGTGACTCGCACCGCGGATATCCCGTCCTCGGCACCACACCGGCCTATTTCGAGCACTATCGCTACGGCCGCGGTCGCGCGCTCGTCCTGGCCGAGGGTGCGCCCTTCTCCGACCTTTACGACGCGGTGCTCGGGGCGGAGGTGGCCAAGGCGCTGGGCTACGGCTTGGGTGATTCCGTCGTGATTGCGCACGGTGCATCGGATGTCGCCTTCGCGCGGCATGACGACCATCCATTCCGGGTTGCCGGGATCCTTGCGCCGACCGGCACCCCGGTGGATCGCACGGTCCACGTGAGCCTGGAGGGGATCGAGGCGATCCATGTCGGCTGGGAAGGCGGGGCGCCCTTGCCGGGTCGGGTCGTGGATGCCGACGCGGCGCGTGCTATGAACCTTGCCCCCAAAACCATCACCGCGGCCTTGGTGGGTCTGACCTCGCGCATCTCGACCTTCCAGGTGCAGCGCTTCGTCAACGACTACCGAGCGGAGCCGCTCATGGCGATCCTGCCGGGCGTGGCGCTCGCCGAGCTGTGGGGTCTGATCGCGGTTGGCGAGCGGGCCTTGCTGCTGGTCTCGGGATTCGTCGTCGTCGTGGGTCTCTTCGGTCTCTTGACCGCGCTGCTGACGAGTCTCGGCGAACGCCGGCGCGAGATGGCGATCCTGCGCTCGGTGGGCGCGCGTCCGGGTCATGTCTTCTCGCTGATCCTGGGCGAGGCGCTCGCGCTGACCCTGTTCGGCATCCTCGTCGGCCTGGGTCTTCTTTACGCGGCCCTGCTGGTGGCCCAGCCGCTGATCCTCTCGGCGATGGGGATCTTCGTCGCTGTCGGAACACTCTCGGCTCATGAGATGATGTTGCTGGCGCTCGTCCTTGCCGCCGGATTCCTGGTCGGTCTGATTCCCGGTTATCGCGCGTATCGGTTGTCTTTGGCGGACGGGCTGTCGATTCGGGTGTAAGTGATCGATCCCTCGTGATAGAAGCTTTCCCGGCAATCTCCCCAATCCTCGAGAGTCCAACGATGCAACTGTTTGCACGGCTGTTCCCGGTCATCCTCGTCCTCTGGCTCGTGGGTTGCGGCGAAGAATCGGCCGGACCCGAGTCCGCGACCTCAAGCGCGGTGCAGGCCGAGGAGATCGATTGGGATCGCTTGATCCCGGTCGAGTGGCAGCCCGAGACCCTGCTCGAGGACTTCGACCTCGACGCGCTCGATGAGATGGACGACGACGATCCGCGCGCAACCGAGTTGATGGATAAGCTCATGGCCCTCTGGGCCGATGCCCCGGTCGTGGAGGAGCTGGATGGCCTCGTGATTCGTCTACCCGGCTTCGTCGTGCCCTTGGAGCTGGATGAGCGCAGGATGACCGAGTTCCTCTTGGTGCCCTACTACGGCGCCTGCATCCATGTTCCGCCGCCGCCTGCGAACCAGACCATCCATGTGGTTGCGCCCGAAGGTCGCGAGTATGTCGGCGAGCTGTTCGATACCGTCTGGGTGACGGGGACGCTTCGGGTGATCCGCACCAGCAGCGACCTGGCCGAAGCCGGCTACCGGATCGACGTGACCGAGATCGAGCCTTACGACGGCGAGGTGGAGCCCCTTTAAACCGCGCCTCCGCACGATTTGCACCGTTTTCCTTGAATCGGTCTCGCAGGAATCAACGGCGATTGCAGCCGGCGCGGTTTCAGTCCCTCAATTTTCTCCCTGAACCGCGTCGACTCCAACGTCGTTGGTGTCCTCGAACGGGCAAGTGGACTCGAGCATTATCCTGCACCGCGGACGCGGTTCAGCTTGGATTCGGTTGAGTGACCCCACATCCCCCAAGTGTCGGATAAGCGCGGCGAGCGATCGCGCCCTTCACCGACAGGTGCTCCGGTCCCGGGGCACGCGAGCAGCACCGGAGACGACCTTGGATACTGACACCCTGACCCGAATCGAGATCAGCAAGGAATATCTCAATTTCAGCGCCGGTCACTTCACCATCTTCTCCGCGACCGAACGGGAGAATCTCCATGGCCACAATTTTCGGATTCGCTGCAATGTGACGGCGCCGGTCGGGGCGGACGGCATGGCGTTCGATTACGTCATGCTCAAACGGGTGCTCAAGGCGCTTTGCGACGAGCTCGACGAACGCCTGCTTCTGCCGGAGCGCTCGCCGCACCTGCGCATCGAACGCAGCGACGGGATGGTGCTTGCCTGGTTCGGCGACGAGCGCTTGACCTTTCTGGAACGTGACGTGCTGCTCTTGCCCGTTCGAAACGTGACGATCGAGGAGCTGGCCGAGCTGCTGCTTGTACGCCTGCGCGTGCGACCCGAGCTGGTGGGCCGGGATCTACGCGTCATCGAGCTGGGTGTCTCGTCGGGCGACGGACAATGGGCCTTTTCGTCTTGGAGGACACCATGAATCTAGTTGTCGTCACCGGCGCGAGCTCGGGGATCGGTCGCGCCGTCGCGACCCGCTTCCTGTTGGAGGGCAGCGTCGTCGTCAATCTCTCGCGCCGCCCCTGCACGGAGCGTGGCGTGGAGAATCTGGCATGCGACCTTGCGCAGCCCGACGCCATCGATCGGATTGCCGCATCTCTCGGGACCTGGTTGGCCGATGCCGAGCGCATCTGCTTGGTCCACAACGCATCGATCATGCGTCGCGACAGCATCGACGCCTTGCCGAGCGATGATCTGCGGTCCGTGCTGGAGCTCAACCTGGTGGCCGCCAATGGTTTGAACCAATTGGTTCTGCCGCACATGGCCGCCGGGTCGAGCATCATCTACATCGGCTCGACCCTGGCGGAGAAGGCGGTTCCCGGCGTGGCGAGCTATGTGATCGCCAAGCATGCCCTGGCCGGGATGATGCGCTCCACCTGCCAAGACCTTGCCGGACGCGGGATCCACACCTGCATGATCTGCCCCGGTTTCACGGATACCGAGCAGATCCGCGCCATGATCGGCGGCGATCCGGACACGCTTGCTGCCTTGACGGGGATGTCGGCGTTCGATCGGCTGATCGAGCCCGAAGAGATCGCCGAAACCGTAGCCTTCGCGGCCCATGCCCCGGTGCTGAACGGAGCGCTTATTCATGCCAACCTCGGGCAGCGCGAGCGATGACCGCCATGGCGGCGCCGCGCATCGTCTGCATCAGCGGCGGGACATCCGGGATCGGAGCGGGCCTCGTCGGCGCCTTCATCGACGCCGGCGATCGCGTCGTGACCTTCGGGCGGGATCCGGACAAGGTCGCCGCGCTCGCCCGTCTGTGGGGTCGCGCCGTTGACTGCGGGAGCTTACGTCTGCTGGTAGGCGACGTGACGCATGCGGACTTCCGCGAGCGTCTGATCGCCGAAATCCGTGATGCGGACGGGCGACTGGATGTCTTGGTGAACAATGCCGGCGTGATTCTGAGCCAAGGCGATCTCGAGGAGACGGTCGATGCCTGGCGGACGACCCTGGAGGTTAACCTGATCGCGCCCTTCGCCCTGACACAAGGCTTTCTCGGCCTGCTCGAGAACAGTGCCGCCCCGGTCGTCATCAACATGTCGTCGGCCTGTGCGCAGCACCCCTTCGAGACCTGTACATCGACGAGCTACTCGGCCAGCAAGGCGGGTCTGGAGATGTTGACTCAGCGACTGGCGATGGCGCTGGGGTCGCGTGGCATTCGGGTGAACGCCGTAGCTCCGGGCGTGGTGGAGTCCCCGATGTGGGGAGGAGCGAGCGATCTGATTGACTCGACCGTCAAACGTCGTCACCGCCTACGCCAAGAGGCCGTCGAGCCGAGCGACGTGGCGCGTGCAGTCCTCTTCCTTGCGTCCGAGGACGCCCGCCGGATTACCGGCGCCTGCCTCAATGTCGATGCGGGATATGCGCTCGGTTGAACCGAAAACAGCCGTCATCAAGCCAAGACGCCAAGTGCAGGAAGATGTTTCAATCAACCTGAACCGCGTCCCGCCGAGCTCGTTGTTCGAGGCGACCTCGCAGTCACCTCGAAGCGATTGATGTCACTGCTGGCGCGGTTCAGGCTCAGCCGAGCTCGTCGGTGGGGATCTGCTGCATGAGCCCGAAGCTCTTCACGAAGGGATTGGCCATGCGCGGGTCCTTCAGCATCGCCTTGTAGTCACCTTCCTTGAACTTGAGCTTGCCGGTCATGAAGGCGGTGCCCATGCCGGCCATGCCGATGCCTTTCTCGACCCACTTGAGCCAGTCCTTGAGGTCGGCGCGCATGTCCCAGTTGGCCGGTGGATCCGTCTCCGACCAGGCGCCCGCACGCACGCATTCGCCCTTCTCGACGACGAAGACCCCGCGCGGGGTTTCCTCGTTCTTGAACCCACAATAGATGACCGAGTTGAAGTCGATCTCGGCCAGCTTGTCTTTGACCTCCGGCTCGGCGTTCCAGGCGTCCTTGAGATGGCTCATCCAATCGGCGGAAAAGAGTGCGGCCATTGTTGTTGTCCTCCAGTTTAGCGGCGTAGAAACCGCGCGCGATACCGCGGCGGCGGGGAAATTCCGTTTCGGGGTCCGCGGTGCCGAACCCCGTTGCGTCTACGATTTTACCAGGATAGGGAGAAAAGGATACGGGCCGGTACGCGGTTCCGTCCGGGACGAGACCGAGAGGCTCAACCGAAGCCCAGACGAATCCCGGCGGACGCGAGGCGCTCGGCCTCCTCTTCGAGCTCCAATCGCGTCAAGGGGTGATCGGCGAGCCAGTCGTCCGGGAAGCTCAGAACGAGGTTGTCGCCTTCGGTCGTCAGCGTCGGATCCGGTTTGCTTTCCGATGAGCGTCCGCGATGCAGCAGGACCGCCAGCCGCAGGATGATGCAGAGCCTGCGTGCTGTCTCCCCGGTTCCTTGGGGTAGGACTGCGAGCTCTTGGACGGGAAACTTCCGCCTGTGTCCGAGCACCAATACGGCGAGCAGCATTTGTTCCGGTCGCGTGAAGCCGGCGAGATCGGCATTGCGCAGCAGGTAGGCCCCGTGTTTCTGGTACTGGCTGTGGGCGACCATGACGCCGATCTCGTGGAGTCGTGCCGCCCACGCCAGCATGAGCCCGTGGTTGGGATCCTGCAGCGACCAGGGTGCGGCGAGACGGCGCAAGAGGGCCAAGGCCGTCGCCCGGACACGCTGGGCGTGGTCCTGATCGATCTGAAAGTGTCGGCCGAGGGTCTCGACGGTGCGCTCCCGGACATCCACGTGTTGGCTGCGCCCCATCATCTCGTAGATCAAGCCTTCACGCAGTGCGTATTCCGACACCTGCAGATGCTGGATCCCGAGTGTCTCGAAGACCGATCGCAGGACGGCGACACCGCCGGCGAAGACCGGCTTACGTTCCTCGGCCAGGCCCTTGAGCGTGATGGCTGAAATTCGGCCGGTTTCGACGAGCACCTCGCGTAGCCGCAGCAACGCCGTCGCGGAGATCCCGTCCTCGCACCAACCTTCGGCCGCCACGACCGCGGCGATGGATTTGATGGTCCCCGAGCTGCCGACCGCCGTCTGCCAGCCGGTGCGACGAAACAGCTCGCGCACGGGTCGTACCTCGAGCGCACCCGTGAGCTCGGCCTTTTCCATGGCGCGTGCGGTGATGCGCCCGTCGGCGAAATGGCGACGCGACATGTCGACGCAACCCATGTAGAGACTCTCGCGCAGGCGTGGCGAGAAACCGAGTCCGATGATGATCTCCGTGCTTCCGCCGCCGATGTCGACGACCAGACGACGCTCGGTCCCGGCGGCCAGGTCATGGGCGACGCCGAGATAGATCAGACGGGCCTCTTCGCGTCCCGCGATGACCTCGATGGGGTGGCCGAGCGCGGCCTCCGCACGGGGCAGAAAATCGCTGTCGGGCGCGAGCTGACGCAGTGTATTGGTCCCCACCGCACGCACGCTGCCGAGAGGGAATCCACGGAGCCTCTGGCCGAATCGCTCCAGACAGGCCAGCGCCCGCTCGGCGACCTGCGGGTCGAGCCGCTTGTCCTCGCCCAAGCCTTCGCCGAGCCGGACCATCTCCTTGAGGCGATCGGTGACCTGCATATGACCGTTGCCGATGCGGGCCACGATCATGTGAAAGCTGTTGGATCCGAGATCGACGGCTGCGACGACCTCTGGCAGCATGGTCTCGACGGCGGCCTGGACGGGATCTTCAATCATGGCAGGGTCCAACGCTGAACGGCGCGTAAATGGTACCAGAAGCCGGCGCTATCGCGGGTGTCGCCTGTCGATGTCGCCTGGGATGATCGAACGCGCAAGGGTAGAGGGTTGCGCGTACACGAATAGGTTAAAATGCGCATCGCAACCGATGCGGTTGCGATGGTGTGGAGTGACAGGATGAACGAGACGCCGCTTCAGGTTCTCAACCGCGTCTTCGGCTACGACCGTTTTCGCGGAGCCCAGGCCGAGATCATCGACCGGGTGATCGCCGGCGGAGACGCTCTGGTCCTGATGCCGACAGGCGGAGGCAAGTCGCTTTGTTATCAGATTCCTGCGCTGCTGCGGCCGGGCGTCGGCGTGGTGGTCTCGCCTCTGATCGCCTTGATGCAGGACCAGGTCGATGCGCTGCGACAGCTCGGCGTGCGGGCGGCCTTTCTGAACTCATCGCTGACACCGCAGGAGGCCCGGTCGGTCGAGGATGCGATGATCTCGGGCGATCTGGACCTGGTCTATGTCGCCCCCGAGCGTCTACTGACCGAGCGTTTCCTCGCGCTGTTGGATCGTGTCCAGGTTGGCCTGTTCGCGATCGACGAGGCCCATTGCGTCTCTCAGTGGGGCCATGATTTCCGCCCCGAATACATCCAGCTCCACCTGCTGCACGAGCGCTGGCCTCAGATCCCGCGCGTCGCACTCACCGCGACCGCCGATGCGCCGACCCGTGCAGAGATCCTGACCCGCCTGGGTCTGGAGCAGGCCGGGCAGTTCGTTTCCAGCTTCGACCGACCGAACATCCGCTATCGCATCGTCGAGAAGGCGAGCCCGCGTCAGCAGCTCATCGCCTTTCTGCGCAACGAGCATCGCGGCGATGCGGGCATCGTGTACTGCTTGTCGCGGCGCAAGGTCGAGGAGACGGCGACCTATCTCGCTACCCAGGGCATTGCCGCGCTCCCCTATCACGCAGGGCTCCCGGCCGAGACCCGCCGCAAGCATCAGGCCCGATTCCTGCGCGAGGAGGGTGTGGTCATCGTCGCGACCATCGCCTTCGGGATGGGGATCGACAAGCCGGACGTGCGCTTCGTCGCCCATCTGGACCTGCCCAAAAGCCTGGAGGCCTACTATCAGGAGACCGGACGCGCCGGGCGGGACGGTCAGGCCGCGGATGCCTGGATGACCTACGGTCTGGGCGACGTGGTGATGCTGCGTCGCATGATCGAGGACTCCGAGGCCGAGGAGCGCTTCAAGCGCGTGGAGATGCAGAAGCTCGACAGCATGCTCGGCTTCTGCGAGACCACCGAATGTCGGCGCCAGGTTCTGCTCAACTACTTCGGCGAGCCCCTGCCCAAACCCTGCGGCAATTGCGACACCTGCCTGGAGCCGGTCGCCACCTGGGACGGAACGCAGGCGGCGCAGAAGGCCCTCTCCTGCATCTATCGTACGGGCCAGCGTTTCGGCAGCAGCTATCTGGTGGATGTCCTGCTCGGCAAGGCCAACGAGCGCATCCGCCGCTTCGGGCATGACCAGGTCACGACCTTCGGCATCGGCCAAGAGCTCGCCGCGGATCAATGGAAGTCGGTCTATCGCCAGCTCGTCGCGGCCGGGTTCATCAGGGTCGATTTCGAAGGACACGGCGCGCTGTGCCTGACCGAGCAGAGCCGCCCCCTGCTGCGCGGGGAGCGCACGCTTCGACTGCGCCAAGACCCGGACCGCAAGAAGTCGACCGGAGCGGGTCGCAAACCCGCCGCGGAGCCGCCGAGCGATCCCGAAGCGCTCGCCTTGTGGGAGGCCCTGCGCGACTACCGGCGCCAACTCGCCCTGGAGCAGGATGTTCCGGCCTATGTCATCTTCGGCGATGCGACCCTGCGCGAGATCCTGACCTACCGACCGCGCGATCGCGACGAGCTGAGCCGGATCAGCGGCGTCGGTCAGGCCAAGCTCGAGCGCTTCGGCGATGGCTTTCTGAAGCTGCTCGCCACGCACGCGGCCGACCACGGCCGACCCTCGACGGTGCCGAAGCTGCCGGTCGCGAGACCCGCCTCGGTCGGTGCACGCATCCGCGAGTCCGGATTGAACGACACCATGCGAGAAACCCTGGAGCTCTTTCGCTCCGGCCGAAGCGTCGAGGCGATCGCCGAGCAGCGTGCCTTGAAGCTCAGCACCGTCTACACGCACTTGGAGCGGTGCATCGAGGATGGGCAAGTCGCCGTGAAGGATGTCGTGCGCCTCGATCATGAGACCGTCCGGGCGATCGAATTCGCCATCGAGCGACTGCCGGAGAACGCGCTCATGAGCCTCAAACCCATCTACGAAGCCTTCGAAGGCCGCTACGATTACGGCCTGCTGCGATGCGTGCGAGCCGGGATGGGGATCTCGGCCGGGGATTGATCCGCGTCTGCTCGGTCTATAATCGCACCCGTGTAGGATCCAGCGGAGTCCGCCATGAGCTTGACCCGGGAAGACATCGATTTCATCAAATCCAACATGGCCGTTTGGCTTGCCGAGCAGAGTCTCGGCAAGCCACCGGCCGTCTACGAGATCGAGCTGCGCGAGCGCATGGTGCGCGTCGAGGAGGAGCTCAAGCACCAACGCGAGCTGATGCGTCAGGGTTTCGAGCAGATGGACAAGCACTTCGAGGCGATGCAGGCCAACATGGACAAGCGTGTGGAGCAGGTCGAGAGACGCGTCGAGACGCTTCGAGCAGATCGATAAACGCTTCGACGAGATGATCCGCCGCCACGACCGCCAGTTCTTGTGGCTGATCGGGTTCATCACCACGGTCGGCGGCCTGGTTATTACCGCCGGCAAGCTGTGGTCGTTTGCCTTGCGCCGAACCTTTGTCCTGCATCGGATACCGAAAGCGGCCGATAAGTCATCCGATACCAGCGTAATCTTGGCGAGACCGAGACGATTTCCGGGAATCTTCATCCCGGCTGCGTGTGGCTGCAAGACCTGTCCTGATTAGAAAGAATCGTCCGCCAGGCTCACGGAATAAGCCACCGATCGGCGCAGACTGCTCCCTCATCCACCGTCGGACGGAGCCTGCCATGGCCATGAATCGAACCCGGTGGTATCCGGCTGCCCCAACGGGGCTCACCACGCGAGCCCGGGGCAACGCCCCGGGACCACGACCCCCATCCTAAGCCCTGAAGGGGCGGCCCAACGCTTTGATATATCGATCTTAGGCGCGCGTTTTGGGAAAGGGCCGAACGGTGCAAAACGCCCCAGCCCCAGCAGCATCTTTAATCCGCCCTTTCAGGGCTAAAGGGTTTTGGTTGATTGAAACCCGGGGCGCTGCCCCGGGCTGACATCGGTCGCGCCGTTGGCGCTCGACACAAACTCGACACAAACGGCCGGAACAAGGCTCGCCAGGCTCGTTCTCAAGGGTTTTGATTACTTGATACTTGCGGCCCTCTCCTCAATCGTGGCTTCGGCGCTTAGCTGAATCTCCTTACCAATCAGGAGACCTGTAGGGGCGAATACATTCGCCCCTACAGGTTGGTCGGTGGTTTACAAGAAATCGCCTTAATCGCTACCCCTATTCGGGGGCTTGTCTTTATTTTCGCTTGTCAGTCCGCTTCGTATGCCAAATTCGGCGCCAGCCAGCGCTCGATTTCGGGCAGCGGCATGCCTTTGCGCTCGGCGTAGTCGGCGACCTGATCGCGGGCGAGTTTGCCGACGGCGAAATAACGGCTGTCGGGGTGCGAGAAATAGAGCCCGCTGACCGCGGCGGTCGGGACCATCGCCTTGGACTCGGTCAGCCAGATCCCGGTATTGCGCTCGGCATCCAGTGCCTGCCAAAGCAGATCCTTCTCGGTGTGGTCGGGGGACGCCGGATAGCCCATGGCGGGGCGGATGCCTTGGTAGCGCTCCTCGATCAGGTCTTCGTTGCTTAGATCCTCGTCCGAGGCATAGCGCCAGTGGCGGGTGCGCACCCGCGCGTGGAGCATCTCGGCCAGTGCCTCGGCGAGACGGTCGGCGATGGCCTTGAGCATGATGGCGGAGTAATCGTCGTGGTCGGCCTCGAAGGCGGCGACCCGTTCATCGATCCCGATCCCGGTGGTGCAGGCGAAGCCGCCGACATAATCCGGGATGCCGGTCTCGGCCGGAGCGATATAGTCGGCCAGGCACTCGTTGTACTTACCGGGCGGCTGTTTGCCCTGCTTGCGCAGACAGTGGAAGGTGAGCAGGGTCTCGCTACGGCTCTCGTCGGTGTAGACCGCGATGTCGTCGCCGACCGCGTTTGCGGGGAAGAGACCGATGACGGCGGCGGCGCCGAGCCACTTCTCGGTGATGATCTGGTGGAGCATCGCCTTGGCGTCGTCGAAGAGCTTGCGGGCCTCGACGCCCTTCTCGGGGTCATCGAGGATCTGGGGATAGCGCCCGCGCAGCTCCCAGGCGTGGAAAAAGAAGGTCCAATCGATGTAGGCCGCGATCTCCTCGAGCGGGATGTCGCGGAAGGTCTGCACACCCGGCTCGGCGGGGACCGGAGGCTGATAGTGCTCCCAGTCGATCGGCGTGCGGTTGGCTTGTGCCTTGGGCAGCGGCACCAGGTCGCGGGCCTCGTCACGCGAGGCGCGGCGCTCGCGGATCTGAACGTATTCGGCCCTCACGCCGGCGACATACTTCTCCTTCATCTCCTTCGACAGCAGGCTGCCCGCTACGCCCACGGCGCGTGAGGCGTCCTTCACATGGATGACCGGATACGCATACTGCGGCTCGATCTTGACGGCCGTGTGCAGTTTCGAGGTCGTCGCACCGCCGATCAGCAGCGGGATGGTGAAGCCCTGGCGCTGCATCTCCTTGGCGACGTGGACCATCTCGTCGAGCGACGGGGTGATGAGACCGGACAGCCCGATGATGTCCGCATTCACCTCGCGGGCCTTTGCGAGGATGCGATCGGCCGGCACCATGACGCCCATGTCGATCACGTCGTAGCTGTTGCACTGGAGGACGATCCCGACGATGTTCTTGCCGATGTCGTGCACGTCGCCCTTCACCGTCGCCATGAGGATGCGGCCCTGGGTGTCGCCCTCGCACTTCTCCGCCTCCAGGAAGGGTTCCAGATAGGCGACGGACTTCTTCATGACGCGCGCCGATTTGACCACCTGCGGCAGGAACATCTTGCCTTCGCCGAAGAGGTCGCCGACCACGTTCATGCCGTCCATCAGCGGGCCTTCGATGACGTTGATGGGCGCGCCGAGCTTCTGGCGTGCCTCCTCGGTGTCCTCGACGATGAAGTCCGTGATGCCCTTGATGAGCGCATGCTCGATGCGCTTCTCCACCGTGGTTTCGCGCCAGGAGAGATCCTGCTTGTTCTCGATGCCCGAGCCATCGCCTTTGTACTTGGGGGCTAGATCGAGCAGCCGCTCGGTGGCGTCGGGGCGGCGATTGAGGATGACGTCCTCGACCGCATCACGAAGCTCCGCCGGAAGGTCGTCGTAGATCGCGAGCTGGCCGGCGTTGACGATGCCCATGTCCATCCCGGCCCGGATGGCGTGATAGAGAAAGACCGAGTGGATCGCCTCGCGCACCGGGTCGTTGCCGCGGAAGGAGAAGCTGACGTTGGAGACGCCGCCCGAGACCTTGGCGTAGGGCAGCTCGCGCTTGATGCGCCGGGTGGCTTCAATGAAGTCGACGGCGTAGTTGTTGTGCTCCTCGATGCCGGTGGCCACGGCGAAGATGTTCGGATCGAAGATGATGTCCTCGGGCGCGAAACCGATCTCCTCGACCAGGATGCGATAGGCGCGCGCGCAGATCTCGAACTTGCGGTCCTGCGTGTCGGCCTGCCCGACCTCGTCGAAGGCCATGATCACGGCCGCAGCGCCGTAGCGCTTGACCTTCTTCGCCTGCTCGCGGAAGGCCGCCTCGCCCTCCTTCATGCTGATCGAGTTGACGATGCATTTGCCCTGCACGCACTTGAGTCCGGCCTCGATCACCGACCATTTGGAGGAGTCGATCATGATCGGCACGCGCGCGATATCCGGCTCCGCGGCGATCAGATTCAGGAAGCGCACCATGGCCGCCTGCGAGTCCAGCATCGCCTCGTCCATGTTGATGTCGATGATCTGTGCGCCGTTCTCCACCTGCTGGCGCGCGACATCGAGCGCGGCGTCGAAGTTGCCGTCGAGGATGAGTCGCTTGAACTTGGCGGAGCCGGTGACGTTGGTGCGCTCGCCGATGTTGATGAAGGTGGCTTGTGGGGTCATGGCATCGATTCGCTGTGGCGGGGGGCGGTCGCATTGTGGCTTGGAGCCGTCGGACGCGAGCGCTCGGGCGGGCAGGATTCGTACATCATACGTGGCAATCTTCAGGATCGCGCGTGACCGCAACCAACCAGGAGGCATGTGCCTGCGCCACCGCAAGCCGGTCGAGCGTGTCGCGATGATGCTTTGGCACGCCGGGATCGGGCGTCAGACCGGAAACCTCGAGCCCATCCCTGTGACGAGGATGTTCCGGCCCTGGCTGGCCTGCTTGATGACCCCGGAGACGCGGGTCTCGCCGTCTGTTGCGTTTGGAATGGCATTCATCGCGGACGATTTCGCCGGTCAGACTATAAGGTTCGGGCCGAGAGTGAGCAAGTCCGTGCGGCCAGGGGTCCGGTACGCCGTTACGCGTGGGCGTGCGATGCGGCGAGGAATCCGCGTGGTCTCGGCATTGACTCGGGCGGGTCCCTTTTTTGCTTGGACGACACGCATCGCCGGGCCATCCTGTCTCCGTATGTTCGCGAATCTCCACCACCTCTCCCACCACGCGGCCTGGCGGCGCCAGCTCGAGATGTTGCTCGAGTCGGCCGGTGAAGGCATCTACGGCATCGACCTTGCCGGGCGCTGCATCTTCATCAACCGGGTCGGCGCCGAGCTGCTGGGTTACGAGCCCGACGAGGTGCTCGGGCGCCAGATGCACTATCTCATCCATCACTCGCACGGAAACGGTGCACGCATGCCGGTGGAGGACTGCCGGATCTTCAAAGCATTCAAAGAAGGTTGCAGTTGCCGGGTCGAGGACGAAGTCCTCTGGCGGCGCGACGGCAGTCCCTTTCCGGCCGAATATGCCTCCTACCCGATCCGCAACGGCGAGGAGGTCGTCGGCGCCGTCGTCACCTTCACCGACATCACCGAGCGCAAGCGCACCGAGGCGGCGCTCCGTGCCGCCCGCGCCGAGTTGGAGCGGCGCGTCGTCGAGCGGACCGCTGAGCTGTCTGCCGCGCACCTGCAACTGAGCCAGGCGCACGACGGACTTTTGCGCCTCTCGGCCCATCTCAACTCGGTCCGGGAAGAGGAGCGGGCACACATCGCACGCGAGATTCACGACGATCTGGGGGCCTCGCTGACCGCCATGCAGCTCGAGCTCAATTGGTTGCGGCAGCGCCTGAGCGATGACCCGCTGATCCGCCGCCATATCGACGCGGCGCTCGAGATCGGCGGCGGCGCCATGGACGCCCTGCGCCGCATCCTCAACGACCTGCGTCCCGGCGTTCTCGATCACCTGGGTCTCTGGGCCGCCCTGGAGTCCTTGCTGGAAGAGACCGAGGCCCGCTCGGGCCTCCGCTGAAGCTTCATCTGCCCCGCCGAGGTCGAGCGCTGCCGCCTGGGTCGGGATGCGGAGATCGCGGTCTACCGCATCGTCCAGGAGGTGCTGACCAACACCCAGCGTCATGCCGGAGCGCGGCGGGTCTGTCTCTCGACGGACGCGCAAGACCGCGATCTGCTGATCGAGATGTCCGACGACGGCCGCGGCATGCGGCTGCCGGCTCGGCCCATCAGTTTCGGATTGCTCGGGATGCATGAGCGGGCGCGTGCCATCGGGGGCGAGCTCGCCATCGCCAGTCACCCCGGCGAGGGCACCCGCGTGTCTTTGAGGCTGCGGGGCGTGCTCGCGTGATCAGGCTCCTCGTGGTCGACGACCACATGATCATCCGCCGGGGGCTTATCCAGATCCTGTCGGAGGAGCCCCGGATCGGCCCCATCCAGGAGGCATCCGATGGACCCGGGGCGCTGCGGATCCTGCGCGCGACCGCGGTCGATGTCATCCTGCTCGACATCGCCCTGGGCGACCGCGATGGGTTCGAGGCGTTGAAGCTCATCAGGAGCGAGTTCCCCAAGGTCGGGGTGATCATGCTCTCGGTCTATCCCGAATCGCAGTTCGGTGTGCGCGCAATCCGCGCCGGTGCCGGCGCCTATCTCAACAAGGGCTGCTCGCCCGAGGAGCTGCTCGGGGCCATCGCCAAGGTGGCCGCAGGCGGTGTCTTCATCACGCCGGGCATCGCCGAGATGCTCGCGCGCAGCGTCCGCGAGGACAGCACCCGCCCGCCCCACGAGAGCCTCTCCAACCGAGAGTTTCAGGTGCTCAACCTGCTCGTCCAGGGG
The DNA here is from genome assembly GCF_035467215.1 of Thiocapsa sp. Lineage (GTDB taxonomy): Bacteria > Pseudomonadota > Gammaproteobacteria > Chromatiales > Chromatiaceae > Thiocapsa. The sequence goes on along the minus strand of NZ_DATITZ010000271.1, from coordinate 1,415 downwards.
CGATCCGTCTCCGAGATCGCCGAGCAGCTCGTCCTGTCCTCGAACACCATCTCGACCTATCGCAGCCGCGTCTTCGAGAAGCTCGGCATCCGGACCCTGGTCGAGCTGGTGACCTATGCCAATCGTCATGGTCTGCTCGAGCCCTGAGCCCTACCGAGCGACGACATCCCTGTAGTGATTTCACTACGACGAAATCATGGGTTTCGCGATACCGGGTGCGATCGTCGGTCCCGAGAATGGAACGATGGAAAAGCGCCGGAGACAGCATGCGATGCGCAAGGCCGGATTCAGACTCGGGGTCTACGTCTTCAAGGAGGCGGAGGTCATCGACTACGCCGCACCCTGCGGTGTGCTCTCGGTGGCACGACGGTCCGACCCCGAGATCGATGTCTTCCTGGTCGCCGAGACCCTGCGTCCTGTCCAGACCCAAGCCGGCATCACGGTCTTGCCCAATTACGGCTTCACCGACCGACCGGCGATGGACGCCTTCCTGATTCCGGGGGGATTCGGCACGCGTCAGGAGATGCATAACCGAAATCTGCACGACTTCATTCATGGGCTCCCGGACGCCTGTCTTCTCACGAGTGTCTGCACCGGCTCCTGGATCTACGCTTGTATGGGCCTGCTCGACGGACTGCCGGCCACCAACCGCAAGGAGCCCGATCGGATCGAGGCATCCCACCTCGGCAAGACGCCGATCGCCCGATTAGCCGAGCTTGCCCCGGCCTGTCGAATCAGTCACGCCCGCGTGGTCGATGCCGGACGCATCGTCACCGCAGGCGGCATCAGCTCGGGGATGGAGCTGGGATTCCATCTGCTGCGGCGCGCCGGATATGACGCCGCGTTCATCCAGGGCGTCGCTCGGGTCATGGAATATCAACGCGCCTACGCGCTTTACGAGCACGACATCGAGTACGCCAATCCACCGCTCGGCTCTCCCAAGCTGATCTCGGCCTAGAGCCGACAATTCCTTTCGCAACGCACGTCTGAGCTCCCCATCGGAATCCACTATCGGAACGAGGTACCACCCATGTCTCTGCCCAATCCCTTCGATCCGGACGTCAAACTGCACCGCGGCGGCTGCTCCTGCGGACATCATCGCAACCAGGCCGAGCATGATCGAGCCCATGCCCAAGACCAGCGGGAGCAGCAGGATCGGCTGGTGGAGGGCGCCGTCATGCGCGCGCTCTTCCCTCGGGATGCCGAGCGGCGTCGCTTTCTGAAGACGGTCGGGGCAGGGACGGCTCTGGCCGCGATCTCAAGCATCTTCCCGCTCGGGCTCGCGAAAGAGGTCTTCGCGGAGACCAACGGGCCACTCGAGAAGACCAAGCTGAGCGTCGGCTTCATCCCCATCACCTGCGCGACGCCCATCATCATGGCTCATCCATTGGGGTACTACTCGAAGTACGGGCTCG
>NZ_DATITZ010000270.1:0-8619 GCF_035467215.1 Thiocapsa sp. | reverse complement strand
GACCAGGTCGGCGGCGATGCTCCCGCTACGCCCCGTCCTCGCCGCCGACCTGGTCGAGGGCCGCGACTGGCGCGCCGTCTCGCCGCCGCAGCCGAGCTCGGCACCCGACAAGATCGAGGTTCTCGAATTCTTCTCCTACGGCTGCCCGCACTGCATGGACCTCAACCCTGTCATCAAGCCTTGGGCCGCCCGGCTGCCGGAGGACGTCACCTTCCGCCAGGTTCCGGTGACCTTCGGCCGGGCCGCCTGGGCCAATCTCGCGCGACTCTTCTACGCGCTGGAGTACAGCGGCGACCTGGATCGACTCAACCAAGAAGTCTTCGAGGCGCTGCACAACGACCGCACCAAGCTCTTCACCGAGAAGGACGTCTTCGCATGGGTCGCGAGCAAGGGCGTGGATGTGGCGACCTTCGAGCCCTTGTTCAATTCGTTCGCGGTCGAGACCCAGATCAAGCGCGGCGACACCCTGGTCGAGCGTTATCGCGTCGATGCGGTGCCCATGATCACGGTCGGCGGGCGCTATGTAGTCGTCGGACAGCAGGCCAAGGGCTTCCCCGACATGCTCGCGATCGCCGACGACCTGATCCTGATGGCACGCGAGCAGACGGCCGCGAGTTGACCGAACCGACGACCTCGGCCGGACAGTGTCGCGAGGCAGAGTCGGCGCCACTGCCGACCGAGGTCGCGCCGATGCCGGACAACCCCGAGACCGCCGGCGCCGAGCACGTCTCCACCGGACTCGCCGGACTGGATCGCGTTCTCGACGGCCTGCGCATCGGCGACAACGTCGTCTGGCGCATCGACGACATCGAGGACTACCGCGGCTTCGTCGACCCCTTCGTCGCCCAAGCCGTCGCGGGTGAGCGCTCCATCATCTATCTGCGCTTCGGCCGCCATGCGCCCTTGGTCGCGCCCGGGCCGGGTATCAAGATCGTCTCGATCGACGCCCTGCGCGGCTTCGAGGCCTTCACCTGCCACGTCCACCGCCTGATCACGGACTACGGACGCGGCGCCTTCTACGTCTTCGACTGTCTCTCCGATCTGCTCTCGGCCTGGGCCACCGACCTGATGGTCGGCAATCTCTTCCAGGTCATCTGCCCTTATCTTTATCGGCTCGACACGGTCGCCTATTTCGGTCTGCTCTCGCGCAGTCACTGCTACACCACCATGGCACGCATCCGCGAGACCACGCAGGTCCTGATCGATGTGCGACGCGCCGAGAGCGGCTGCTACGTCCAGCCCGTCAAGGTCTGGCAGCGCCAATCACCGACCATGTTCCTGCCGCATATCCACGAGGGCGAGGCGTTTCGCCCCGTCATCGACAGCAGCGACGCGACCCGACTCCACGCGGACCTCGAACGCCGCAAGGGCGAGACCACGCAGCGACAGCTCGACTATTGGGATCGGCTCTTTCTCGATGCCGCCGAGGTGCTGAACCAAGACGCCGACGGCGAGCGACGCCGCGCGGTGCTCGAGCAGCTCTATCCGATCTTGATCAGCCGCGACGAGCGCATCATCGCACTCGCTCGCCGCTATCTCGGCCTGCAGGATCTCATCGAGATCCGCGCACGCATGATCGGCAGCGGCTACATCGGCGGCAAGGCGGTCGGGATGCTGCTGGCACGCCGCATCCTGTTGCAGGACGACCCCGAGCGCTGGGAACGCCATCTGGAGCCGCACGACTCGTTCTTTCTCGGCTCCGACGTCTATTACTCCTATCTGGTGCACAACGGCTGGTGGCCCAGGATCATGCGCCAGCGCACCGAGGCGGGGTATTTCAGCGAGGCCCAATCACTGCGCGAGGACATGCTGCGCGGAGAGCTTCCGGAAGAAGTCCGCTCGGAGCTCGAACGGATGCTCGACTATTTCGGGCAGTATCCGATCCTGGTGCGCTCGAGCAGCCTGCTCGAAGACGGCTTCGGCAACGCCTTTGCCGGGAAGTACGAGAGCCTTTTCCTGGTCAACCAAGGCTCGCCCGAGCAACGGCTCGCCCAGCTCGAAGAGGCCATCTGCCGCGTCTTCGCCAGCACTATGAGCGAGGACGCACTCACCTACCGACGTCAACGCGGGTTGGCCGACCTCGAAGAGCCCATGGCACTTCTGCTGCAACGCGTCTGCGGGCGCTATCACGGGCGCTGGTACTTCCCGGATGCCGCCGGTGTGGGCGTGTCGCGCAACACCTTCGTCTGGGAAGAGTCCATGGACCCGACCGCCGGCATGGTCCGTCTGGTCATGGGCCTGGGAACCCGTGCGGTCGACCGCATCGAAGGCGACCACGCCTGCGTGGTGGCCCTGGATCAACCCCACAAGCGCCCCTTCCGCGATCGCGACGACGCCGTGCGCTTCTCCCAACACGAGATCGACGTGCTCGACATCTCGGACAACCGCCTGCGCACGCTCGCCGTGAGACACCTGACGAGCGACCCGGAGCTGCCGCTGCGCTGGTGCGCCGAGCTCGACCGCGAGGCCACCCAGCGCGCACGCGAGCGCACGGGCGGCGACCCGGTCTGGCGACTCACCTTCACCCCGCTCCTGCGCGAGACCCCGTTCGTCGGACTCATGCAGCGTCTGCTCCAAACCCTGGAAGCCGCCTATGCCTACCCCGTCGACGTCGAATTCACACTGCATCTCGCCGCGGACGGCACCCCGTCCTTCAGTCTCGTCCAGTGCCGACCGCTGCAGACACTCGGCCTCAACCAACGTGTCGAGCTCCCGGGCGAGGTTCCGAGCCGGCGGCTCTTTTTCGCGACCGACGGCCATTTCATGGGCGGCAACATCGACCAGCCGATCGCACGCATCATCCATGTCGACGGCCCGCGCTACAGCGCCCTGACGACCGTGCAGAAGTTCGCCGTCGCTCGCTTGGTCGGACAGCTCAATCGCCGCATCTCCGATCGCGACGACTGCCCCACCCTGCTGATCGGACCCGGCCGCTGGGGCACCAGCTCACCCGAGCTCGGTGTGCCGATCCGCTTCGCCGATATCAGCCGCGTCGCCGTCATCGCCGAGGTCGCCGAGCTCGGCGACGGCATGGTGCCGGATCTGTCCTTCGGCTCGCACTTCTTCCAGGATCTCGTCGAGTCCCAGATCGCCTATGTCGCACTCTTCCCGCATCTCGGCGAGGCCAGCTACAACCCCGCCTGGCTGAGCGCCCTGCCGGCATCCACTCGACTCCCGCTCGATCTGGAAGACCCGCCGGACGACGCCGTCGCGGCCACCCTCACCTGGCTCGATGTGCGCGACGCCGGTCTGCGCGTCGTCGCGGATGTCTTGTGTCAGCGGTTGGTGTGTTATCAGGCGGCGGGGTGAGGGCCGAGCTCGGCGGAACGACCTTGCCTGTTGATCGTGGCGACCGATTGAGATGTACTAACCAAGTTATTACATCCAGGATCAGACCATGCGAACCACATTGAGAAAGATCGGGAATTCCCGAGGCGTACTGATCCCTGCCGCGCTCTTGACCGAGTGCGGCATCCGGGACGAGATCGAGCTGCGACTTGAAGGGACTCGGATCGTCATCGAGCCCGTCAGCCAGACTCGCGCGGGCTGGTTCGACGGCTATCGACCTGAAAACGATCCGGACGCCTGGGACGGACTGCCGCCCGACTCTGATTGCGGAGAGTGGGAATGGTGACGGACCCTGACCGGATCCGGGAACGGATCAGGCGTGGCGACGTTTATTGGGTCAATCTCGATCGATCGCTCGGTACAGAGATCAAGAAGACGCGGCCTGCCTTGGTCGTCTCGCCGGATGACATGAACGCCGCTCTGCCTCGGGTCATCGTCGCCCCCATCACCTCGAAAGGCCAGCCACTTGGATGCCGGCCGGAGCTCCTGTTCAACGGCAGACCCGCGCGCATCCTTCTCGACCAGATTCGTTGCGTGGACAAACGCCGACTTGCCGGAAAGCTGGGAGAGATCGATGTTGCAGTGTGGCAAGGGGTCTTGATTCAAATGCTGGAGTGATCGGCCGTCGTCATCACCGGTCGATGCACCCGGCAGGGCATGACCCTGAGCCAACAACCGGACAGGTTTGCCGGCATCGAGACCGACGAGATCTCGACCCGCGGTTGGCCCGAGCGCCCGCGCAAACAACACAGGCCGCCCGAGACGCTGTTTCGATCAAACTCGACTAAACCGCGTCCAGAGCAAGATGCTCACTTTCGCGTGAGCTCGGCGTTTGGCGCATCCATGTGGCCCTTAGCGGGGACGCGGTTTAGAATTGCATATTTTTTAATACCTTAAACCGCGCCAGCTCCGACAATGATTGGAGCCGGCGCGGCCAAGCCAATCCAACAAACGACGCATACCGCGCTGGGCGCGGTTTAGACCAACCCCAACGCCGCCATCGCGTGGCCGACCTTCAGGAAGCCGGCGATGTTCGCACCGACGACATAGTTGCCCTTCGAGTCGAACTCCTCGCTGGTCTCGTAGCAGTTGCGATGGATGTTCACCATGATCTCTTTCAGACGCTGCTCGGTGTACTCGAAGCTCCAGGAGTCGCGGCTGGCGTTCTGCTGCATCTCCAAGGCGCTGGTGGCCACGCCGCCGGCGTTGGCCGCCTTGCCGGGTCCGAAGGCAACGCCTGCGTCCATGAGGACGTGGATCCCTTCGGGTGTCGTGGGCATGTTGGCGCCTTCGGCGACTGCGATACATCCGTTCTTGACCAGGGTCTGGGCATCCTTCGCGGTCAGCTCGTTTTGGGTCGCGCAGGGCAGCGCCACCTGACAAGGCACGGTCCAGATGCAGCCGTTCTCGAGGTAGGTCGCGCTCGTCTTCTCCTGCACATAGGCGCTCAGACGACGACGTTCGACCTCCTTGATCTGCTTGAGCAGAGCCAGATCGATCCCGTCCTGGTCGACCACGACTCCGTTGGAGTCGGAGCAGGCGATCACGCGAGCACCGAGCGCCTGCGCCTTCTCGATCGCGTAGATGGCGACGTTGCCCGAGCCCGAGACCACACAGGTCTTGCCCTCGATCGAATCGCCGCGGACCTTGAGCATCTCCTCCAAGAAGAAGATGGCCCCGTAGCCCGTCGCCTCCGTGCGCGCGCGACTACCGCCCCAGTTCAGGCCCTTGCCGGTCAGGACGCCGGACTCGTAGCGGTTGGTGATGCGCTTGTACTGGCCGAAGAGATAGCCGATCTCGCGCCCGCCGACACCGATGTCGCCCGCCGGTACGTCGGTGTGCTCGCCGATGTGGCGGTAGAGCTCCGTCATGAGGCTCTGGCAAAAACGCATGATCTCGGCGTCCGACTTGCCCTTGGGGTCAAAGTCGCTGCCGCCCTTGCCGCCGCCGATCGGCAGACCGGTGAGCGCGTTCTTGAAGATCTGCTCGAAGCCGAGGAACTTGATAATCCCCAGATACACCGAGGGGTGGAACCGCATCCCGCCCTTGTAGGGACCGAGCGCGCTGTTGAACTCGACCCGAAAGGCGCGGTTGATCTGGATCTGGCCGCGGTCGTCCTGCCAAGGTACGCGGAAGATGATCTGACGCTCCGGCTCGCAGATGCGCTGAATGATCTTCTGCTCGGCCAGCTCGGGATATTTGACCAGCACAGGGCCGAGGGTCTCGAGCACCTCGCGCACCGCTTGGTGGAACTCGGTCTCGCCCGGATTGCGGCGCAACACATCCTGAAAAATCGGCTCCAGCTTCTCGTCGAGGCCTGCAACCATGGTGAATGTCTCCTAAACCGCTCCAGCAGGCCGATCGGCCGGCAGGCGGTTCAAATCAGTTATGGGGACACCGAGATCAAAGACGCCCTTATCGTGCGGCTCAGAAATCAAGCGTCTGTGAAGACCGGCTTGGCCGGTTTAACACGCCAAGGAAAGGCCGCGAGCAAAGCGCATCAGCCCCCGGGCGACCCGTAATCATGCCTGAGTCGGTGCGGGCGGCGCTAGGGTTGCGGTCTGCCGCGACATTGCGTCTCATGGCATCTCGTCGTACAGTGACCCGTACAGCATTGAGAGGCAATTTGATGAATACCATGACCTATACCGAGATCCGGCGCAGACTGGCCGAGACCATGGAACGGGTCTGCGACGACCACGCACCGATCATTGTCACCCGGAAAAACTCTCGCTCGGTGGTCATGATGTCGTTGGAAGACTTCGAGGCCCTCGAGGAAACGGCTTACCTCTTGCGCAGCCCAACCAATGCCCGCCGCCTCTTGGAATCGATTGCTGAGCTCGAAGCCGGTGGCGGAACCGAGCGAGCGCTCGCGGAATGAGGCTCGTCTTCTCCGAGCGGGCTTGGGAAGACTATCTGTACTGGCAAGGCGCCGATCGCAAGATGCTCCTTCGGATCAACAAGCTCATCGGTGACATCCAGCGTGCGCCCTTCGATGGATTGGGCAAACCCGAGCCGCTCAAGCACGGTCTGGCAGGCTACTGGTCGCGACGCATCAACGACGAGCACCGTCTGGTCTACAAGGTCGAGGAAAACGCCCTCCTCCTGGCACAACTGCGTTACCACTACTGACTCCGATCTCGGGTGACGCTTCGCCGACACGAGATCGGAGTCAGTAAATCTTCTTCGTCAATCCGCCGACCAAACCCACCACCGGTGCAATCGCGACACTGCCGAGCGATGTCAAGAGCGGCCTGTCGGGCGATTCGTCGGTCATCCGAACGGCATCCGCGGCGGTGCGGTGCGGCGGATGAGCGCGATGTCGTCGTCGCTCAACCGGTAGGCTTGATTCACCAGATCGGAGAGACGGCGTTCGAGGGTGCGGATCTCGGCGGCGCGCTGCTGCATGGGACCGGCGTAGCGGGCGTGGGTGTCGGTCAGCTCGCCGATCGCGGCGGGGGTCAACCGGGGCGCGCCCTTGGGGCGACGCTTGCGGACCTCGGCGGCGAAGGCGTCGCCGGTGAGGCGGGCGAAGTCTTCGAGCTGTTGGCCCGGTTTCTCGACGGCGAATTCGTGGCGCAGCCAGTTGAGCAGCTGGCCGGTTTGGTTGCGGGACTCGGCGGCTCGGGCGAGCAGCATGGCGACCTTGTCCTCGGTCTCGGCACGGATCTCCGGGGTGGGCTCGGCGATGGGGAGTGATGTCATGAAGGTCCCGAAGAGACGCAGCGCCTCGTCTTTGCCGTGCTGGGCGTTGCGCCAGAGATAAGCCCACATCAGCGGGGAGTTGAGAACGCCGAGCACGTAGAGGTCTGCGGTAGGCCAGACATAGCAGGTGTTCAGGAAATACATCGGCGATTCGGCAAAGGCGAATTGTGGCCGCCACGCGATGTCGGTGTGGATGATCTTCGGCGCGTCGAAGACATCGTAGTAATCGCAAGACCTCAACTCCCACCAATGCTGCCCCTTGTCTTGCCGGGCCACAAGTCGCTCCTGCATCTTCTTCATATGCCGATGCAGACTCGGGAACGTCTGCGCAAAGAGACGCTCGGCCGAATCGCCCGAGCGGCTCCAGGGCCAGGCGGGGTTCGCACTCGACGCCAACACGATCATCCAAAGCCCCTGCCAATCCGGCACCCAGCGTCCGATGTCCTGCCCGCGCAGATAGGGCTTGATGATCTCGGCGCAGGCGGGATCCTCGCGAATCAGGTCCGTGCGGGTCGCCTCGTCGATCAGGAAAGCCTCGTTGAGTCCGGTCAAGACGCCGCGATAGGGCTTGCACCCGACAAACTCGGCCAGCGGCACGCCGCGCTCGCGCAGCCGTCCCATCAGTGTCTCGACCTCGGGCGATTCCAGGCTCCAGGGGCCGGCATCGTACCGGCTCCAGGGCACCGGATAGGCATGCTCGTGGACATAGTGCTCGAGCGACAGCTCGGTGGAGCGGTCGCGCGGCACCGGGCAGACGCTCACCATCGGCGGCTCGGGTGGGTCCACTGCCGTCGGCGGCGCCACGTCCGCGCCATCGTCCGCCACCGGGTCCGATGGCGCGGATCTCGGCCGGACGACGATGATGCAGGGGAAGGTATCGGCGTCCTCGAAGATGGGTGCATGGCCGAAGTCGAGGATCTCCTCCAGGACGGCGCGCTCGCTGAAGAGACGTCGCAGCGGCTCGCCGTAGCCGGCGCGCAGCCATTTGTTGGTCACGATGTAGCTGAGGGTGCCGCGCGGTGCGAGCAGCTCCAGCCCGCGTTCATAGAAATAGACATAGAGATCGGCGACGCCGTGATAGCTGGCATAGCGCCGGGCGAGATAGGGCTTGAGCGGACCCAGCGCTTCCTGGCGCACATAAGGTGGATTGCCGATGACGACATCGAAGCCGCCCTGCGCGAAGACGGCCGGGAAGGCGGCACGCCAGTCGAAGGCGCGGCGATCGGCCGGGAGTGCGGCGAAGGCGTCGACAAGCGCCTGATCGGCCGGGGCGCCAGCCGGGAATTCGGGCGGCTCGACGAGCGAGTTGCCGCAGCGGATGTTGGCGTCGAGATTGTTGAGCGGCTTGTCGCGCCGGGCGGTCTTGAGCCAGAGACTCAGCTTGGTGATCTCGACCGATTCCGGATTGAGGTCGACCCCGAAGAGGTTGTTGTTGTCGCTCACTTTATTTCACCGGCCGATTCCCGAATTATTTCGCGCGGAATGCTCGCGGCTTTCCCGCACTGATCACCTCGGTGGCGCAGTGTCGGCAGGTGGATGAGTGCGAGGAGCCTGAGGAACGCGAAG
>NZ_DATITZ010000269.1:0-10711 GCF_035467215.1 Thiocapsa sp. | reverse complement strand
CGTCGTCTCTGCGCACCGGCCCGTCCCCCTTGGGTCCCTTCTCTCGAGATCCCTTCGCTCCAGCCGTTCTCGGGCGACCGATCACACGGTTGCGCATTGAAATGTCGAAATTGTTGACTACTTAACTGGAGGATACCGGGCGCTCTCGCGACGAACCGAGCGCCCGTCGGCTCACTCACTCCAGGCATCCTACGATGAGACTATCGACGAAAGGCAGATATGCGGTAACCGCTATGCTCGACCTTGCTCTGCATTCCGGCACCGGGCCGGTGACGCTGGCGGACGTCTCGGTGAATCAAGGGATCTCGTTGTCGTATCTCGAGCAGCTGTTCGCCGCACTGCGAAGCAAAAAGCTCGTACGGGGCGTACGCGGGCCGGGAGGCGGCTACTATCTCGGCCGGCCGGCCGCGGAGATCTCGATTGCCGACATCATCTGCGCGGTCGACGAGTGGGTGGAGTTCACCCGCTGCGGCGGTCGCGAGAACTGCCGGGACGGGCAGCGTTGCCTGACGCACCATCTGTGGGATCAACTCAGCGACGAAATCTTTCGTTTTCTCAGCGACATCTCGCTGCAGGACTTGGTCGACCGCGGCCGCGGTCGACCCGGCGCGCCGAAGATCGGGATCGAAGAGCTCGAAGGCGACGCGAAACGCCGCGCGGCATAGCCGAGCCGCCTCGGTATCCCGAGGCGGGACCCGCGTCGGTCCCGTCTTCGCCGTCGTCCGGCACCGGGGCTGAACAGGGACTCGCGGTAGTGGTATCCTGCGGCGCTGGATTCACTGACGCGTTCTCCTCGATACTTCGTATGGCCGAGCAGCCGGATGGTTTGATCACGATACAAGACTTCGTGCGGTGGGGGGCAAGCCGCTTCAACGCCGCCGGACTTTTCTTCGGTCACGGGACCGACAACGCGATCGACGAGGCCGCTCACCTGGTCCTCGGCGCGTTGACCTTGGATCCCGGGCTGCCCGCAGCCTTTCGCGACTGCCGGTTGACGCCGGCCGAGCGCGTGCTGGTGTGCGACATGCTCGAGCGCCGCGTCGTGGAGCGTCTCCCGGCGGCCTATCTGACCGGGCGGACCTGGTTTGCCGGTCTGGAGATGATCGTGACGCCGGATGTCCTGGTGCCGCGCTCGCCGATCGCCGAGCTGGTCGAGGCCGGATTCGAGCCCTGGATCGACGGCGAGATCGTCGGTCGTGTGCTGGATTTGTGTTGCGGGAGCGGTTGTATCGGCGTTGCTGCGGCCGTGCATCTGCCGGATGTGGATGTTGACCTGGTCGACATCTCGCCCGACGCCTTGGGCGTGGCGCGACGCAACGTTGCACGCCACGGTGTCCAGGATCGGGTGCGTGTCTTTGCCTCGGATCTGTTCGCGTCACTTCCGAACGAGCGCTACGACGTCATCGTCTCCAATCCCCCGTACATCTCCCGCTCCGAGCTGGACTCCTTGCCGCTCGAATACCGCAACGAGCCCGAGCTGGGTCTCTTCGGTGGCGAAGACGGTCTGGATCTCGTCGTGCGGATCCTGGCGGATGCTGCAGGCCACCTGACCGACGAGGGCATCCTGATCGTCGAGGTCGGGAGCGCAGCACCGGAGCTCGAGCGCCGCTTGCCGAGCGTGCCCTTCACCTGGATCGAGTTCGAGCGCGGCGGGGAGGGCGTCTTCCTGCTGACGCGCGAGCAGCTCGATCGTCATCAGCTCGAGCTGCTCGAAGAGGCCACTGCCCGATGAGCGTGCCCCGGGCGAAGCGCGACGCCTTCGGGCGGGAGGATCTGCCGTTCATGGATCCGGCCGGCAAGTACGCGGAAGAGATTCCATGCCATACCCTGCTTGGACAGATCAATGAGACGCACCGTCGCGGCCTCGATGTCGGCGCGGGGATGATGCCTGAGACAGGCGTTACGAACATGGCCGAGCGGGTGGCGCAGCCGACCCCGTGGCCGGAGGGTTGAACGGTGGAACAAGGTATTTCATTCGATCTGGATCTGATCCGTCGCTACGATCAAAGCGGCCCACGCTATACCTCGTATCCGACCGCGGTGGAGTTCGACGAGTCCTTCGACGCCACGGCCTATCGCGCGGCCTGCGAGCGCAGCAATCACAGCGGTCGTCCGCTCTCGCTCTATTTCCACATCCCCTTCTGCGACACCGTCTGCTTCTATTGCGCCTGCAACAAGATCGCGACCAAGGACCGCTCCCTGGCCCCGCCCTATCTGGAGCGCGTCTACAAGGAGCTCGCCCTGCAGTCGGAGCTGTTCGATAAGTCCCGTGTCGTGGAGCAGCTGCATTGGGGCGGCGGCACGCCGACCTTCCTCAGCCATGCTCAGATGAGCGAGCTGATGGATACGACGCGCCGGCACTTCAACCTGGCCGGGGACGATGTCGGCGAGTACTCGATCGAGATCGATCCGCGCGAGGCCGATGCCGCCGGTGTGGCGCTGCTGCGCCGTTTGGGATTCAACCGGATGAGCCTGGGCGTGCAGGATTTCGACCCGCGGGTTCAGCAGGCGGTCAATCGCATCCAGACCGAGGCCGAGACCATGGCCGTGCTCGAGGCGGCCCGCTCCGAGGGTTTCCGCTCGATCAGCATCGACCTCATCTACGGACTGCCCTTCCAGACCCCCGAGAGCTTCGCGCGCACCCTCGAGCGCATCATCGCGGTCGATCCGGAGCGCCTGTCGGTCTTCAACTACGCCCATCTGCCCGAGCGTTTCAAGCCGCAACGGCGGATCAACGAGGCCGATCTGCCGGCGCCCGAGGCGAAGCTCGACATCCTTCAGTCGACGATCGAGCGCCTGACCGAGGCCGGCTATGTCTATATCGGCATGGACCATTTCGCCCGTCCCGACGACGAGCTCGCCCGCGCCCAGCAGGCCGGGACCCTCTATCGCAACTTCCAGGGCTACTCCACCCACGCCGACTGCGATCTGATCGGCATCGGGGTGACCTCGATCGGCAAGATCGACAACACCTACGGCCAGAATCGGCGTGGTCTGGAAGAGTATTACGCGGATCTCGACGCCGGGCGCCTGCCGGTGTTCCGCGGCATCGAGCTCACCCGCGACGATCTGATTCGCCGCGACATGATCACCCGCCTCATCTGCCACTTCGAGTTGGATATCCCGTCCGCCGAGGCCGCCTGGAACATCCGCTTCGACGACTATTTCGCCGATGCCCTGATGAAGCTGCGCGACATGGCCGGAGACGGGCTGCTGGAGCTTGATGCGCACAAGATCCGCATCCTCCCGCGCGGGCGACTCCTGGTGCGCAACATCTGCATGGCCTTCGATGCCTATCTGGCCACCAAGACCGGGCCGATCGGCTTCTCGAAGGTGATCTGACGGCATCCTCGATGGTGGGTACGAGCGTCTCGCCCGACATCCCCGCGCGCTTTCGGGCGACGGCGGCACGATTCGGCGAGTCGGTCGGCGTCTGCTCCGATCAGGGTGATTGGAGCTACGCCACGCTTGATCGGGCCTCCGACGGGGTGGCCGGTGCGCTGGCCGCGGCCGGCATCCGCGAGGGCGATCGGCTCGGCCTGCTCTGCGGCAACGGTGCCGAGTTCGTCGTCGCTTATCTCGGTGCGCTCAAGGCCGGCGGCACGCTGGTGCCGCTCAACCTTCTGCTCAACCCCAAGGAGATGGCGTATATCCTCGCCGACAGCGGGGCGGTCGGTCTCATCCATCACGAGGCGTTCGATGCGGCCGCGGCTGCTGCGCTCGACGGCGCGGCCAACATGGCCATGCGGGTGCGGATCGGCGCGACCCCCTCGGGCGACCCGGCGATGCTGGATTTCGCCGCGATGATGCGCAGCACGGAGCCTCCGCCTGTTCGCGCGTGCGATCCGCAGCACGCGACCGCCGCGATCCTCTACACCTCCGGCACAACCGGTCGTCCCAAGGGCGCGATGCTGTCACACGCCAATCTGATCGCGAACGCCGACGGTGTCGCGCAGGCGCTTGCGCTCACCCCGGCAGACCGCATCCTGGTGGTCCTCCCCATGTTTCATGCCTTTGCCGCGACCGTCGGGGTGCTGACGCCGCTGCTGCATGGACTCGGGATCGTGCCCGTTCCCAAGTTCGATCCGGGAGCGATCTCCGCAGCGATCGGTCGTCACGGTGCGAGCGTCTTTCTCGGCGTGCCGAGCCTTTACGGCGTGTTGCTGCGGCTCGATGCCGATATGCTCATGCACTGGCGCAGCGTTCGGGTCTGCGTGAGCGGCGGCGCAGCCATGCCTGCTGCATTGATGACGGCCTTTCAGGAGCGCTTCGGGATTCCGATCCTCGAAGGCGACGGCCCGACCGAATGCGGCCCCGTGACCTGCGTGAATCCGATCGCCGGCGTGCGCAAGCCCGGCTCGATCGGGTTGCCGATCCCCACGGTCGAGACGCGGATCCTCGATCCCGAAGGCCGGGAGGTGGCGGACGGGACCTACGGCGAGGTCTGTGTCCGCGGCCCGAGCGTGATGCAGGGCTATCACAACCAGCCCGAGGCGACCCGCGAGAGTTTCTTCGGCGATTGGTTTCGCACCGGCGATCTCGGTTGTCGCGATGCGGACGGGTACCTCTACCTGGTCGACCGCATCAAGGATCTCATCATCACCAACGGGATGAATGTGTATCCGCGCGTGATTGAAGAAGCGCTGTATGCGCATCCGGAGGTTGCGGAGGCGGCGGTCGTCGGCGATCCTGATGCACGTCACGGCGATATCCCGGTCGCCTACGTCGTCCTGCGCGGCGGCTCCTCGGCGACCGAGTCGAGTCTGCGTGCCTGGTGTCGCGAGCATCTGGGGCGACACGAGGTCCCGCGCCGTCTGGTCATCCGAGATGCCTTGCCGAAGAATGCGGCGGGAAAGATCCTCAAACGCGAGTTGCGACGCTGCGGCGAGCATGAGCGTGGGGTCGACCCGGACCGAGCGCCCGGGTGATCCGATAGCGTTCGCCAGGGCCGGCGCGTGCGCTATACTGGACAGCTTTTATGCGGTTTGGGCGTCTCTGCCCGATCCAAGATTCAACAACCTAGGGACCCTCTCGGCGAGGGGGCCGACCGGAGAGACATGATGCAGGTTTCGGTGGAGACGGGCGAGGGACTGGAGCGACGGATGAAGATCGATCTGCCTTTCGAGCAGATCGCGGCCGAGGTGGAGAAGCGCTTGCAGAAGCTCGGTCGCAGCGCACGTATGCCCGGATTCCGGCCGGGCAAGGTACCCATGAAGGTGCTGCGTCAACGCTATGGCGATGCCGTGCACCAAGAGGTCTTCGGCGAGCTCGTCGAGTCCAGCTTCTCCGAGGCGCTCATGCAGGAATCGCTGCGTCCCGCCGGGATGCCGCGCATCGAGCCGGAGATCGATCCCGCCGAGCAGCGTTTCGGCTATACGGCGATCTTCGAAGTTCTGCCGCAGGTCGAGGTCGCATCCCTGGAGGGGCGCGTCGTGAAGTCACCGGTCGCCGAGATCTCCGAGGAGGATATCGATGCGATGATCCTGCGTCTGCGCCGACAGCACGCCACCCGGCAGCCGGTGGAGCGAGCAGCCACGACGGGCGATCTTCTGACCATTTCCTTCGTCGGAACCCTCGACGGCGAGCCCTTCGAGGGCGGCTCCGCCACCGGGGTCAAGCTCGAGCTGGGCTCGGGCCGCATGATCCCGGGATTCGAGGACGGCTTGATCGGCGCGTGCGCCGGCGAGCAGCGCACGCTCGATCTCGTGTTCCCCGATCCCTACCAGGCCGAGCATCTCGCCGGCAAGCCGGTACGCTTCGAGGCGACTGTCGAGACCGTCGAGGAGACCGTTCTACCCGAGGTCGATGCGACCTTTATCGAGGCATTCGGTGTCGCCGACGGGGATGTCGCGCGTTTTCGCCAGGACGTGCGTCAGAACATGGAGCGTGAGATGAAACAGCGGCTCGATGCCCGCAGAAAAGAGGCCGTGATGGACCTGCTCCTCCAAGCCCACGAGATCGAGTTGCCCGCGGTCTTGGTTGCGGAGGAGGTCCGTGCGATGAAGCGGCAGATGCTCGAGACGCTCGGATCCAAGGATGTGGATCTCCCGGACGCACTGTTCGACGAAGGCGCGAAGCGACGTGTTGCGCTCGGTCTGCTCATCGGCGAGATCGTGAAGCGGCAGGGTCTTCGCCCCGATGCGCAACGTGTGCGCGCGGCGGTCGAGGAAAACGCCTCGACCTACGAGCATCCGCAGGCGGTCGTCGATTATTTTTACTCCGACCCCAAACATCTCGCCTCGGTCGAGAGTCTCGTGCTCGAAGGTCAGGTCGTCGACTGGGTGCTGGGACAGATCGAGGTCGAGGAAGAGGTTCTGACCTTCGCCCAGTTGTCCGAGTCGGGTCCTCGCCCGGGCTTTTGACGGCGGCGGACACGACGGGCCGATCTCCAGACGTCGGCCCGGTCAGGCATCGGCTCGCGGCCGCACTCCGCGGTCGGGCGTCGGTTTACACTCTGAATGCGGTTTAAGACGATGAGACATCCTATGAGCTATTCCTCGATCCGTTCGGATTGGCAGCCCTCCGGGCTGGGGCTGGTGCCCATCGTCGTCGAGCAGACGGCGCGCGGCGAGCGGTCGTTCGACATCTACTCGCGGCTTCTCAAAGAGCGGGTCATCTTCCTCGTCGGTCAGGTCGAGGATCACATGGCGAATCTCGTCGTGGCGCAGCTTCTGTTCCTCGAGTCCGAGAACCCGGACAAGGACATCCATCTCTACATCAACTCGCCCGGCGGCTCGGTGACGGCGGGTTTGGCGATCTACGACACCATGCGGTTCGTCAGGCCCGATGTGAGCACCATGTGTATCGGTCAGGCGGCCAGTATGGGCGCCCTCTTGTTGGCCGGAGGTGCCAAAGGCAAGCGGGTGTGTCTGCCCCATTCGCGGATGATGATTCATCAGCCTTTGGGCGGCTTCCAGGGCCAGGCGACCGACATCGACATCCACGCGCGCGAGATTCTCTACATTCGGGATCGACTCAACCAGATCCTGGCCGACCATACGGGGCAGCCGATCGAGAAGATCGCGGACGATACCGAGCGTGACCGCTTCATGAGCGGCGAGGAGGCCGTGGCATACGGTTTGATCGACAAGGTCATCGACGAGCGCGGTCCTGCGCCGACGAAGGCTTGATCTCGAGGTTCCGCGCAGGTCGCGTGCATCCGGCTTCGGATGCTCGCGCCGAGCCGGTTACCGCGGATCGGATGCCGGATCCAGTGGTTACGGACGGGAATCGTCACCATCTTGCCATCCAACAGCAAACCGTTATGATTGAGTTTGCGCCTTCAGGGAGTCTTTCATCCTGAAACCAACCGACCGCACGGAGACTCGACCGCGATGAGTGGAAACAGCCACGGCAAGAGCGACGACGGGAAATTACTCTACTGCTCGTTCTGCGGCAAGAGTCAGCACGAGGTCCGCAAGCTCATTGCCGGCCCGTCTGTTTTTATCTGTGACGAATGCGTCGAGCTCTGCAACGACATCATTCGCGAGGAGATGCAGGACGGTGTCGGCGAGGCGACCAACAACCTTCCCAAGCCGCGCGAGATCAACGCACGGCTCGACGAGTTCGTGATCGGCCAAGAGAAGGCCAAGAAGGTTCTGTCGGTCGCGGTCTACAACCACTACAAGCGTCTCGAGGTCGCCGAGGCCAAGGAAGACATCGAGATCGCCAAGAGCAACATCCTCTTGATCGGCCCGACCGGGTCGGGCAAGACGCTGCTGGCGGAGACACTCGCCCGCCTTCTGAACGTGCCCTTCACGATCGCCGATGCGACGACCTTGACCGAGGCCGGTTATGTCGGCGAGGACGTCGAGAACATCATCCAGAAGCTCCTCCAGAAGTGCGATTACGACGTCGAGAAGGCGCAGACCGGCATCGTCTACATCGACGAGATCGATAAGATCTCGCGCAAGTCGGACAATCCGTCGATTACCCGCGATGTCTCCGGCGAGGGCGTTCAGCAAGCCCTGCTCAAGCTGATCGAGGGCACCGTTGCCTCGGTCCCGCCGCAGGGCGGTCGTAAGCATCCGCAGCAAGAGTTTCTGCAGGTCGATACCTCCAATATCCTCTTCATCGTCGGCGGGGCCTTCGCCGGTCTGGACAAGGTGATTCAGAACCGCTCGCGCAAGACCGGGATCGGTTTCGCGGCCGAGGTTCACAGCCAGGACGACCGACGTCAGATCGGCGAGCTCTTGAGCGCGGTGGAGCCCGAGGATCTCATCCGTTACGGCCTGATCCCCGAGTTCGTCGGCCGACTCCCGGTGATGGCGACCTTGGAGGAGCTCGACGAGCCGGCGCTGATGCGCATCCTGACCGAGCCCAAGCATGCCCTGGTCAAGCAGTATCAGCGCCTCTTCGAGATGGAGGGTGTCGAGCTCGAGCTGCGCGAAGACGCCCTGCACGGGATCTCGCGCAAGGCCATGGAGCGGAAGACGGGGGCGCGCGGTCTGCGAACCATCATGGAGCAGGTGCTCCTGGACACCATGTACGATCTCCCGTCGATGGACCATGTCGGCAAGGTCGTGATCGATGCATCGGTGATCTCGGGCGAAAACAAGCCGTTTCTGATCTACGAAGGGTTGGAGAAGCAGGCCGTCGCGGCCGACTGAACCACGCTCGTCTCCCTCGTGTCCCGCAGACGTTGCGGGCACCGACCGCACCGGGTTTCTGTTGAAGTCGGCTCGGCGCGCCCTGATCCTTACCGCAGACCAATACTCCACCGACGCCCCGGGCCGACGCGCGCTCGCGAGCCGCAGCGACGAGAAGTCGCCGGCTCGGGTCGTCCACTTCACGAGAACGGATCCACATGGCGCACCACGATTCAGTTTCCAGCTCGGCATCCGGTACCTTTCAGGAGGTTCCGGTCCTTCCTTTGCGGGACGTCGTTGTTTATCCGCATATGGTGATTCCGCTGTTTGTCGGCCGGGACAAATCGATTCGTGCGCTCGATGCCGCGATGGCGAGCGACAAGCAGATCCTGCTGATCGCCCAGAAGAGCGCCGATGTCGACGACCCGGGCGTGAAGGATCTTCACGAGATCGGCACCCTGGCCAACATCCTGCAGCTGCTCAAGCTCCCCGACGGCACGGTGAAGGTCCTGGTCGAGGGCAATCAGCGGGCACGGATCGACCGCTTCCTGACGACGGAAAGCTCCTTCTCGGCCAACATCGAGCCGATGGACGAGACCTTGGAGGTCGACGAGCGCGAGCAGGAAGTGCTCATGCGCTCGGCGGTCACGCTGTTCGATCAGTACGTGAAGCTGAACAAGAAGGTGCCGCCGGAGGTGTTGACCTCGCTGTCGAGCATCGACGAGGCGGGTCGGCTCGCGGACACCATGGCCGCGCACATGTCGTTGAAGCTCGATGAGAAGCAGCGTGTCCTGGAGATGATCGACATTCAGGCGCGCCTCGAGCATCTGATGGGTCTGATGGAGTCGGAGAACGACATCCTTCAGATGGAGAAGCGCATCCGCGGGCGTGTGAAGCGCCAGATGGAGAAGAATCAGCGCGAGTACTATCTCAACGAGCAGATGAAGGCGATCCAGAAGGAGCTCGGAGAGCTTGAGGACGCGCCCAACGAGATCGAGGACCTGGCCAAACGCATCGAGGCCGCCGGAATGCCGCGCGAGGCCAAGGCCAAGGCGCAGGGCGAGCTCAACAAGCTCAAGCTGATGTCGCCGATGTCGGCCGAGGCGACGGTGGTTCGCAATTACATCGACACACTGGTCGCGGTGCCTTGGAAGAAGCGCACGCGCATCCGCAACGATATCAAGGTCGCCGAGGCGGTGCTGGACAAGGATCACTACGGCTTGGAGCGCGTGAAGGAGCGCATCCTCGAATATCTCGCGGTCCAGCAGCGGGTGCGTAAGCTCAAGGGCCCTATCCTCTGTTTGGTCGGCCCGCCCGGCGTGGGCAAGACCTCGCTCGGCCAGTCGATTGCCCGTGCGACCAACCGTCAGTTCGTGCGCATGTCGCTCGGCGGCGTGCGCGACGAGGCCGAGATTCGCGGCCACCGTCGGACCTACATCGGCGCGCTGCCCGGCAAGATCATCCAGAACCTCTCCAAGGCCGGCTCGCGCAACGCCTTCTTCCTGCTCGACGAGATCGACAAGATGGCGATGGACTTCCGCGGCGACCCCGCCTCGGCGTTGCTCGAGGTCTTGGATCCGGAGCAGAACCACACCTTCAACGATCACTACTTGGAGGTCGATTTCGACCTGTCCGAGGTCATGTTCGTCGGTACCGCGAACACGTTGAACATCCCGCCGGCACTCCTCGACCGCATGGAGGTGATCCGTCTTTCCGGTTACACCGAGGACGAGAAGGTCGCGATCGCCGAGCGCTATCTGCTCCCCAAGCAGATGAAGAACAACGGTCTGAAGGATGGCGAGGTGTTGATTCGCGAGAGCGCGTTGCGAGACATCATTCGCCACTACACGCGCGAGGCCGGTGTGCGCAGTCTCGAACGCGAGATCTCCAAGATCTGCCGTAAGGTCGTCAAGGAGGTGCTGCTCAAGAAGCGCGATGCGGCCACGACGGTCAGCGCGAAGAACCTCGAGAAATATCTGGGCGTGCAGCGTTTCCGGTACGGTCGCGCCGACGAGCACGACCAGGTCGGCCAGGTCACGGGTCTGGCCTGGACGGAGGTCGGCGGCGAGCTGCTGCGGATCGAGTCGGCCCTGGTCCCCGGCAAGGGAAAGTTCACCTATACG
>NZ_DATITZ010000268.1:0-12977 GCF_035467215.1 Thiocapsa sp. | reverse complement strand
GGCGCGACGAGGCGGCGTCGTGGTTCTACGCCAACGCGTTGCAACGCAGTCGGGCGCCGCGCGGGGCGTGCTCCAGGGGTCGTAGCGGCCTGCACCCGGCAGATGAGCCGTCAGACGAGCGCGATCGTCAAGGCCGTCAAGACCTTGCATGAAGCACAAAGCGGTCTCCGGGTAGAGACAGCCATTACTGTACCGCCCCCCCCCCACAGATCCGGACGTGACCAATTCGGTCATCCGGTTCCTCGGGAAACCAGGATCGCAACACGGATCCCGGCACATCACTTCGCTACCCCGCAAACGATCAGACGCGGTGGAGGATCTTGGGTTGCGGCAGTGGCAGGCGTTCCAGTAACGCTGCAAACCTGGCCCAGGGCATCGCGTTCTTGCTGCTGCGGCGATGGAGCCAAAAGCGCCAAGCGCGCTCCACCTGGTCGCGTACCGCCGCCAGGGCGCGCATGTTGCATCGCACACCGAAGTATTGGTAGTGCCCGCGCAGCTTCGCGCACAACACCCGGTGTTGGTCCGCCAGGGGCCGGTGCCGATTGCGGCGACACCACTCCCGGATTCCCCGGATGGTCTTACCGACCTTTTTGCGCGCGGTCTTGCGTTTGATGACCCAAAATCCCCGCCTTGACCTCGCCCAGTAGTGGGTGAATCCGACAAAGCCGAAGGTGCTGGCTCCCCGCCCCGCCCGCGCGTTCGGGTCCGCGCGGGCCGACTGAAGTCGAGCAGGCGGCTCTTCTCCGGGTGCAGTTCCAGTCCGTTTTTCCGAAGCGTTTCGCCAAGGCGTCCATGACGCGCCGGGCATCCTCTTCGTGCGCGAAACCGATGACAAAGTCGTCGGCAAACCGCACCAGGAAACAAGGTCCGCTCATCCGTGGCTTCACTTCGGTCTCGAACCACACATCCAGTACGTCGTGGAGATAGATGTTCGCCAGCAGCGGGCTGATGACCCCGCCTTGTGGCGTCCCTTTGTCGCTGTAGCTGAGGTGTTCTCCTTCCATGATGCCGGCGTTCAACCATGTGCCGATCAGCCGCAGTATTCCACCGTCATTGATCCGTTGCCGGATGAAACTCCGTAACCAGCCCCAGTCAATGTTGTCGAAGAATCCCGTGATGTCCGCGTCGTCAATCCATCGGATGTCGTGCGTCATGCACTGCTCGCGCAAGTCCGCGAGGGCGTCGTGGGCGTTGCGCCCTTCCCGAAAGCCATAGAGGACGGCAGAAAATCCTGCTCGAATACCGCCCCCATCAGCATCGATACCGCTTTTTGGACGATCTTGTATTCGATTTCCGTCAGCCCGATCGGGCGCTTCTTGCCGTTGTCCTTGTCGATCCACACGCGCTTGATCGGCGGGGCCACATAGGTCCGCCGTCTCAGCCGCTCGTGCAGGTCCCGCAGGTTGGCCTCCAAGTCCCTGGCGTAGTCCTTCACAGTGATCCCGCTCAGTCCCGGTGCGCCGTCACGGCGCAGCAGGAAAAAAGCTTCTCGAAGACAGTCGAAATCCATACCGTGGATCAGGCTGGTGAAGACCCGATCCGGATGTGCAATCGCTTGCTCTGCGATTTGCCGAAGTTGTGTTGAGATGAGGAGTGGCCTCCGCGTGCCGCTCATCTTGCCCCCCGGCAAAGCGTTATGCTCGGCTTCGCCTTCCCTACAGCGGGTCCCTTGGGTCTCGGTTCCCCGCCTTCTCGGCTTGTCCACTCTTGCGCCATCGGTACTATGCTCGGGACCGGCTTCGCCTCCTTGAGCGACTTGAACCGATTGCCCGTACAAACCATCAAGATCGACCGCGCCTTCCTGGCCGAGATCGGCAGCGGAGGGCCCGGGGAGTCTCAGGCCGAGACGATCGCCAAGGCCATCATCGGTCTGGGCGCAAACCTCGGTCTTCAGGTCGTCGCCGAAGGGGTCGAGACCGAGGCCCAGAATACCTTCCTGATCGATCACGGCTGTCGGGAGGCGCAAAGCTACCTCTTCTGTCGACCGGGACCGGCCGATCGCATCGAGGCGCTGCTTCGAGGAGGGATCGTCGAGCCGGGAGCCGAGCCGATCGACTGAGCCGCCATGTGTACGGCGGCGCTTTCAAAACGTCGGCCTTCGTCTTCCGCCCGCACCGTGGAATGGCGGACGATCCATTGAAAAAGGGCGCACCGCGCGGTTCGGACCGCGTCGATACGCCCTTCGAGGTCACAACGGCAACGGGGTCAGAAGGGCGGGAGACCCGCCCGATCCGACTAGAGCATCACGCGATCGATCACATGGACAATGCCGTTCTTGGCGACGATCGACTGCGACACGGTCGCGTCACCCACCTTCAGATTGCCCTGGATACCCACCGGCACTCGCTCTCCAGCCAGATTGGTGGCGGTCAGACCCTGCATCATCTGAGTCGCGCTCAGGCGACCCGGGGCGATGTGTGCCGAGATCAGCGTCTGGAGTGCGACGGGATCCGCCAAGAGTGCCTCGAGCTGCTCCTTCGGAACCCGTGCAAAGGCCTCGTTGCTGGGCGCGAAGATGGTGTAGGGCCCGTCACCCTCGAGCATCGCCTCGGATCCTGCTGCCTCGATGGCCGCCTGCAGCTGACTGAAGATCGCCGAGCCACCGGTGATGTCGCCGAGTGTCTTCTCCGAAGCGTAGCCCGGAGCGCGCGTGGTGTCGTAGGCGTTGAGTGAATCGGACGGTTTGGCGTTGACCAGTCCGGCGCGTGCCCGCTCGCGGGTCTCCTCGTCCGCGTACTTGCTGCCGAGTGCGAGTGCAGTCAGCGGGCCCAGAGCGATCGCCAGAACGACGGCGATGGTCCAAGAATTCGTCTCGGGTGCTTTTTCGGTGCTCATCGTCGAATACCTCTGCGTGTTAGGACGAGTTGAAGGACTACGACGGTGACGAACGGCATCGAGCCCGCTGCGCCACTACATTTACCTACCCACGCGGTCAACTATTAGGGCGACCTGAACGGACACAAGAAATACTATTTTCAGAACATGGTCATTTTTGTTCTTGCTGGCTTGACGACCCGGCGTCGAAAGCGCGATCACGGCCCAGGGGGCCTTTATATGAGGCGCTGTGCTTGATTTTGTTCGGTATCAGCAAACATAGTCGACGAGATAGAAGCAGATCTTGTACAACGTTTGCACACCCGACGTTCAATCACCGACTCGCAGCCATAGGAGCAAAAATCATGTCAGCCGGAGCCTTTAAGGGGATCGAGGTCTTGTTGATCGCAGGCGGCGTCTTCTGGTTCGCCTACTCGCAGATGAAGGCATTGAAGCAGCCGACGCCCGGCGCGCAGACGTCGGAGGCCGAACCGCAAGGTGAGTCGGCGACGCAGACCGCCGCCGAGGAGTCGACCCGAGACAAGAGCTGAGCGCGCATCAGCGCGAGAGGTAGGCCCGGACGGACTCTTTCAGGGTATCGAAATTCCGTCTGATCTCTGCCATGGCATCCTGAACCTCAGGGGTCACTTCCTTGGAGATCCGGCGGATCGCTGCAGCATGCTCGTCTCGCCACTCCGCCATCCGCTCGCGTAGACGTTTCAGGGTCTCGTCCGCTCCTGCGGCCTTGTCCTTCTCGTCGTAACCGAAGCCGTATTCGACGATGTCCTCGGTCACCTCGCCCTTGAAGAGGCGGTACAGCTCGACCTGAACACACTTGGCGCTGTAGCTGAAGCGCCCGTCCTTCTCGAGCCGACGCACGCTCATGCGGATCCGGGTCGACTCGAGCATGTGCAGGGGCGCATAACGGGCAGCGCGTTTGACGAAGTCGTGATCCTCGGCGAGACGCAGCGACTCATCGAACCCCCCGACGCGATCGAACAGCGCGCGATCCACGAAGATCGCGAATCCGCCGGCATGTGGATCCGTCTTCAGGCTGAGCTTGACGAACGTGTTGGCCAGCTCGAAGAGCAGCTCGTCGAGCGGATTATCCGAGTCCGGCTCGAACCAACAGGTCGCAAGGCGCATGCCTTCGGTGTCCATCTCCGACAGGGCCTTCTCCAGAAAATCATCCGGCGGCAGCACATCGGCGTCGAAAAAGAACAAACGCTCGCCCTGCGCGACTGCCGCGCCGCGGTTACGCCCGACCGCCGGCATCCCACCGTCGACGAGGGTCACACCGCGCGAGCGACAGATCTCGCGCGTGCCGTCGGTCGAGAGGGCATCGGCGACGATGATCTCGAAGTCGCGAAAGGTCTGTCGTTCGAGCCGGTCGAGCAGTTTGGGGAGCAGACCGGACTCGTTCAACGCGGGAATGATGACGCTAGCCTTCATGGTGTTGCCCTCGCGAGGTCGTGCTCTTCGATCAGATCGAGCGAGTCGTCGAGCGCCGTCGCAAGCAAGGATCGATACATGGGATCGGGGAGATCGAACCCGCCCGTGCGGCAGACCGATGCGTACCAATAGGCACTCGACTTGGGTGTGCGTTTCAGTGTGTCGTAATCGATGTGGACGAGCCCGAAGCGCTTAGACAGGCCCAAGGCCCATTCGAAGTTGTCCAGCAGACTCCAGACGAAATAGCCGCGAATATCGCTGCCGGCGTCCAGCGCCTTGCGCAGCATGAAGAGATAAGCCTCCAGATAATCACGCCGCGCCGGGTCTTGAACGCTGCCGTCGGCCTCGACGCGGTCGGCGAAGGCGGCACCGTTCTCGGTGATATAGACCGGCGGATTGTCGTAGCGCTCGCGCAGCCAGGTGAGCGTGTCGAGAAAGCTGCGCGGGTAGATCTCCCAGTCCATGTCGGTATGCACCGCGTTCGGATCCGGGCTGCGCGCCAGCCGAAAACCGAGCCATGGCAGTCGGCTGCGCTCGATGATGATGCGCGAGTAATGGTTCACGCCGACGAAGTCGACCGGCTGACCAATCAGGTCCAGGTCACCCGGGCGCAACGTCCAGTTGAAGACCGAAAGGAGACGCCGAACCGGGTTCGGATACCTGCCGGCCAGGATGGGATCGGCGAAGAGCCGGTTCGCCAAGGCATCGATCCGCTCGGCGATCCGGACATCGCCGCGCCGCCGCGGGATCACCGGAAACAGATTGAGCGCGGGCCCGACCTGGGCATCCGGGACCAGACCGCGCAGACGCTGCAGCGCCGCACCGTGGGCCAGCAACAGATGATGCGCAACGCGAAACGCCATCAAGGGGTTCCGCCGACCGGGTGCATGATCGCCCGATACATAACCCGCGGCGACCACCGTGAGCGGTTCGTTGACGGTGACCCAATGCTTGACGCGATCCCCGAGACGGCGCGCGACGACCTCGGCGTAATCGGCGAAACGCCAGACCGTCGCACGCGCCTCCCAGCCTCCGCGCTGCTCCTCGAACCAGGGGAGATCCCAGTGATAGAGGGTCACGAAGGGTCGGATGCCGCGCTCGAGCAGGCCGTCGACCAGCCGATCGTAGAAATCCAGCCCGCGTCGGTTCGGCTGCGCGTGTGGTCCGCCGATCACCCGCGGCCAGGAGATCGAGAAGCGATAGGCCCCCAGGCCAAGCGTCGCCATCAGATCCAGGTCGTCGGTACAGCGGCGATAATGATCGCAGGCGACACCCGCGTGGCTGCCGTCCTGCACACACCCGGGGCGCGCCGTGAAGCGATCCCAGATCGAGGGCGCCTTGCCGTCGACATCGGGGGCACCTTCGATCTGAAAGGCCGCCGTGGCGGCACCCCAGGTCAGATTCTCGGGAAATTGGATTCGCATCGTCCTGAAGCCTCTCCGCCTGAATCCGGCGCGCGACGAGATAAGCTACCGTTCGATAACAACTGGTCCATCTCAGCCCCTCTCCCCTCGCGGGAGAGGGGTTGGGGAGAGGGGGAGAATGGACCGGAATGGCTAAGGTGTTTTTGAACCCTTCCCAAGGCATCGTCCACGCGCGGGATCTAAGGTCACGTTGTCGCGCCCTGCCGTATGATAGGTTCGGACAAGATGACAGAACCAACTCGGGCGGAACACCTCTCGACCCCGTCTTTACACCACCGCCAAGGCATCGATCAAGGCATGGACACCGAAGACACGCCGAACGATCTCGACAGGATCGACCTCACCGGCATGGCCGCACGCATCGGCCGCACCCACCTGCGCCAACGCTTGGGGCTGGAAGGCGACCATGAGGTCTTCGTGCTGCGCCGCCCCGGCGCCCACTTCTTCTACCCCGAGAACTGGTACTCGGTTCACGGCGTGATTCGTGCGTGTTTGCGGATCAGCGGACTTTACGCCCGCGCCCAACGCAACGCCCGCAGCATCCAGGTGAAACACCACCGCGTCGCCATTGCGAACCTGCCCTCGGCATTCGAGGGCTTTCGCATCCTGCATCTGACCGATCTGCATGTAGACATGGACGAGCGCAACACCCACGCCATCAGCGCGTGCGTGCGCGGCCTGAACTACGACCTCTGCGTGCTGACCGGCGACTATCGCGCCCGCACCTTCGGACCGATCGACCGTGTTCTCTCAGGGATGGCGACGATCCGACTCCAGCTCAAGGGTCCGGTGTACGGGGTGCTCGGCAACCACGACACCCTGCGTCTGGTGCCTGGCCTCGAGGCGCTCGGGATCCGCTTGCTGCTGAACGAGGCGGTCGTCATCGAACGCGACGGCCAGTTGATCCACCTCGCCGGCGTGGACGACGCCCATTACTACCAGGTCCACAACATCGACCGCGCATCCGCCGAGATCCCGGACGAGGCCGTGTCCATCCTGCTCTCGCACACGCCCGAGATCTACCGGCTGGCCGCTCACGCCGGTTTCGACCTCATGCTGAGCGGTCACACCCACGGCGGTCAGATCTGTCTGCCCGGCGGCGTGCCGATCGTCTGGGACGCGCGTTGTCCCCGCGCCATGGCCTCGGGTCCCTGGCGCTACAACGCGCTGATCGGCTACACCTCGGTCGGCGCCGGCACCTCGGTGGTCAACGCCCGCCTCAACTGTCTGCCGGAGGTGACCCTGCACGAGCTGCGACGCGCGCCGCTCTAGCCGCCGCGCCATGCCGATCTCGGTGGCGACCGAGATCGCCGACCCGCCGTCCGCAAGGGACGTCATCTCCATCAGCCGATCCTCTTGATCATCCGACGCAGCCTCCCCGCAAAGGGCGTCAAGAGCAGATCGGTCAGTGCAAAGGCGATCACGACGATGACGACCCCGGCTGCCGAGAGATCCAAGGCCGCCATCAGAAGGACCGCCGGGATGAGTGCCTCCGGGATCTCGTCCAAGAAGAGCACGGGCTCACTGGGCTGCCGCCGCAGACGTCGTTTGATGAAGCTGGCGAGGAGATCGCCCGACATGGCGCCCAGAGCGGCGACCAGGCCGAGCAACCAGGGCAAACCGAGCAGCGCGGCAAGCAACGGCGTCGTCAGCAGGGCCGCGCCGAGACCGCGCCAGGTCTTCGACGTTCCGAGCCAAGGACGACCGTCGCGGAAGAGCCGTCCGCCGTCGAGCGGGTGTGCGAGTCGAGGCCCGAGAAGCAGGCGTGCCAAAACCGGCACGCCGTTCGCCCAGACCACCAACGCCAGCATCTGTAGGGTCGGAGTCATCTGCGCGGCATGATTCCCGAACGCTCGCCCCTTGATTGTGCCGCTCGCCTCCGAGCGGCATCCTGAAATCCGTCACCCCGGATCCGGCATTAGAACCCGACCGTCGGCTACGGGATGCACGCATGCGTGCGTGGCGTGAAAACCCGCATGACGCACGAGGCGCTCGACCGCCCGGATCCAGGCTCAGATATGCCGGCCGACGTCGACAACCTCTGCAGCACGCATGAGGTCGGCAAACCTAGCCCCGGAGATCTTGACGAGATGCTCGTGGTCGCCGGATTCCAAATAAACCTCGGGCAGGTTCAAAAGATGACGATCCACGAGCGTTTTCAGCCCGTAGGCCGCACCGACCGGAGGCACGGCTCCGGGCTCGCAATCCGGAAACAGCCCCGCCAACTCCGCCTCGGTCGCGAGACCCACCGGCTCGCCGAGATGCTCGTGAAGGCGTCCCAGGTGGACATGATAGTCGGAGGGAACCACGACCAGGAGAGGGTGCCCGTCTTGGTTGACCACGACACCCTTGGCCAGTCGATCGCCGGGGACATGCGCCGCCTGCGCCGTGTCCATGCTCGCCCCGGTGTGCGGATGGCGAACCAAGGTAAAGTCGATGCGGTGTTCCTCGAGGTAAGACTCGAGCGTGCACGGAATGGACATGATGACCTCCTCCGCTGGATTGACTCACAGAGAAGTCTAGACCCTTCGCCGGGATCCGCAGCCGCAAAACCGCACCCTTCGCGCGCCCGACGCCTCGTCCGCAATCAAAGCGTCGTCGAGACGCAATTCCGAGCAATAACAGACAAAGAAGAAATCGGTTAAACCGTGTCTCCGCCTACATCCGAGGGTTGATGCACGCCTGAATTCAAGCCATCGGAGCCCATATCCCGCCGGACGCGGTTTATGCCTTCAACTGCTCGGTGAGATGAGGCGTCAGGAGATCCAGCATCGCGCGATGCACCTTAAGGTTTCCGGCGATCAGATTGCCGGTCTCGAGAAAGCTCTTTCCGCCGGCGAGATCCGTCACGGTGCCGCCCGCCTCGGCGACCAGGAGCGCACCCGCCGCGCAATCCCATTCGGCGAGACCGATCTCCCAGAAGCCGTCGGTACGCCCGGCCGCCACATAGGCAAGATCCAGTGCGGCCGAGCCCGGCCGGCGCAAACCCGCGGTGGCCAGGGTCATGTCCTTGAACATGCGCAGATAGACGTCGATGTGGCGCTGGTCGCGAAAGGGGAAGCCGGTCCCGATCAGCGCACCTTCGAGCGAGGGGCGATTGGCGACGCGGATCTTGCGGTCGTTCAGTTGCGCGCCCTGACCGCGGGCGGCACTGTACATCTCCTCGCGCAGCGGGTCATAGACCACGCCGCACTCGAGCTGGCCCTTGTGCTTGAGCGCGATCGAGACCGAGAACTGCGGGAAGCCGTGCAGATAGTTGGTCGTGCCGTCGAGAGGATCGATGATCCACTGGAAATCGCCTCGACCCTGTGCGCCGCTTTCCTCGGCGAGGATCGCATGATCCGGGAAGCGTGCCCGCAGCTCCTGGATGATGAGCGCTTCGGCACCGCGGTCGATGTCGCTCACGAAGTCATTGCGGCTCTTGGACTCGACCTTCAGCGAGTCGACGCGATCCATGTAGCGCAGAAGGAGCTTGCCGGCACTGCGTGCGGCGCGAATGGCGATATTGAGGCTTGGGTGTTGCATAGTGTGCAAGATAACCGATGCGCGTCACCGATCAAAGATTGACAATCTACTGATGTTCTGAAGAACTTGCATCATGATGACAGAGAACCCCGACAACGCCCTCGCGCGCATCCGTTTCGTCCTCGTCGAGCCCAGCCTCAGCGGGAACATCGGGGCCGTCGCCCGAGCCATGAAGACCATGAGCCTCTCGCGACTCGAGCTGGTCGCGCCCAAACAATCCATCGATGCCGAGGCCCTTGCCCGCGCCTGCGGAGCGGACGACCTGCTGCAACGCGCCGGGATCCATGCCGACCTGCCCGGAGCGATCGCCGACTGTCGACTCGTCATCGGCACGAGCGCGCGTCGGCGTACGCTCGATTGGGAGACCCTGGAGCCGCCCGAAACGGCCCGCAAACTGCTTGCGGAGGCCGCCGAGGGCGAGGTCGCGCTGTTGCTCGGGCGCGAGAGCTCCGGCCTGACCAATGCGGAGCTGGCCCGCTGTCAGTTTCTGGTCCACATCCCGACGAACCCGGACTTCAGCTCGCTCAACCTCGCGGCGGCGGCACAGGTCTTCGCTTACGAGATCCGGCGTTGTTGGCGCGAGGGCCTCCCCGAGCCGACGGACGCACCCTCGAGTGGCCTGTCGAGCGAGACGCCGCGCGATCTCGCTACGGCGCAGGAGCTCGAGGGACTGCACGCTCACCTGGCCGACACCCTGCGCGACATCGGCTTCGGCGACCCGGACAGCTCCAAGAAGCTGCTGCTGCGGCTGCGCCACCTCTTCAATCGCGCGCGCCCGGATCGCGTCGAGACCAACATCCTGCGCGGCATCCTGAGCGCCGCACAAGGGCGCAAAAGCGGCAAACGGTCGACGCCTTCGACCGACTGAATAGACGTCTCAAAGGCTCGCATCTATGTTCGAACGATTGAAGGAAGACATCGCCTGCGTCTTCGAGCGCGACCCCGCGGCGCGCACCGGGTTCGAGGTCTTCACCACCTACCCGGGCGTGCACGCCGTGCTGATCCATCGGCTCACGCATCGGCTGTGGAAACACAATCTCAAGTGGCTCGCCCGCGTGCTCTCCAATCTGGCGCGACTCTTCACCGGGATCGAGATCCATCCGGGCGCCGTGATCGGCCGACGCTTCTTCATCGATCACGGCATGGGTGTGGTGATCGGCGAAACGGCGGTGATCGGCGACGACTGCACCCTCTATCACGGGGTGACCTTGGGCGGCACCACCTGGCAAAAAGGCAAGCGCCATCCGACCCTTGGGCGCGATGTCGTCGTCGGCGCCGGGGCCAAGGTCCTGGGTCCGCTCCTGATCGGCGACGGCGTGCGCATCGGCTCGAATGCCGTGGTCGTGAAATCGGTCCCGGCGGGCGCGACGGTCGTCGGCGTCCCTGGTCGTATCATCGAGCCGGCGAAGGACGCGACCACACGCCGACGCGCCGACACCGCCAAGCGCATCGGCTTCGATGCGTACGGCGCGACACGCGACGCCCCCGATCCGATCGCCAACGCCATCAACCGCATGCTCGACCACATCCACCACATGGATCAGCGCGTCGAGCAGATGTCCAGAGCCCTCGAAAGCCGCGGCATCATGGAGCACTTCGAGCACGACCCCACGCTCGACGAGGTCGAGATCCCGCCCGCAACCGACTCGAGCTCGGTTTAATCGCAATTTCGATATGGATTAATTGATCGCCGTGGTCGGGTACCGTATCATCCCGTGCGATATCGATTAACGGAGCGAGGTGCTCGTGAGACTGACAACGAAGGGCCGCTATGCGGTCACGGCAATGCTCGATCTGGCCATTCATCAAGGCCAAGGCCCCATCGCGTTGGCCGACATTGCCCAACGCCAAGGCATTTCACTGTCCTACCTCGAGCAGCTGTTCGCGAAGCTGCGACGGCGCTCGCTCGTCACCAGCGTCCGCGGCCCGGGCGGCGGGTACAACCTGGCCCGCCAGGCCGCCGACATCCACATCGCCGAGGTGATCGCCGCGGTCGACGAGAACGTCGACACGACCCGCTGCGGCGGCGCGCACAATTGCCAGAACAACGGCCCCTGCCTGACCCACGATCTCTGGCATGACTTGAGCGATCGCATCTACGATTATCTCAACCACATCAGCCTGCAGCAGCTCGTGGAACGACGCGACGAAACCGGCAACCGCCCCGGCACGACCTGCACGGCGGTCGATGTCAAACTCGGCGTTCAACGCATCGTCGCAAACGCCTGAAGCGGAGGTTGTCCTCGCGGCCTCGTCGTACGAGACCGACGTCTTCCGAGCCGAAGGCGCGTCTCGACCTCGCCGAAACCATGCTCGCCGCTTGCCTTCGGTGACCTGCACGCACTAGGATTCGATCTCGGTTGTCGGATTTCGGGTCGAGGCGCGCCGCAGGTGGCAACGATCTCCGCCGTTGTGGACGGCTCCAAAAACTATTTCGATCTCTTCGATCTGCCGATCGGGTTTGTCGTCGACCAGTCCCGCCTCTCAGAGCGCTACCGTGCACTGCTCGACGGAGAGGTCGCAACCTCCTACGGAAATGCGCGATCGGCCCACGTCTCGCCGCCGGAACGGTCGCCGATCGAGATCGAGCTGGCTTACCGGACCTTGCTCGATCCCTTGGCACGAGCCGCCTACCTGCTCGACCTCCTGGATTGTCGAAGCGAAGGCTACGGGGCGAGCGCTGGTGAATACGGCGCCCTCGGGGGCTTCCTGATTGCCGAGATCGAGCTGCGCGAAAGCCTCGACGAGGCGGTCAGCCGGCCGGATTCAGCTGCCGCGGTGGCCGGAATCCTGACCGATCTCGCCGAGCAGGGGGCCTCTTTGGAGAAGGATCTGGAGCGCGTGCTCGCCGATCCGTCTCCGCAAAACCTAGTCGCCGCGCGCGAGATCCTGCGACGGCTCGAGCTCGTCGGGACCTGTCGGCGCGATGCGGAGGACCGTCGAGCCGCATTGACGTCCCCGGCCTGAGCCATGCCGCCGGTCGCCCGCCCGGTCCGGGACGGAACGGGCCGAGCGACACGCGGCGCCTAAGGACTCAGCACTGCTCCCAGGGCAGTCCGCGAAAGCGCCAACCGCCTTGGGTGCTTCTGTGGTGCTGCTCGTCGAGATCGCCCTCGAAGCCCTCGTCGACGTGATAGACGGCCTTGAGCCCGTGCTGGACCAGCGCCCTGCCGGCCTCGAGCGAGCGCTTGCCGCTGCGACAGATCAGGATGACCGGCGCGCATCCCGTTCCCGGCTCGCAGACGGCGCCGCCGAGCAATAGCTTGCGGATCTCGGTCACGAAGTGAGGGTTGACCACCCAATCCGGCTCATCGATCCAGGGGACATGCACGGCACCCTTGGGATGACCCACGAACAGAAACTCCATCGAGGAGCGGATATCCACGAGGACCGCCTGGGGATGCTCTTCGAGCATCTCGAAGGCCTCTTGGGGCGTCAGTGGCCTGGGATGATCATCGTTCACGCAGGGATACCTCGTTTGGTGGTTAATCATGTGTCAGAAATCGGTTAAGCACCGAATCTAATCGTTGTCGTTGTCGTTGTCGTTGTCGTTGTCGTTGTCGTTGTCGTTGTCGTTGTCGTTGTCGATTACGACAACTTGCGGCGAGCAGTTTAACAAGCTATACCTCTTATAGCCATAAACTGCACTTTCCTCATGTCGCTTGTCAGCAATGCTCGATAACGTTCTGACTTCGATTTAAACTTGTCTCTACCGACGGGCCGCCTTGTAGTTTTTTTGCGACGATGATCAGAATCGAGTTC
>NZ_DATITZ010000267.1:0-8184 GCF_035467215.1 Thiocapsa sp. | reverse complement strand
CCTTGTGCGCTCATAAGCCACTAACCCCCGGCTGGCGCGAGCCCCATGAACAGCTTATCGGCTGGCGGCTCACGCATGGTCATGAAAGGAAGATCAGAATATGCCGATTCTCTCTAAAATCGACCGGGCATTGTCTTGTATTCCGGCCGGATCGGTCAAGGCAAAGCAGCCGAACCCCGAGCCGATCTCGGCCTAGGCCGGATTGTCGATCTCGATGAACCGATGCTCCAGCCCGAACCGTTCGGCCAGGTGCTCGCCGAGGGCTTGAACCCCGTAGCGCTCGGTCGCGTGATGTCCGGCCGCGACGAAGGCGATCCCGAGCTCGCGCGCCGCATGGGTCGTCTGCTCCGAGATCTCTCCGCTCACATAGGCATCGACGCCGAGCGCGGCAGCCTGCTCGATGTAGCCCTGCCCGCCGCCGGTACACCAAGCGATCCGCTCGATCCGCTCGCGGCCCGCGGCGATCAAGGTCGCCGGGCGCCCCAAGCGCTCCGAGATCTGAGCAGCGAAGGCCTCCGGCGAGCATCCGAGGGCCAAGCGCCCGGACCACAAGAGCCCTCGGCGATCCGCGACAGGCTCGGCATCGACCCATCCGAGGTGTAAGGCCAAGGTTGCGTTGTTGCCTACCTGCCGATGCGCATCGAGCGGAAGATGATACGCGATCAGGCTGGCCCCGGCCTTGAATAATCGCCTTGCGCGCCGTCCCTTTATCCCGACGAGACAGGGTGCCTCGTTCTTCCAGAACCACCCGTGGTGGACCAGAATCGCATCCGCACCCCATGCAATCGCGGCATCGAGCAAGGCCGCGCTCGCCGTCACGCCGCTTGCCAAGCGCGCGATCGGGCGCTCGCCTTCGAGCTGCAAGCCGTTCGGAGCGAAGTCGTCGAAATCACTCGAGGCAAGGAAACGATCGCAGTAGGTCACCAAAGAAAGAGGATCGACCATGCTCGAGCTCCTGCGACGGCCGGGGATTCCCGGGCAGCGGATGTTCGGGACGCCGAAACGGCGGCGCATCGAAAAGGGAACGAGCCCCAAGCGCGCCCCGGCCGGAGGGTCTCCGCGGAGACCCCGCAGAGGTCACCGCCGAACCGAAGCAAACGCTCGAGACGCGATGATTTTGGTTTAGACTCACGGGCGAACGAATGGCCGATTGCGCGGCCATGTCTTCGGACTCATGCCAAGACCGCGTAGCTTATATCGGATGATCAAGACAGGTCCAACCACGCTTATGATCGCCGCGGTGATCGGCGGGGCCGCAGGTTCCGCATTCACGCTCGTGCTAGCCCCGTCCTGGCTGGCCCCGTCGGGATCGGGCGCACCGCCGCACCACGACACCGGGGACGCGCTGCCGCACGTCGGCGCCGACCTGCCGACCTTTGCCCGGGCGGTCTCGCGCGTCGCGCCGGCCGTCGTGAGCATCTTCGCGACACAGACCGAGCCCGGGCCGCCGCGACCGACCTTGCCGTCCTATCCGGGGCTCCAACATGGACCGCCAGGGGCGGCCGCCTCCCGCACCGGACTCGGCTCGGGGGTGATCCTTTCGCCCGACGGCTTCATCCTCACCAATCGCCATGTCGTTCAGGACGCCGATCGCATCCACGCCGTGCTCGCCGACGGGCGCTCGCTCGAGCTCGCGCTCGTCGGCGTCGATGCCGATACCGACCTCGCCGTGCTCAAGGCCGATGCGCAGGGGCTGCCCACGGCGCCGATCGGAGACTCCCGGGCCCTGCGCGTGGGCGACCTGGCGCTGGCCATCGGCAATCCATTCGGGGTCGGTCAAACCGTCACCATGGGGATCGTCGGCGCGACCGGGCGCGGCGAGCTGGGCATCACCGACATCGAGAGCTTCATCCAGACCGATGCCGCCATCAATCCAGGCAACTCGGGCGGCGCACTCGTGAACGCCCGAGGCGAGCTCGTCGGCATCAACACCGCCATCTTCACCGAAACCGGAACGGCGCAGGGGGTTGGTTTCGCCATCCCTGCGGAGATCGCGATCGACGTGGCGGACGCGCTCGCCTCGCAGGGCCAGGTCACGCGCGGATGGATCGGTCTGAGCGGGCGCAGCGTGACCCCGGAGCTGGCCGAAACATTCGGTCTGCGCGCCGGACACGGGGTGCTGGTCGCATCGATCCTGCGCGACGGCCCGGCGGAGCAGGCCGGCCTGCGTCCGGGTGACGTGGTGACCCGGATCGACGACCGGGACGTCGCCACGGTGCAGGATCTGCTCGACGCGGTCGCCGGCGCCGGTCCGCATGCCGCCTTGAGCCTGGAGCTCTGGCGCGGCAGCGAGCGCATCGTCACGCGCGCCACCACCGACACCCGCCCGCCACCCGCCGAGTGATCCAACCGCTGCGGCCACTGCGCCGAGACAGGCACCGTTTGAGCAAGCCTCAGCGCGCGGCGGTCGACCCCGTGGCGACCATGACATCCAACGACGGCAGGACACGCGTATCCAACAGACGCGACAGGCCGTCGAGCTCGGGATAACGACCCGACACCTCGCGCACATAGCCCAAGGTGCGCGGGATATCGGCGAGATAGTGCGGTTTGCCGTCACGACGATTCAGCCGCGCGAAGATCCCGCAGGCCTTGAGGTGACGCTGCACGCCCATGAGGTCGAGCCAGCGCAGAAAGCGAGGAAGATCCGCCTCTTCAAGCACACCTCTTTGACGCGCGAGATGGAAATAGCCGCAAGCCCAATCGGTCACCCGCTCGGCAGGCCAGGCGATGTAGCAGTCGCGCAGCAGGGAGACCAGGTCGTAGGTAACGGGCCCCACCACCGCGTCCTGAAAATCGAGGATGCCGGGGTTGCCCGCCTCGGTCAGCATCAGGTTGCGCGAGTGATAGTCTCGATGGACGCAGACCCGCGGCTGCTCCAGGGCACTCGCCACGAGCCGATCCTCCACCACCGCGAGCGCGGCGTATTCTTCCGGCGAAAGCACAAAACCCGGCAGCGACCCCAGAAACCACTCGCTGAACAGACCCAGCTCTCGGCGCAAAAAGGGCTCGTCGTAGCCCGGCAGGCCATCCGTCGGGCCGAGCGCCTGGATGGTCGCCAAGGCGCCCAGTGCATCGCCGTAGAGCCGGTCGGCCGTGTCCTCGGTCAACTCGCCGAGATAGACCCGGTCGCCGAAATCGGTGAGCATGAGGAAGCCGGCGGCGCGATCCTCCGCATGGATCTCGGGCGTGTTGAGACCCACCGCGCGAAACCGTCGCGACAGATCGGCGAAACGTCCGCAGTCCTCGAGCTCGGGGGGCGCATCCATCAGCACGCGCGTGGTCCCGGCATGAAAGAGCCGCCAGTAGCGACGAAAACTCGCATCCGAGGACGCGGGCTTCAGCTCGAAGTCCTCCGACCCCAAGACCCCCGCCGCCCAGCGGCGCATAGACTCATATCGATCAGACACGGACACCCCGATCACTCGCGTCGTCGGCGCGGACCGACCGGCCCGCGACAGGTTCAAGATTGCTGAGTTTGTACAGATGTGCCATGGTTGCAGGTTCATGCGAACCCGTCCACCGATCCGAGACCCCGACCTTGGACCGCCGCCGGCTTGAGTCGACCTGACACCCAACGTGCGCCTCGTTTCACTGGCCTTCATCCTCTGTGCCGTCGCCGCGACCGCGGGCGCCGACGACCGCCCGGCGGCCGAGACGACCGGCGCCTCGCAGGCCGCCGCGAGCCCGAGTCCGGCCCCCGACCGGGCCCCCGACCAGGCAGGCGAGTCCGATGCCGCGACCGGTGATCCGAGCGCGCCGACGCCGAGCGTCGCAACCGTCGCCGCCCCCGTCGCCTTGCCGCCGCTGCAGCCACTGATACCGAATGCGCCCGGCGGCGAGCTGCAGGATCTCGACCGCCGGGATCCGCAGGGCGACTCCGCCGAGGTCCTGCCGCTGCTCGTGTCCCCCGACGATCCGCAAGCAGAAACTCCTGCCGTCGAATTCGCGCCGCGCGTACTCGAGCTGCCGGACGCCTGGGATCCGCGACTGCACGCCGATCTCCCCTGGGAATTCTGTGGACCCCGCTCCGGCGCTGCCGGGTTCACCGGCCCTACGGCCCCGACCGGCACCGCAGGCATCCCGGTGGAGATCGTCGCCGATCGTGTCGACTATGACCGCAACACCGAGGTCATCCAGCTGCGCGGGGGGGTCGACGTCGTGCAGACCGATCAACGGCTGCTGGCCGACCAATCGACCTACGACCGTCGCAGCGGTCGGCTCGACGCCAGCGGAGATGTCTTCCTGGAGACACGCGGGCTGCGCATCCAAGGCGATCGAGCCGATTACAACGTGCTGACCCGACAGGGCACGATCGACGCCGCGCGCTATCGTCTCTCGGGCAGTGCGAATCTCCTCGGTACCGCCGAGGAGGCCGAGATCCTCTCCGAGCAGCAAAGCCGGTACCGCAACATCACCTACACCACCTGCCCGCCCGGCAACGCGGACTGGTCGATCAAGGCGCGCGATCTCAAGCTCGATCAGGAAACCGGGATGGGCTCCGCCCGTCACGCCCGGATCCGCATCGGCAAGATCCCGGTGCTCTATACCCCCTACATCTTCTTCCCGATCGACGATCGGCGCCGCAGCGGCTTTCTGATCCCGAGCTTCGGCTCGTCCAACACGACCGGCACCGACATCAGCATCCCCTACTACTGGAACATCGCCCCGAACATCGACGCGACTATCACGCCGCGTATCATGAGCACCCGCGGTCTGATGCTCGGCACGGAGCTACGCTATCTCGATCGCTTTCAGCAGGTGGAGATCAATGCCGAGGTCCTGCCCGAGGACCGCCGCGCCACCGAGCTCGGCACGCGCGGGGCGGTGCGTATCGAGCAAACGGGGCGGCTAGGCCCGCGCTGGGCGAGCGCGATCGATTTCGCGTCGGTCTCGGACGACGAGTACTTACGGGACTTCGGCAATCGCCTGGACGCCACGAGTCTGCGCAACCTGGTGCAGCGCGGCGACGTCTACTACGCCGGCGAAGGCTGGCGTGCGCTCGCCCGCGTGCAGCAGTTTCAGACCATCGACGCCGCAATCACACCGGCCAACCGCCCCTACGGACAGCTGCCCCATGTCGAGCTGGACCTTGACCCCCGACGCTGGAACGACCTGATCGAGTACGACCTCGAGGGTCAGTACGATTTCTTCGACAACTCCGCGCGCGTCCACGGCAATCGACTGGTCGCGGTTCCCACCCTGCGCATGCCGATGCGTCGCAGCTTCGGACACATCATCCCGCGGGCGCGTCTTTACTACACCGGCTACGATCTGGTCGAGCAGGCCGAAGGGCTGCCGTCGCGCCAATCCTACGCGATCCCGAGCTTCGATCTGGACGGCACACTCGTCTTCGAGCGCGACACCGCCTGGTTCGGCACCCCGACACTCCAGACCCTGGAGCCGCGGATCTACTATGTGCTGACCTCCTTCGAGGACCAATCCAACGCGCCCTTGTTCGACACCACCCCGTTGGATTTCACCTTCGCCAGCCTGTTTCGTCCGAACCGTTTCACGGGGTACGACCGGATCGGCGACGAAAACCGGCTGACGCTGGGCTTGACCTCGCGCACCATCGCCAACCAAACCGGACAGGAGCTGTTCCGGGCGAGTGTCGGTCAGATCTACTTCTTCGAGGACCGTCGCGTTCAATTGACCGGAGACTCGGTGGAAGACGATGTCCGATCCTCGGTCGCCGGCGAGCTCGCAGCCCGGATCAGCGACGATTGGAGCGCGCGGGCAAGCCTGCAGTGGAATCCCAACGACACCGAGGCACCCTGGGAGAAACGGGTCCTGCAACTGAGATACGCGCCGACCGACGGCAGCCGGCTGAACCTCGCCTACCGCTTCAATTACGGCGACCAGCCGGACCTGCGCTACGAGGACACCGACGTCTCGCTGCAGGTGCCGATCGGCTCGCAGGTGAAGCTGGTCGGGCGCTGGCTCTACTCGATGCTCAACGAGGAGACTGTCGAGGCCTTCGCCGGCATCGAGTTCGGCCGCTGTTGCTGGCGTCTGCGGCTACTCGGCCAACATCTGCAAACCGGCAACGACAGCGGCAACACCAGCCTGATGCTGCAGGTCGAGCTTGCCGGACTCGGCTCATTCGGAAACCAGATCGACACACTCCTGGAACGAGGCATCTATGGCTATCACACGGACTAGACGCGGACATGATCGAGCGAGCGCCCGTCGCCGCCGCGTCGCTGTCGGCTCGCTCCTCGCCTGCTTGCTCATCGGGGCGGCCCCGGCGTCGAGCCAGGCGCCCATTCAAGAGCTGGACGCCATCGTCGCCGTGGTCAACGACGACGTCGTCGTGCGCAGCGAGCTCGACACCGAGATCGAACTGATCCTGCCGCAGATGCAGCAGGCGGGCACGCCTGCGCCGCCGCGCCCCCAGCTCGAAAAGCAGGTGCTCGACCGACTCATCCTCAAGCGTCTCCAAGCGCAGCGCGCTCGCGACCTGGGGATCCAGGTCGAGGAGGCGACCCTCAACGAGGCCCTGACCAATATCGCCCAGCGCAACGGGTTGAACCTGGAAGAGCTGCAGGCCACGCTCGAGGCCGGGGGGATTCGCTTCGCCGATTTCCGCGAAGACACCCGCTCCCAGATCGTCACTACCCGCCTCCAAAATCAGGAGGTGGTCAACAAGATCCAGGTCACCGACCAGGAGATCGACCGCTTTCTGGAACGCGAGTCGAGCCGTCTCGTCGAGCGCGAGCAGGTCCGGCTGCAACACATCCTGATCGCCCTGCCCGAGAACCCGACCACGGCACAGGTCCAAGCCGCCGAGGCCAAAGCCGCCCGCCTGGTCACGCGCCTGCGCGGCGGCGAGGATTTCGCCAAGGTCGCCGCGGCCGAGTCCGACGGGCGCAACGCACTGCAGGGCGGCGATCTGGGCTGGTTCGAGATGGGCGCGGTGCCGAGCCTGGTGAGCGAGCTCGCCTTCACCATGGCCGAGGGCGAGATCAGCGATCCCCTGACCAGCTCCAGCGGCTATCACATCATCAAGCTCACCGAGATCAAGGCCGCCACCCCGGCCGATGTCGTGCAGACCAACGCCCGCCACATCCTGATCCGAACCAACGAGCTGGTCTCCGACGACGACGCGAAACGTCGTCTGGAGCAGCTGCGCATGCGCATCGTCGGCGGCGAAGACTTCGCAAGCCTCGCCCGCGCCAATTCGGACGACACCGGCTCCGCCCTGAAGGGCGGCGATCTGGGTTGGGTCAATCCGGGCGACACCGTTCCGGACTTCGAGGAGGCCATGAACGCGCTGCCTCCGAACGGCGTGAGCGAGCCCTTCCAAAGCCCGTTCGGCTGGCACATCGTCCAGGTGATCGAGCGTCGCAACCAGGACAAAGAGGGCGAGTTCATGCGGCTCAAGGCCCGCGAGGCGTTGCAGCGTCGCAAGGCCGAGGAGGCCACCGAGGAGTGGCTGCGTCAGCTGCGCGACGAGGCCTATGTGGAGATCCGGCTCGAAGAGGACGCACAGCTGTGATCGCGGTCACCCCCGGCGAGCCCGCCGGGATCGGACCGGATCTGGTCGTGCGACTCGCGCAGGAGCCGTCCGACACCCCGATCGTCGCGATCGCCGACCCGGATCTTCTGGCCGAGCGGGCGCAACGGCTCGGGCTCCCGCTGCACACCGAGCGCTTCGAGCCCGGCGATTTGGTCCAGCGGGCGCAGCCCGGACACCTCGCCGTACTCCCGGTCGCGGTGCGGCGGCCGGTCACACCCGGCCGGCTGGACACCGCTAATGCGCCCTACGTGCTCGACACCCTGCGCATCGCCTGCGACGCCTGCCTGGAGGGCACCTTCAAGGCTCTGGTGACGGGGCCGGTGCACAAGGGCGTGATCAACGACGCCGGGCTTCCCTTCACCGGTCACACCGAGTTTCTCGCCGAGCGCTGCGGCGCCGAGCCGGTCATGATGCTCGCCACGCCCGGTCTGCGTGTGGCCTTGGTCACGACACACCTGCCGCTGCGCGATGTGAGTGCCGCCATCACCCGCGAGCACCTCACAGAGGTCATCCGGATCCTCCACCGAGACCTCTCGACCCGCTTCGGGATCCCCGAGCCGCGCATACTGGTCTGCGGCCTGAACCCGCATGCCGGCGAAGGCGGCCACCTGGGACGCGAGGAGATCGAGGTGATCGAGCCCGTCCTCAACGCACTGCGGGGG
>NZ_DATITZ010000266.1:0-3928 GCF_035467215.1 Thiocapsa sp. | reverse complement strand
AAAGAGTTGGTCGTCCGGATCCTGGAAGACCAGGCCGGCACGCCGTCGAACTTCATGGAACTCCCGCTCGTTGCGGCGCGGCGCGCCGAACGCGACAACCGTTCCGGCTTGCGGGTGCAGCAGTCCGACCATGATGTG
Organism: Thiocapsa sp.; assembly: GCF_035467215.1. Taxonomy (GTDB): domain Bacteria; phylum Pseudomonadota; class Gammaproteobacteria; order Chromatiales; family Chromatiaceae; genus Thiocapsa. The sequence continues at coordinate 3,790 of NZ_DATITZ010000266.1, read as the reverse complement.
CAGGAGCGTGCTCTTGCCGGCGCCGTTGGGCCCGTTCAAGGCGATGCGCTCGCCTGCGTCGAGCGTCAGACTCAGCCCGTTGAGCACCGGCGGACGGCCGGGATAGGCGAATCGGATCCCGGTCAGCTCAAAGAGCAGCGGCATACGCAAGATCCATGATCACCAATCCCAAACACACGAGGGCGGCAAGCCCGCCGAAAAGGGCGTCGGCGCGGCCGTAAGTGAAGTCGTCGAGCAGATGAAAGCGACCCTGGAAGCCACGGCAACGCATCGCCGCGAGGATCCGCTCCGAGCGTTCGAGGCTGCGCAGCAGAAGCATCCCGACGAGATAACCGATGCTGCGGTAGGTGTGAATGCTATTCGCCGGCCGAAATCCACGCGCGTGCATGGCCGTGCGCAGGCGCGCATATTCTTCGCTGATGACGCCGATGTAACGCACCGTAAAGAAGAGCAGCTGGACCAGGTTCGCCGGCATCCGCAGGCGCGCCAGGGCGTGTCCGAGCGTGACCGCATCCAGGCTGCCGACCAAGGCCAAGAGGACCAAGACGACCGCGTTGGCCTTGAGCAGGATCTCGAAGGCATTGACCAGTCCTTCCGCGCTCGCGGTGAATCCGCCCCATTCGACGATCGGCGTGCCCGGCACGGTGAAGGGCAGCAGGACCAGGATCATTAGCATGAAGCCGTCCATCGCGGCCATGCGTCGCAGCGTCGGGCCGGCCGGCAGACGCGCCGCGAGCATGACCGAGAGCGCCAGGCCCAACGCCGTCAGGAGTGTCGCGAGACCGGACAGCGAGACCACGACCAAGGCGAACAGGGCGGCGGCCACGATGCGCAGACGCGGGTCGATCGATTGGAGCGAGCCGTTCCCGGCCCGATCCGACAAGGCGTCGACGATGTGCATGTTGACCTCGGCGGGGACGCCCGTCTCGGTGGTTGTGGTTCGGGCGAAGACGGATCGGGCGTCGCCGTCGTGACGAGCGCGCCGTACCTGCGACCCGGCTGGGCAGTCTAAATGAACGGCCCCGGCACCATCAATGTCGGCCGCTTGTGCGCTTGCACAAAACCGACCCCGCTGGCAGATTGGCGCGATGACTGCTCATCGCTTGCCTACTGCCGGATCGCTCGCTCCGACGCCGCCGCCTCTGGAGCACGGCGGGCGTCTGAGCGAGGCGGCCGCGCGTTACCGCATCCCAGTGTCGGATTGGTTGGATCTCTCGACCGGAATCAATCCCGAGGGTTGGCCGGTGCCCGAAGTGCCGGGCACCGCATGGGCACGGCTCCCTGAAGAAGACGATGGATTGGAAAACGCGGCCGCGCGGTGCTACGACGCGCCCGGGCTCCTTCCCGTCGCCGGTTCGCAGGCGGCAATCCAAGCCCTGCCCCAACTGCGGGTGCCCGGACGCGTCGGGGTGCCGGCGGTGGGCTATCAGGAGCATGCGCAGGCTTGGCAGCGCGCCGGCCACACGCTGGTCCGACTCGATGACGGGGACCCCGGGGACGCGCCGGGCGCCGGTTTGGACAACCTCGACGTCCTGGTCGTCATTAACCCGAACAACCCGACGGGCCGCGGTTGGCCGGTGGGCCGGTTACTCGACTGGCACGCGCGGCTTGCCGCACGGGGCGGCTGGCTTGTCGTCGACGAGGCATTTATGGACACGACCCCGCAGGACAGCCTTGCCCCCTACACCGATCGCCCAGGGTTGATCGTCCTGCGGTCGTTGGGAAAGTTCTACGGCCTCGCCGGGGTGCGTGTCGGGTTCGTGCTCGGCACCTTCGATCTGCGCGAAGCCCTGCGTTCGCGGCTCGGACCCTGGACGCTCAGCGGCCCGGCACGCCATGTCGCGCGGCTCGCCTTGACCGATTCGCCGTGGCAGGAGGCGACCCGCGCATCGTTGCGCCGGGCATCTGCCCGGCTTGCCGCACGGCTGTCCGATTATGGTCTCGTGCCGACTGGCGGAAGCGATCTGTTTCAATGGGTCTGCACGGCGGAGGCTCCGGCCATCCAGGATCGCCTCGCACGTCAGGGGATCTGGGTACGGCGCTTCGAGGCACCGCCGAGTCTTCGCTTTGGACTGCCGGGTACCGAGGCGGGCTGGGCGCGGCTTGAGTCGGGGTTGCGGTGTCTCGTGTCGGACGCGCCCAAGGATGCGTTTCGGCAAGCAGCCGTCGAGACCCCCGGCATTCGGCCTTTCTCCTCCGTTGCTCCGCCGCTTGCTCCCGCCCCCGCTATCGGAGACCCGAGATGACCGCAGCGACCCTCATGGTCCAGGGCACGACCTCCGACGCGGGCAAGAGTGTCCTGGTGGCCGGCCTGTGCCGCTGCTATAGCCGACGCGGGGTCAAGGTTGCACCCTTCAAGCCGCAGAACATGGCCTTGAATAGCGCCGTGACCGCAGACGGCGGCGAGATCGGCCGGGCCCAAGCGGTGCAGGCGCAGGCCTGCGGGCTGGCACCGACCGTCGACATGAATCCGGTCTTGCTCAAACCCAATTCGGACCGCGGCGCTCAGGTGATCATCCAGGGCCGGGCCGTCGGCAACATGGACGCCGACGCCTATCAGGCCTACAAACGCATCGCCCGCGCCGCCGTGCTGGAGTCCCATGCCCGGCTCGGTGCGTCATTCGATCGCATCGTCGTCGAGGGCGCGGGCAGTCCAGCCGAGATCAATCTGCGCGAGCACGACATCGCCAACATGGGCTTCGCCGAGGCGGTGGACTGTCCGGTGATCCTGATCGCGGACATCGACCGCGGCGGGGTCTTCGCCCATCTGGTCGGCACGCTGGCGTTGCTCGCGCCGAGCGAGCGGGCGCGGGTGGTCGGATTCGTCATCAATCGCTTCCGAGGCGACCTTGCGCTCCTGCAGCCGGGTCTGGACTGGCTCGAGCGCGAGACCGACAAGCCGGTGCTCGGCGTCTTGCCCTATCGGCACGGGCTTCATCTGGAGGCCGAGGACGCCGTCGCCGTGCGCCAGAGCGACAAGCCGAGCGACGCCCTGCGGGTGATCGTCCCGCGGCTGCCGCGCATCAGCAACCACACCGACCTCGACCCCCTGCGGCTCCATCCTCAGGTCGACCTGCGCTATGTCTTGGCCGGAGAGGTTCCGCCGCCTGCGGATCTCATCATCCTTCCCGGATCCAAGTCGGTACGCTCGGATCTGGATTGGTTGCGTCGCGAGGGCTGGGAGCCCGTGATCGCGCGGCATCTGCGCTACGGCGGCCGGCTGATCGGGATCTGCGGTGGATTTCAGATGCTCGGCACCCGGATCCTCGATCCTCTTGGTCTCGAAGGTGATCCGGGCGAGGGAGCGGGTCTTGGTCTGTTGGATCTGGAGACCCGGCTCGCGCCCGAGAAGATCCTGGCCAATGTCTGCGGCCGGCTCCGGCTGGAGGACGCCGCGGTGACGGGTTACGAGATCCATGCCGGTCTGACGAGCGGACCCGCACTCGAGCATCCGGCCGTGCTCCTGAACGACGTTCGAGGCGAGCGTCCGGACGGTGCGGTTTCGGAGGACGGACGGATCTTGGGGACCTATCTACACGGACTCTTCGAGTCGCCCGACGCGGTGTCGGCCCTGCTGCGTTGGGCCGGTCTGGCGGTGCGCGAGACGCCGGACTATCGTGCTGTCCGCGAGGCGGCACTGGAGCGTTTGGCCGACACCATCGAGCAGCATCTGGATCTCGGTCGCATCGAGCGGATTCTGTGCGGCGCGGCGCCGGGCAGCCGGTCCGAAGCCCCTTGAGACCGGGCTGGCTGAGCGTCCCGGCGGCGCGTCGCGATCGCCCCGGCGGGG
>NZ_DATITZ010000265.1:0-17270 GCF_035467215.1 Thiocapsa sp. | reverse complement strand
TGCCCGATGAATGTCAACGCCATCGGCAGTCAGCGGAGCTTCATCATGGATAAGCGTGGAGAAGGTGTGCCGATCATTCTGATCGAAAGCGAGAGGTTGTCCGGAAAGAGACCGGAATTCAGGCTGATCAATGATGCCGAGCTCAAACTCACGATCTTTGCGGCGCCTTCCCCCCATGGCGAGGATTGAGGCGATTTCCGCGTCGTCAGGCTCGGCTCAAACCCCCAAGGCTCGAATCCGGGCGATAGCCTGTCGAACGGAGGCGACCGCTTGGTCGATCTCGGCCCGGGTGTGGTCTCGGCCGAAACTGATGCGAACGGCTCCGTAAAGCGCACGCTCCCCGACCCCCATCGCGCGCAGGACGTGAGACGGCTCGATGGCACCGGATGAGCACGCGGATCCGGTGCCGATGGCGATCTCGGCGGCGAGCTGATTGATGAGTGCGTCGCTCGGGACGCCCTCGAAGGAGAGGTTGAGGATGTAGGGCGAGGTGCGGGCCGGGTCGCCGTTGATCTGGAAGCGGAGATCCTCGCCGAGACCCTGCAGGAAACGCTGCTTCAGCCCGGTGACGAGTCGGAGATCCTGATCGCGATGCGCCGCGGCACGGGCGAGCGCGCTGCTCAGGGCGACGATCTGATGGGTTGCGAGCGTCCCGGGGCGCAGGCCGTATTCCTGGCTCCCGCCCTCCATCAGCGGTTGAAGCCGGACATGACGGCGGTCGCGCACGACGAGACAGCCGACGCCCTTCGGGCCGTAGAACTTGTGCGCGGACAGCGACAGGAGATCGATCGGCGTCTGCGTGAGGTCGATCGCGAATTTCCCAGCGCCTTGGGCCGCATCGACATGGAAGAGGACGCCCGCCTCCGCGACCGCGGCGGCGACCTCGGCGATCGGCTGCATGACGCCGGTCTCGTTGTTGGTGTGCATCAGCGAGACCAGCAGCGTATCGGGGCGCAGGGCCGCGACGATGGACTCGGGCGTTACCCATCCGCCGCGGCTCGGCCTCACGTAGGTGGTTTCCACAGCATCGGACTCCAGACCTCGGCAGCAGGCGAGGACGGCCTTGTGCTCGATCGCGGAGGTGACTAGGTGGCGCCCCTGCTCGCGATAGGCCAGGGCGATGCCGCGCAGCGCGAGGTTGTTCGCCTCGGTCGCGCCGGCCGTGAAGACGATCTCGTCGGGTTCGCATCCAAGCTCCGCGGCGACCGCGCTGCGAGCGGCCTCCACGCGTTGCGCCGCGTCGCGGCCTTGCGGGTGGCTTGTCGAAGAGGGGTTGCCGGGGACGTTGCGCAGGACATCGATCATGTCCGCGATGACGTGCGGATCAACCGCAGTGGTTGCGGCGGTATCGAAGTAGAGCGGCTGCATGGTATCGGGCTTCCGGCGTGTTGGCTGTCGACATCGGCCGAGGCGTGAGGGGCCAGACAAAGTAGGCCGCAAGCCGGGCCAATACGCAAGACGCGGGGTGTGCGTTGTTCTGCCCTCGGCAGGTCAACGGACACCCCGCGCCATGTGGATGTCTCCCCCCGCACGGCGGGGGGAGCGGGACCGCGTCGGTGCTTAGTGGCTTGCCGCACCCTCCGCACCGATGCCGGTTTCGCAACGGATGCGCTGGGCGAAGTAGGCCGCCCGATCGATCTTGGCGCGCTCGGAGTTGTCGAGGATCGAGAAGAACCAGATGCAGAAGAAGGCGATCGGGATCGAGATGATCGCCGGGTTGTCGAGCGGGATCAGCCCGACCGGAACCGCAACACCCTCTGCATTGACCGCGGTAAAGCCAAGCACGTCGCCCCACACCGCCTTGGAGACTATGGTGAGCCCCACCGCGCTGATGAGTCCGGCGAAACCGCCGATCATTGCGCCGCGCGTCGTCATCTTGCCCCAGAAGATCGAGGCCACCAGCACGGGGAAGTTCGCGCTCGCCGCGATCGCGAAGGCCAAACCGACCATAAAGGCCACGTTCTGGGATTCGAACGCGATGCCCAGGCCGATCGCGAGCACGCCGAGGGCCAGAGTCGCGATGCGCGAGACGCGGATCTCGGTTGTCTCGTTGCTGCGACCGCGCGCGATCACGCTGGCGTAGAGGTCATGCGAGATTGCGGAGGCACCGGCCAGGGTCAGACCCGCGACCACGGCGAGGATGGTCGCGAAGGCGACCGCCGAGATGAAGCCGAGGAAGAGGTTTCCGCCGACCGCTTCGGCCAGGTTGATGGCCACCATGTTGGTGCCGCCCGACAGCCCGGTGATCAACTGATCCCGAATCACGGAGCCGTCCGCGGCAAGCGCCTCGGGCTTGAAGAACTGCGGATTCTGAGACAGAAGCACGATCGCGGCGAAGCCGATGATGAAGGTCAGGATGTAGAAATAGCCGATAAAGCCGGTGGCGTAGAAGACCGATTTGCGGGCCTCTTTGGCGTTCGGCACGGTGAAGAACCGCATCAGGATGTGCGGCAGACCGGCGGTGCCGAACATGAGGGCCAGACCCAGGGAGATGGCGTTGATCGGATCCTTCACCAGGGAGCCGGGGCCCATGATGGCGTCGCCCTTGGGGCTGATCTCCACGGCCTGTCTGAACATCTCCTCGGGGGAGAAGTTGAAGGCGGCGAGCGCGGCCACGGCCATGAAGGTCGCGCCCGAGAGCAGCAAGACGGCCTTGATGATCTGCACCCAGGTCGTCGCGGTCATGCCGCCGAAGATGACGTAGGTCATCATCAGGAGCCCGACCGAAACCACCGCGATCCAGTAGTCCAGCCCGAACAGCAACTGAATCAGCTTGCCCGCGCCGACCATCTGAGCGATCAGGTAGAAGGCGACGACGACCAACGACGAGATGGCCGCCATGGTGCGGATCTGGGTCTGACCGAAGCGGTAGGAGGTCACGTCGGCGAAGGTGAACTTGCCGAGGTTGCGGATCTGCTCGGCCATGAGGAACATGATCACCGGCCAGCCGACCAGGAAGCCGATGGAATAGATCAATCCGTCGTACCCGGTCGCGAAGACCAATCCGGAGATACCCAGGAAGGAGGCTGCGGACATGAAGTCGCCGGCGATGGCCAAGCCGTTCTGCATGCCGGTAATGCCGCCGCCGGCGGTGTAGAAGTCACTCGCGGAGCGTGTCCGCTTCGACGCCCAATAGGTGATACCCAGGGTCGCGCCGACGAAGATGACGAACATGACGATGGCCGTGACGTTCACGCTGCTCTGAACGACGGTGCCCGTCAAGGCGGGCGCGGCAGCGATTCCGAAGGGGACCATGAGGGCAGCAAACACGCCCCAAATTCCGAGACGTGTCATTCGAAATCCTCCTGGATCTCTTTGGTGAGGCGATCGAACTGCCCGTTCGCACGGGCCACGTAGATGCCCGTGAGGATGAAGGCACTCAGGATAATCAGGATGCCGATCGGCATGCCGACGGTCATCGTCCAGCCTTCGGCCACAGGGGTGGCCAGCCATTCCGGCTGGAAGGCAATGACGAGGATGAACCCGTAATAGATGATCAGGATGACGGCGGTCAGGGTCCAAGCGAAGCGCTTGCGCGCGCCGATCAGCTCCCGATAACGCGGATGTGCCGTGATGGCATCGACCGTGTGTTGCTTCATTTAAGGGTACCTTTGGAGGCGGTTGTTTTTGGTCGTCCGACGCACGCCGGTCAGACACCATCGATCGGCATCGGAAAACAGCGCATGAGATCCGGACCTACGGCACCCGGGAGGTCTCGGCGGACAGGGGCGCAGCGTCCCCGGTGGGATGATTCGATCAGGCGATCGCCGGGCTCGGTGAGCGCGCGATTGTGTTGGCCCGGCGGGGTTGCGTCAATGATCCATGCATTCTTTCTGTCTATCCGAAGAATTGATAAAGCCGACCGCGCAGGGCGCGCTTCGTCACGGCGCCGCGGATAACGCGGATGGCCACCGGGGCCAGGGAAGATCCGGCCCGAGACGGACCCCCGAACGGGCGATCCGCCGCGGGCCGAAGGCGAGCGGCGCGCAGCGTTGAGCTACGGATCTACATGAACGGATAATCCGCGATGCCCGGATTGCCCGCGACGTTCTTGAGTTTCGGCGTGTTGAGCTTCTCGATCTTGACCGTCTTGATGTCGCGCAGATAGGTCGCGACCGTGTCCCAGATCGGCTCACCCGGCGATTGACTACCGACCGTCGCCCAACCGGCAACCACGTAGGTCTTGTCGGCATCGATCTTGGTGCCGTCGTCGAGCGCCATGTCCAGGATACGCTCGCCCATGGAGGCGGTCGGATCGCAGACGTAGTCCAGTCCGCCGACACGCACCATGTCACCGCCCTGCTGGACGTAAGGATCCGGATTGAAAAGGTTGTCGCAGACGTCCTCGAGGATCAGCTTGATGTCCGCGCCGGTCATCTCGCGCCGGTAGGTCTCCGGGTAGGTGATGCAAGTCTGATCCATGACGTTGTCCATGGTGATCTTCTGGCCCGGCAGCACGGTCGTCCCCCATCGGAAGCCCGGCGAGAGGCTGATCTGGGCGTCGTTGACCTTGCGCAGCGCGTCGCAGATCACCTGATCGAAGGTGCCGTTGAAGTTGCCGCGGCGGAACAGGGTTTCCTCGGCGGTCGCAAGCTCTTCTTCCAGTTGGGCCTTATAGGGTGCACGCACGCCCGTGATGTACTCGACCATCGCCGCGTTCGGCTCGAGCAGGTTGGAGAAAACCGGCAGCAGGCGATAGCGGAAATCCTGCAGCTTGCCGTCTTTCACCTCCATGTCCATGACGCCCAGATATTTGCCGTTGGATCCGGCGTTGGTCACCAGGGTCTTTCCGGAGGCGTTCTCGACGATAGTCGGCGCCGGCATCCCGTCGTGGGTGTGGCCGCCGAAGATGACGTCGATGCCCGTGACGCGCGAGGCCATCTTCAGGTCTACATCCATGCCGTTGTGCGACAGCACGACCACCAGATCGGGTTTCTCGTCCTCGCGGACCTGATCGACGATCTCCTGCATCCGCCCGTCCTCGATGCCGAAGGTCCAGTCCGGCATGAAGCGCTGCGGGTTGGCGATCGGTGTGTAGGGGAATGCCTGCCCGACCACGGCGACCTTCACGCCGCCGACCTCCTTGATACTGTAGGGCTTGAAGGCCAGCCCCATGTCCTCGTCGAAGCCGGCGAAATCCGCGAAGCGGTAGTCGAAAAGCGCCTCTTCGCGCACCTTGACGTTCTGAGCGACGAAGTCGCCCCTGAATTCGCCGACGTTCTTGATGACCTCCTCGTCGAGGTAGGTGAACTCCCAGTGGCCGGTCATGACGTCGACGCCGAGCAGATTACAGGCGCCGACCATATCCATGCCGCGGGTCCAGTAGGCGGTCCCCGAACCCTGCCAGGTGTCGCCGCCGTCGAGCAACAGGCTGTTGCCGTCGCCGCGCTCGGTGCGGACGCGATCCACCAGCGTCTTGAGATGGGCAAAGCCACCGACCGCGCCGTATTTCTCCGCACCGGCGTCGAAATCGAGGAAGGTGAAGGCATGCGCCTCGATGCCGCCCGGATCGACCCCGAAGTGCTTCAGGAACGCCTCGCCCACGACGTGCGGCGCCTGCCCGAAGGCCGGCCCGATACCCAGATTGACGCTCGGCTCGCGGAAATAGACCGGGTTCAACTGCGCGTGCGTGTCGGTGATATGCAGGAGGGTGACGTTGCCGAACTTCGGCACCTCGTAAAGATCGGCCGGCATCCGCTTTGCGGCGAAGACCGACGAGGGGAACATCCCGGCAGCACCGGCGATTCCCATGAGTCGCATGAATTCACGTCTTGATAGTGACATTGGTTCTTAGTCCTCCGTTTGGCTGCAAGTGCGCCCCCTGCCACTGAGGCCGACGGCGTGGTGAATCCCGACTAGTATGCCCGGTCATGGGTCGCGAACGCCATCGCCGAGCCCTCAGCGGGTCAGATTGTCGCTTTCCTACAAGTCGTTCCGCGTCGCACCTTGGGAGTCGGACATTTTCAATTCGACGTGTTAGGATTCGTCCGACAGAACATCGCGGCGTCAACGAACGACCGCGGGAAGACCGCGCGACGACGCGGAGATCAGACAAGAAATCAGGGACCGGAGCAACTCCGAGCCCACGTCGTTACAGCAGAGACCTTAGGAGGCTACACCCATGCTGTCCCTACGCCCGATCCGAGCGAGCGCGATCGCTCTTGGCCTTGGATTATCCACACTTGCCGTCGTCGCTGCGGCGGTCGATATGCCTGAAATGGACCTCAACGGCGATGCCGTGGCCGGAAAAGCCCTTGCCGAAGACAACAGCAAGGGCAATTGCGTTGCCTGCCATATGATCGTCGGCGCCGAGAGCCCCGGAGCCATCGGCCCGGCCTTGATCGCCATGCAGACCCGCTATCCAAGCAAGGAAGCCCTCGCCCGCCAGATCTGGGACGCGACCGTCAAGGCGCCCGAGGCCGCCATGCCGCCGTTCGGTAGGCACGAGATCCTGACCAACAAGGAATTCGCGGACGTCGTCGAATACGTCTGGAACCTCTAAGAGTCCCCATCGGAGACAAGCAAACAATGTCAAAGCTATTGTTGTCTATCACTGCGCTGGGTCTCGCCTGCTCGCTCGCCGCCCCGGCCTTCGCCTCGACGCCCGAGGAGGACAAGGCGATCTTTCAAGCCTATTTCACCGAGCGTTTCCCGAGTGTACCCCTTCAGGAGTTCGCCAACGGCGTCTACGCCATTGACCCGGTCGGGCGGGAGAATTGGGAGGCGATCGAGGAATTCCCGCCGTACGAGAACGCACTCACTGCCGGCGAGGAAATGTGGAACACCCCGTTCGCCAATGGCAAGACCTACGCAGAGTGCTTCCCGGATGGTCCGGCGATCGCCGGCAAGTATCCCTACTGGGACAAGGAGCGCGGCATGGTCATCACCCTGCCGCTTGCCATCAACGAGTGTCGCGAAGCCAACGGAGAGAAGCCGCTCGGTTACTCGAAGGGTCCGATGGCGGACATCACGGCCTATATGGCCTACGAGTCCCGCGGTCAGGTCACGAATGTGGAAATTCCGGCGGACGACCCCCGCGCGCTCGCGGCCTACGAGGCAGGGAAGGAGTTTTACTTCGCACGGCGCGGTCAGTTCAACTTCTCCTGCAGCCATTGCCACTTCGGCAACTCGGGTACGTCCCTGCGCACAGAGATTCTGAGCCCGGCCTTCGGTCACACCACGCACTGGCCGGTCTATCGCTCGAAGTGGGGCGAGATGGGCACGCTGCATCGCCGCTACGAAGGCTGCAACGAGCAGGTGCGCGCGGCGCCCTTCCCGCTACAGGGCGAGGAGTATCGTAACCTCGAATTCTTCATGACCTACTTGAACAACGGCCTGGAGCTCAATGGCCCCGGTTCACGCAAGTAACGCACGCCAATAACGCCGACCACTAAAGGCATGAGGGCGCGCCCCGGCGGCGCGCCCTTTGGAGAGCGCACGAGAGGAGTTTCAACACGATGTCGATTCGCAGTGTAATCAGAACGATCATCATCGGCGGCCTTTTGGTCGCCCTGCCCGTCACCAGCGCATGGGCAACCTACAGATCCGAAGCCGAGCAGGCGATCGAAGAGGCCAAGGCGGCACACGCCGCTGCGCAGACAGCTGGTGTCGCATCCGAGGAAACCGCTTCGATGATCAAAGAGGCGGAGGCTATCATGCCCGATCGCCAATTCACCAAGGCCCGCGAGCTGGCCCTCAAGGCGATGAAGCAAGACACCTTCGCCGTCGAGCAGGCGAAAGGCGGCACCGTCGATGCCGGCGCGGCGAAACAAGCCGAAGAGGCCATCGCCGCAGCCGAGGCCGCGCGCAAGAAGGCAAGCTCGGTCCGGGGCGAGTGGCGCGATACCGGCAAGTTCCTCAAAGAGGCGCGGGAACTCGCCAAGTCGGGCGATTTCACTAAGGCGATCGCTCTGGCCGAGAAGGCACGGCGTCAAGGAGAGATGGGCTACGAGCAAGCCGTCGGCCAGAAAGGGGCGACCTTCCCCACTTACGTGAAGAAACCGCAGTGACGGGATAACCGGGTCGCATCAGACCCGTGAAGGCCGACCCTCTTAAATCGGATTAAGGAGACCATCGATGCTGAAACAGACCACCACTGCAACACTCTGGATCGTGCTCGCAAGCGCCTTGCCCGGCGCCCTGCTCGCTGCCGACAACCGGATCTCGGCGACCATCGAGAGCATGGATGTCATCCACAACGGCCAGACCGTGACCATTCAGCGCGGTCACGACCGCGACGCGACTCTTCCGGCGATGTTCCAGAAGACCGATCGCGGCTGCCCCCCCTTCTGCGTGCAACCGATCGTCGCCCTCCCCGGCGTCGGCACCATCGGCGAGCTGGAAATGCTCGAGTACCTGAACCGCAAGTCCAAGGGTGACGACAGCATCCTCGTCGTCGACTCCCGCACCCCCGACTGGGTCATGCGCGGGACCATCCCCGGCGCGATCAATATCCCCTGGAACAAGATCAGCTCGGATGCCGCCGGAACCTTCGAAACGCCCGAGCAAGCCGAAGACTTCCAGCAGATCCTCGGAGACGAGTTCGGCGGTCGCTTCGACGCCGAGAAGAACGCTTGGGACTTCACCAACGCCAGGACCCTCGTCCTCTTCTGCAACGGCATCTGGTGCGGACAGTCCACCGAGAACATCAAGACCCTCGTGGATCTCGGCTATCCGGTGCATAAGCTCAAGTGGTATCGCGGCGGAATGCAGGACTGGGTCAGCGTCGGCCTGACGACCGTCAAGCCCTGAACGGCATCGCCGCTCGGCCCTCGGGGGCTACCGGCGACATCACGCGAAAGGCGCCTTCGGGCGCCTTTCGTCGTTTTCCTCAAAGTTAACCCTCTCGTCGGATCCGCAGTAGAATAGCGGCGCGCGCGGGTGGCGGAACTGGTAGACGCACTGGATTTAGGTTCCAGCGGAGCAATCCGTGGGGGTTCGAGTCCCCCCTCGCGCACCAAACCATAGCAGGGACTTGGATCATTCGATCCGCTCCAGAACGACGATGCCGAGCTTGATCGAGCGACGCTTTCCGGCGAAGTCGATATCGAGAACGTCCTTCTCGCGCACGCGCACGATGCGCCCCTCGCCGAACACCCGATGCCGGATCCGATCATTGACCGCCCAAAGCGGCGAGCCATCCCCGCTCGACGCCGCGGGGTGCGCTTTGGGCACGGCATAGCGATCCGGGATGCCGACCGCCTCCAGATAGCGATTCAGCAGAGCGCTCGCTTCGGCGGGTGCATCGGGAAGTTTGGCCTGCGGATCGGTTCCCGACAGCCGTTTGGACACGACACCCCCGACCGACACCGCGGTTCGCAGTCGCGCCTCGAAGACAAACCGGCTGGCCGGCGTGCGCGAGCTCCCGGGGCCTCGCGACGCGCGGCCTTGCCATGCCGCATCGAAGCGCTCGTCGGGCGGGATGACGAGGACCAGCCGCTCCTTGGCGCGGGTGAAGGCTACGTAAGCAAGGCGTCGTTCCTCTTCGGGATCGGATCGATCCGACGGGAACTGGCCTTCCTCGAGTCCGGCGGCGATGACTAGCGGCCACTCCAACCCCTTCGCTTGGTGAATCGTGGAGAGCAGGATCACGTCGCGGCCGGCCGCCTCGCGCCGGCTCGCCGGGCGCAGCGCGTCCAAATGCGCGAGAAAGCCGCCGACCGACGCACGGGTACGCAGCGCCGCTCCGAGCAGGGTCCGATAGGCGATCTCTTTCTCGGTTGCCGCGTCCCTGCTCGCGGATCGTGCGAAGGACTCGGTCAGATCGGTCCGTAAGGCGTACAGCCGCAGTGCCTCGGCGGCAGGCAGCCCGCTCCAGCTCGGGACCTCGCTCCAGAGGTCGGCGCGAGCGCGAATTTTGGCCGCCAGGTAAGGCTTGCGCGTCTGAGTCGCCACCTCGAGCAACCGCGTGCGCGCGCGTTCGGGCTGTCGGGCGATCGACTCGGCGAGATCGGCGACGGTCTTTGCGGGAAGCCACAGCGTGGGGGTCGTCAGCATCGCGCCGATGATCTCGGGCGCGCGCGCATCCGCAAAGAGTGAGCCATCGGCGAGCCGCAGCCAGCCGAGAAGTCCGACGACGTCGCGGTCGGTCAAGAGGTCGCCCTTCGGCTTGAAGTAGGGAATCCCGCGATCCATGAGGGCGAGCTCGAGCCCCAAGGTCTGCGCCCAGAGTCGCGCGAGCACGGCACACTCGCCCGGACGGCGACCGTCGCCACACCAGCGTTCAATGACGTCGACGACCGCGGACTGATCGCCCGCGGCCTCGCCGCGAACCACGTCGATCCCGGTGTCCGGCGTGGAAAGCGCCGAAACGCAGAGGGTCGGCACCCGGTTGCGGTTGTTCTCGATCAGCATGCCGGCGGCGAGCGAGACCCGATGCCCGAAGCGAAAGGTCTTCGACAAGGTGTAACGGGTGACACCGGGAAAAAAGTGCTCGAAGTCCTCGCCCATGAACTCCGGACGGGATCCGCGCCAGACGTAGATGCATTGGGAGTCGTCGCCGACGGCGTTCAAGGTCGCGCGTGTCCCGATCAACCGGACGAGCAGCTCGACCTGGATGCGACTGACATCTTGAAACTCGTCCACGACCACCACGTCGAGCTTATTGGTCACCAGCGCGAGCGCGTCCGGGTGCGTCATCATGAGCGTCGCAGGCTCGGACAGGAGGTCCGCGAAGAAGCGCAGACCGGCCCGCTTGCGGGCGGTCTCGAAGCGATCGAAGGCGCGGATGAAATAGCCGTAGTTGCTCGGTATCCGGAAGGCTTTGAAGGCGTCCCGCGGCGTGCGGATGTCCGACTTCACCAGACCGATAAAGATGCGAAAGGCTTCCAGATCGTCTTGGCTCGGGTAGTCGTCGGCGTGCTCCTCCTTGATCGCCGCCAAGGCCGCCTCGCGTACGAGCCGCTTCTCGACACCCTCGTTCTCCTCCAAACGCAGGCGCGGCAGGAGCCCGTGTCGCTCGAAGAGTGCGATCAGGCTCAGCCCGAGACTGTGGAAGGTCGAGACCTTCGGGGCTTGAAACGACACCGGCAAGGCAGAGGCCAGGCGCTCTTTGATCTCGCGTGCGGCGGCCTTGTTGAAGGCCAGTACGCGGATGCGCTCGGGGGGAACCCCCTGCTCCAGGAGAAAGCGCACCCGCCCGATCAGCATCTGCGTCTTGCCTGAACCCGCGACCGCAAAGGTGAGCGAATGGCCGCCGGCGTGCTCGATGGCTCGGAGTTGTTCGTCGGTGTAGCGCATGCAGTCGCAGGGGTTCGTCGCAGATATCACCGATAGGATATCTCAGCGGCGACCCTGTGGTGTTCCGACCCGGGCATTCTTCGACCGGTCGGCATTCCGCCCTTCCCTGCCCGGCGCTTAACCCCCTCGAGCACAGGTTATCCACACGACCGGCCACAGGGATTGTGCACAACGCGTCCGCCTCCGCCGTGGTGGGCACCGACGTCGATCGAGAAAGATCCGACGCCGCCTCCCATCACGGTATGTCATGTCGAGGAGAGAAAGCCCGGGGCGGCATGCGCCGACATTGAGTAAGATGCGAACTCGCTTTCACGAGAACCTGACCGCGATGCGCCCGATGTTTCACCCCGTCCCTGCACTCCTCTTGCTGCTCTTCTCCACAGCCGTCGGCGCTACAGACACGTTCGAGGGCACCTGGTCCGCGCCGAGTCTGTCGCGTCCGGATACCCCGATCGTGATCGGACTCTTGCCGGACGGTGTCGCCACCGAGCAGATCGGCGACTACCGGGGCGCCGGAACTTGGACGAGCGAGGACGGATCCGCTCGCATCGATTGGGGTAAAGGCTGGATCGGTCTGCTGCGCCCGATGCCCGAGGGGGGCTATCGCCTGCTGACGTGGAAAGCCGGCTCGCCGGTGGCCGGTCCTCCCGACGACGACAAACCCGCCGTGCGCGTCGAGCCCGCTCGAACCCGAGGGCGTTTTTGTCTCGACGCAGCCACCCACGCCCGGGACGCCTTCCGCGTGGGAAGCGGCGGGCATCGCCGAGAGCCTCGCGGCACTGCAGCAGGGTCCGGACTTCCCTGATGTGCCGCTGATCGTCCTGGCGGCGTCCGACCATCAGGATACCGCCGAGCGGGAAGCCCTGTGGCTCGAGATCCAACGCGGGACGGCCGCGCTTTCACCGCAGGGCGAGCTGCGCATTGCGCAAGGCAGCGGACATTTCATCCAGGAGGATCGCCCCGAGACGGTCGTCGCCGCGATCGAAGCGGTTCTGGCCGCGACGGGGACGGACCTCGGGGATTGCACAGGGCCGGATCGAACGGGGGACCGGGATCCATAGGGGGGAATGGCAATGACGATTCGTGGAGCGCAAGGTGATGGTGCGAACGCGTTGAAACAGCCGCCGTGGCTGGAAAACGCCGAGGGCAAGATGCGGCGGGTCGGTGTCGAGCTGGAGATGAGCGGGCTTGGGATCGATGCCCTGGCCGAGTGTGTGGCCGGCTTCTTTGGCCTCGAGATTCGATCGCGCGGGCGTTACGAGCGCGTGCTAGAGGGCGATTCGGCGGGCGACTGGGTCGTCGAGCTGGACTACGACCTGCTCAAACGGCTCGGCCGCGAGGCCCACGCCGAGGACACCTTGGAGGGAGAGATGGCTCTGGCCGCCGAAGGTGCGCTCGCCTGGGCCGCCGAGGCGATCGTTCCCGTCGAGGTGGTCGGCCCGCCGCTGCCGCTGGATCGGCTCGGGGAGGTCGAAGGGCTCATCGTTCGTCTGCGCGAGGCGGGCGCCAAAGGCACCTCCGACAGTCTCGTCAACGCCTTCGGCATGCAGTTCAATCCGGAGGTGCCCGACACCTATCCGGACACCATCACGGCCTATGTAAAGGCGTTCCTGTGTTTGTCCGACTGGCTGGTCGCGCGTGCGGACATCAATCTCGCGCGAAGGGTCACAAGCTATGTCGATCCCTTCCCGCAGGTCTATACCCGCAAGGTGATCGCACCCGATTACCGGCCCGATCTTTCGATGCTGATCGACGACTACCTTGCCGACAACCCTACCCGCAACCGCATGCTCGACATGCTGCCGCTGTTTCTCTTTCTCGACGAAGAGCGTGTGCGCAAGGTCACGGACGATCCGCTCGTGAAGCCGCGACCCACCTTTCATTACCGCCTGCCCGATTGCGAGATCCACAAACCGAACTGGGGCTTGTATCTCGCCTGGAACGACTGGGTGGAGGTGGAACGATTGGCCGCCGATACGGCGCGTCTGAACGGCTGCTGCGCGGCCTATCTCGCCTTCCTCGATCGCCCGCTCGAGCGCTGGCTCGAGGCGTGGAAAGACGTTCTGGAGACCGAGTGGCTCGAGCGCCCTTAATCGCGATCACCGGACCGACGCGCGGCGCCTTCGGCCCTCGTCTGCTGGTCGCACTCGCGGTGCGACTCTACGGCGGTCGGCCCCTGCAGGTTCGCCCGGGCGACGCCCCGAAGTCTTTGACCTATCAGGGCGTGGTGGTGACGGGCGGTCATGATGTCGAGCCGGTGCTCTATGCCGCCGAGCCCGAGGTCGAGCCGAATTACGACCGGGCGCGCGACGCGCTCGAAACCGAGGTGATCCAGGATGCGCTCGACCGCCGTTTGCCCTTGCTCGGGATCTGCCGAGGTGCGCAATTGCTCAATGTCTGCCGCGGCGGATCCTTGTTTCAAGACCTGCGCTCGAAGCGCTACAAGACATCTCATCGCTGGACCGTCCTTCCGCTGAAAACCCTCTGCGTGGATGATGCGGCCACGGTGATCTGCCGGCTTCTGGGCCCCGGTCGTCGGCACATCAACAGCCTGCACAATCAGGCCATCGATCGACTCGGGGACGGTTTGCGCGTCAGCGGTCGAGATCTCGACGGCATCGTCCAGGCGATCGAAGATCCACAGGCCGACTTTTTGGTCGGCGTGCAATGGCATCCGGAGCTCCTGATCTACCTGCCGCGTCAGCGCGCCCTGTTCCGCACGCTCGTCGGACATGCACGCGCTTTGGCGTGAAGGATTTACGAAGACTTTACGCCGAAGCCCGCCGGGTCACATAGCGCCTTGACGCCCCGCCTTCCTAGACTGCGTATCCAAGGAGCATCACACGAGACCGGTCTTCGATGGATACCGCCCTTCTCCTCATCGTCGTCGCCCTCGCGGGCTACCTGCTGTTTGCCCTGATCCATCCCGAGCGGTTTTAGCCCGTGATGATGATCATGGCGATCCTCGGCGTCGTTATCCTTCTGAGCCTTTTCGGGCTCTGTTTCCTTTTCATCGACTGGGTGGACCGGCTATGAACGAGGTGTTCTTGGTCTACGCCCTCGTCTTGCTCCTGGCTTGGCCCCTGGGACGCTACCTGGCGTTGGTGCATTCATCCACGCCCACCCCGCTGGATCGCGTGTTCGGCCCCCTGGAGCGCATCCTCTACCGCACCATGGGGATCGATCCTGCCGCCCGGATGGGCTGGGTCGCCTACGGCAAGGCGCTGCTCGCGCTGCATCTGGTCATTGCCTTGATCGCCTTTGCGATCCTCATGCTGCAAGGCTGGCTGCCGATCAACCCGGACGGCATCCCCGGCATGGACTGGGACCTGGCGCTCCATACCACGGCCGCCTTCATCACCAACACCAACCAGCAGCATTATGCGGGTCAGGCGCAGCTGTCCTATTTCGCACAGCTCTTCGCCGTCGTCGCCATGCAGGTGATCACGCCGGCGGCGGGGATCGCGGCGCTGGTTGCCATCCTGCGCACCCTGCTCGGGCCGGAGAGCGCGCAGGCGAGAACGGCATCGGGCGAGGTCGCGGTCGGGCACTTCCATGTCGATCTGGTGCGTACCATTGTGCGGCTGCTCCTGCCGTTGGCCTTTCTGACGGCGTTGCTGCTTGCCTGGCAGGGTGTCCCGAGCAGCTTCGAGGGGGCGCGCGTGGTCACGCCCCTGGACGCGAGCGCCGCGCTCGCCGAGCAGCGCATCCCGATCGGACCGGTCGCGCCGATGGTCGCGATCAAGCAGCTCGGGACCAACGGCGGCGGCTGGTACGGCGCCAACAGCGCGGTGCCGCTGGAGAATCCGATGCCTGTTTCAAATCTCGTCGAGACGGTCGCGATCCTGCTCATTCCGGTCGCCCTCTTGGTCATGGCAGCCTATCTGACCGGGCAACGACGCCTGGTCCTGTCGATCTTCGCGGTCATGCTGGTGCTCTCGGCGGCTTTGTCCGGGCTCGCGATCTGGTCGGAGAACCAGCCGAATGCAGCCTTCGTCGGTCTCGCCGCGGAGGGGCCGAACCTGGAAGGAAAAGAGGTCCGCTTCGGTGCGACGGCCACGGCGCTCTGGGGCAGCCTGACCACCCAGACGTCGAACGGTTCGGTCAGCGGCATGCATGATTCGTTCAATCCTTTGGGCGGACTCGCGACCTTGATGGGCATGTTCATCAATGCGACCTTCGGCGGGGTCGGGGTCGGTCTGATCAACTATCTGCTGTTTCTTCTGCTCGCTGCCTTTCTCGGGAGCTTGATGGTGGGGCGATCACCCGAATTCCTCGGCCGACCCATCGAGGCGAGGGAGATGAAGCTGATCTCGATCGCGCTCTTGTTGCAGCCGCTCTTGATTCTGTCGCTGAGCGCGGTCGCGGTCTCGGTTCCCGGCTTGGCACAGACCTCCAACCCCGGTTTCCACGGTTTGAGCCAGGTCCTCTACGAATACACCTCGGCCTATGCGAACAACGGCTCGGGCTTCGAAGGCTTGGGCGACGACACGCCCTGGTGGAACCTGAGCTGCGCGCTCGCCCTGATCCTCGCCCGCTTTATTCCCATCCTGGCCCCGCTCGCGATTGCCGCCGCTATGGCCGGGAAGCGGGTCGCGCCGACCACCTCTGGCAGCCTGAACGTGGCTACACCCACCTTTGCGGTCCTCACCTTGGGGGTGATCCTGATGTTCGCACTCTTGAGCTTCTTTCCGGCACTCGCCCTCGGTCCCTTGGCCGAGCAGTGGACGCCCGTGCCATGAGCAGCCTGTCGCGGCAGCCGGACGACACCATGGCCGCCGTCCTGCGCAGATCGCGCAAGCCCCGAGCCCGCTTTGCCCCCTTGACCGGCCGCAGCCTCATCCGGCTCGCCGGTCAGGCAATCCGACGGCTGGATCCGCGCTCCCTGGCACGCAACCCGGTGATGTTCGTGGTCGGAGCCGGTACCCTGGTGACGCTCTGGCTGACCGGCGAGGCACTGCTGGACGGTCGTCCCTTCGGATTCGATCTGGCGATCGCCACGACGCTCCTCTTCACCCTGCTCTTCGCCAACGCCGCCGAGGCGCTGGCGGAGGCACGCGGTCGCGCCCAAGCCGACAGCCTGCGCTCCACCCGAGACCACCTGTTCGCCAACCGACTCGCGGGCGAGCGCGAGGAGCAGGTCCCCGCCCGGGATCTGTGCATCGGCGATCGGATCCGGGTGCGCGCCGGGGAGCTGATCCCGGCTGACGGCGAGATCGTCGAAGGGGCGGCGAGCATCAACGAGTCGGCCGTTACCGGCGAGTCCGCGCCAGTGCTGCGCGAGGCCGGGACCGACAACAGCGGGGTCACGGCCGGGACCAAGGTCCTCTCGGATGTCATCCTGATCGAGGTCACGGCCGTCTTCGGGCAGACCCTGCTCGATCGCATGATCGCCTTGGTCGAGGGGGCGAAGCGGCAGAAGACGCCGAACGAGATTGCGCTGACCGTGCTGCTGACGGCGCTGACCCTGGTCTTCCTGATCGTGGTCGCCACCCTGCTGCCCTTTGCCCGGTTCGTCGGCACCGAGGTGTCGCCGACCGTCCTGGTGGCCCTGCTGGTGTGTCTCATCCCGACCACGATCGGCGGACTGCTGCCGGCGATCGGCATCGCCGGCATGGACCGCGCGATGCGGGCCAATCTGGTCGCCAAATCGGGCAAGGCGGTGGAGGTCGCGGGCAACATCGACACCCTCCTGCTCGACAAGACGGGCACCGTCACCTACGGCGATCGCCATGCCACGGATTTCCGCCCCGTCGGGGAGACGACCGAGACGCGGCTACGCGATGCCGCGCTGCTCGCCTCGTTTGCCGACCCGACCCCGGAGGGCAAATCCATCGTCGCCCTCGCCCGCGAGCGCGGGGCGAGCGCGGCGGCCGGGGTCGATGACCGCTTCGTGCCCTTCTCGGCGCGCACCCGGCTCTCCGGGATCGATCGGCCCGACGGCGGGCGCATCCGCAAGGGTGCGCCGGATGCAATCCGGCGCTTCGTCACCGAGAACGGGGGCATCTATCCGGAGGAGACGACCCGGGTCG
>NZ_DATITZ010000264.1:0-3058 GCF_035467215.1 Thiocapsa sp. | reverse complement strand
CGCCGCTACGGATTGTGGGTTCCATCAGACCTTGCTGCCGCGTAACCGGTGGCTGGGTTCAACCGCCGGATGCGGAAAACCGCATGTCCGGTGGTGTGGGAGGGCTGACGGGCGCAATCCTGTCAGCCCGACCCGATCGGTCGTCCCTACGTCCGTTCCTACAGCTTCGTCGGTTCGGCCCGGAAAATGACCTTAAGCCGCGTCCAGAGCGAGATGCTGATTTTCGACTGAGCTTGACGTTTGGTGCATCCACAACCCTTAGCGCGGACGCGGTTTAAAATGATAGATTCTTAATATCTTAAACCGCGCCGGCTCCAACGCTCGTCAAGTCTGCCGGAGCCGATCACACCCAAAAACATCGCATACCGCGGTGGGCGCGGTTTAACTCTGCATCTGCTGCGGACTCTCGGCCTCGGCGCCGCCTGCCATGTCCGGTTGCTCCCACGGGAAGTGAGGCAGACCGAAGAAGGCATGGCGGACACTCTCGATCCAATCGCGGGTCATCGTCTCCAGCTCCGCGGAGTGCTCCTCGAGCCGGAGGCGGTGCGATGGCGCCAAGGCGTCTTTCGGGCAGATCGCAACCTCGAAGGGCGGCCCGACGGTCAGGTTGGAACGCGCCGTCCCGGCCAGCGAGACCAGGCACACGCGTGCCCCGTCGTTCAGGGAGAGATTGGGCGCCACAATCTGATCCAGGATGGGTTTGCCGTACTTGCTCTCGCCGATCTGCAGAAAGGGCGTCTCGGGCGTGGCGGAGATGCTGTTTCCCTGCGGATAGATCAGGAAGAGTCCGTGCGGTTGCCCGGCGATCTGTCCGCCCAGGATAAAGGTGGCCTCCACACTCGCACCGATCTGGCGCAGCGCGGGGCCATGCTCGTTTTGGACGGCCAGGTTGACCTGGCCGATATAGTTCGCGGCCTCGAAGAGGTACGTTACGCTCGCGAGTGTGACGGCGGGGGGCGGGTCGGTTTGGCTCGGATTCGCGGCTTGATCGAGATCGCGACGAATGCGGTGCAACACCTCTTGGGTGGTCGCCAAGTTGCCGGCTGCAAGCAGGACGAACATCCGGTCCGGCGCCGGTTGGAAGAGATGCAGCTTGCTGTACGAGGAGATGTAATCCACGCCCGCATTGGTGCGGGAGTCGGATGCCATAATGAGTCCCTGGTCGAGACAGAGTCCAACGCAATAGGTCATTCGGGTGAGTCTCCGAGGGGTGGACGAGGCGGTCGACCCAGGTGATGCGGATGCGATAAGAGCCGTTCCACCCGAGCGGAATCACGACAATAGGAGCAGCATCGAACTTCATCCGGGCGGCGTCAAGAACCCCCGCCCGTCGGCGGCGCCGGCGCGGGATTGTCATCGCGACGTGCGAGCACGGACAATGAACCCAACCGTCGGGGTCTCCGGCGACCAATGCGGGGAGAAACAGGTGAAAGAACGCAACGTCGACGTCGCCATCATCGGCTCCGGCACCGCCGGATTGAACGCCATGGGGCAGGTCCGCCGGGCGGGCAAGAGCTTCGTCCTGATCAACGGGGGCGAGCCGGGGACGACCTGCGCACGGGTCGGCTGCATGCCCTCCAAGGCCATGATCCAAATCGCCGAGGATTATCATCGGCGCACGCATCTGGGCAAATTCGGCATCGACGGTCACGAGGGCATGACACTGGATATCCCCGAGGCGCTCGAGCATGTCCAGGATCTGCGCGACACCTTCGTGGATCGCGTCCTCGGCAGCAGCACCGACGACATGCCGGAGGATCTCTTTATTCAGGATTACGCCCGCTTCGTCGAGCCGACCCTGATCGAGGTCGCCGGTCAACGCATCCGCGCCAAGGCCGTCGTGATTGCGACCGGCTCGCAACCCTTGGTGCCCGAGCCCTGGAAGGCGTTCGGCGACCGCGTCATCACGACCGACGACATCTTCGAGCTTGAGGACCTGCCCGCCGCCATGGCGGTGATCGGACTCGGGACGATCGGGCTGGAGATCGGTCAAAGTCTGGCTCGGATGGGCGTGGAGATCATCGGGTTCGATGCGCTCGACCATATCGCAGGGGCTCAAGACCCGGAGGTCAACCAATCCGCCACCGAGCTGCTGGGCAAGGAGTTTTCCATCCATCTGGGCGTGCCCGCCGAGATCGTCGAGGAAGGCGAGCGGTTGCGGGTCACCGCGGGCGAGCAGAGTGTCTTGGTCGACAAGGTGCTCTGCAGTGTCGGGCGCGTGCCCAACGTCGAGGGGCTCGGGCTCGAGATCCTGGGCGTTCCGCTCGATGCGCGCGGCATCCCGTCCTTCGATCCGAACAGCATGCAGGTCGGCGATCTCCCGGTCTTCGTCGCGGGCGACGTCTCCGGATACCGACCCATCCTCCACGAGGCCGGCGACGAGGGCAAGATCGCGGGCTACAACGCAGCCCGCATCGACACCGCCGCGCCCGAGCGCTTTCGCCGCAAGGTCCCGCTCTTCATCAACTTCTGCGACCCCAACATCTGCGCCGTCGGGATGCGCTGGAACGCGCTCGACCCGGAGACCACCGCGGTCGGACAGATCAAGCTCGCCCCGGTCGGGCGGGCCCTCATCATGGGCAAGAACAAAGGGGTCATCCGCGTCTACGGTGACAAGGCGACCGGCCGCCTCCTGGGCAGCGAGATGATCGGACCCAAAGGCGAGAACCTCTCCCATCTGCTCTGTTGGGCAATCGCGCAGGGTCTGACCGTCGGCGACCTGCTGCGCATGCCCTTCTATCATCCGGTGATCGAAGAGGCCCTGCAGGCCGCACTCTACGACCTCTATTCCAAGGTCGATGCCAAGAACGGCGGGGGGATTACGGAGCTGGAGCCTCTGGCGCCTCTGGCGGATTGAGACGGACCGGTTATATCGGTTCCTGATTAGAAAGAATCGTCCGCCAGGCTCACGGAATAAGCCACCGATCGGCGCAGAATGCTCCCTGATCCACCATCGGACGGAGCCTGCCATGACCATGCATCGAACCCGCTGGTATCCGGCTGCCCCAACGGGGCTCACCACGCGAGCCCGGGGCAACGCCCCGGGAACACGACCCCC
>NZ_DATITZ010000263.1:0-5508 GCF_035467215.1 Thiocapsa sp. | reverse complement strand
ATGATGTACTTGCTGTTGGCGGCGGCCAGGTCCGGGTTGGCGTTGACCAGGGCCTGGCGCATGCGCTCGGCATGGTCGATGTTCTGGCAGAAGACGATGGTCTTGGCGAAGCGGTCCGTCGCCTTGAGGAACTCGGTGATCTTGGCCGCGACCAGGGCGGTGCGCTGTTCGAGTATGAGGGCGCGGTCGTAGTCGCTGTCGTTGTATTCGCGGTCCTCGATGGCATGACCGAACCTGTCGGTTTGCCCGGACTCCGGGCGCCAGCCGTCGAGATCCCGATCAAGCCCGATGCGTACAACCTTGTAGGGTGCGAGAAAGCCGTCCGAGATGCCCTGCCGCAACGAGTAGGTGTAGATGGGCTCGCCGAAGTAGTCGATGTTCGAGACCTCTTTGGTCTCCTTGGGGGTGGCCGTCATCCCGATCTGGGTCGCCGTGGAGAAGTATTCGAGCACCTTTCGCCAAGCGGCATCGTCCGCGGCGCTGCCCCGATGACACTCGTCCACGAAGACCAGATCGAAGAAATCCGAGGAGAACTGCGTGTAAATGTTCTGCTCTTCCTCGGTACCGGTCACCGCTTGATAGAGGCAGAGATAGATCTCGAACGCCTTGTCCACCGTGCGGTTGGTGATCTTGGTCATGGCCTGACCGAAGGGCTTGAAGTCGTTGGTCTTGGTCTGATCGGCCAGGATGTTGCGGTCCACCAGGAACAGAATGCGTTTCTTGGCGCCCGATCGCCACAGCCGCCAGATGATCTGAAAGGCGGTGTAGGTCTTGCCCGTACCCGTGGCCATGACCAGCAGGATGCGGCTCGCGCCGCGGGCAATGGCCTCCACGGTGCGGTTGATGGCGATGCGCTGGTAATAGCGGGGGACCTTGCCGGAGCCGTCGTCGAAATAGTCCTGAACGGCGACTACCTGCTCTTGCGCGAGCAACCCCTTGGCCTTGCAGTAGCGCGCCCAGAGCTCGTCCGGGGTGGGGAATTGGTCGAGTGGGATCTCGCGCGTCACGGCTCCGGTGGTCACCGTGCGGTCGTGTTCCAGAAAGGCGTCGCCGTTGGAGCTGTAGACGAAGGGAATATCGAGCATTTCCGCGCAGTCCAGCGCCTGCTGCATGCCGTCGCCGACGGCGTGGTTGTTGTCCTTCGCCTCGATGAGGGCGAGCGGGATGTTGGGCCTGTACACCAGGATGTAGTCGGCGCGTCTGGCAACGCCACGCTTCACCGTCTTCCCGCGAACGATGACCCGGCCTCTGGTGAAGTAGACCTCCTCGCGAATCTGTGTCAGGAGGTCCCACTTGTCCCCGTTCGCACCGACCAGCGCGGGCGTGATGAACTTGGTGCGAATGTCTGCTTCGGTCAGCGCCTTCTTGTTCATGCCCGTATGAGCTTCCCTGTTGGATTCACGGTGCGCGGAGCCGGGCTGACTTCCCGAGAATGCGAGCCCGACCTTGTACAGGCAGTTCGGGCAGCAGCCTACGCAACTCGGTAGAGAAGGGGGAGCCTCCGGCCGCGCGGCTCAGGATGACGAATCTCCGGCGGAATAACGGTGGATCGTCGGCGACGGTGGGATCGTCCCGGAAGGGCAGCGCCTAATGCCGTGAGGGCAAGGGGCGGAGCCCTGTCGTCCGAATTATTGCGCCTCGGACGTCGGGCTGTTCAGCCAATTCTCCAACTCGCAGCCCGGCGACTCTCACGAACTCGTCCAGATTGTCGGTCACGAGGATCAGGCCGGATTCCAGAGCATGAACGGCGATCAGCAGGTCGTTGGGTCCGATGGGCGTCCGGGCTTGCTCCAGCCGAAGTCGTATCTCCGCGTAGGTCCGATCGGCTTCGGAGTCCAAGGGCAGGACGGGCAGCGAGGCCAACAGGTCGTCGACCTTGTCGGTCAGGGATTTGGAGCCGAGCTTGCGGGCACCGAAACGCAACTCGGCGGCCACGACGATGCTGGTACAGACACTCCCGTAGCCGCGCCGAGCAAGTGTCGCGGCCACCGGTCCCCGGGGTTGACGAATCAACGCGAAGAGGATGTTGGTGTCGAGCAGGTAGCGCAGGCCCGCAATGTTTGCCATGGCACTTAGAGTCGGATGTCGTCCAAGGGCAATAGCCCTTCGTCGACATCGGCGAGGGTCTCGTCTAGCGGCTCCCATCCGGCGAGTAGCGTGGCGAGGTCCGGTCGGCGCTTCACCGGCTCGACGATCAGTCGCTCGCCGTCCTTGCGGATAATCGCCTCGTCCGCGTCCAGCTCGAGCTCCCTCGGGATGCGTAAAGCTTGATTGCGACCGTTGCGAAACAGGCGGACGTGGCGTTCAGGGTTCATGGGAGATTGATCCGAAGACACGGGCGAAGACATACGCGCGAGCATATGCCAATTGCTCGGGTCGCGCGAGATGTCGGGAGCGGCGGTTTTGGAAATGCTCGCTGCGCTTCATGCGCGGGAACCCGTTCTTGTACCGGCCGGGTGAGGCAACGGGCTAAGTGCCGGCGGTCGATGTTCTCGCGGAGGGATTGAATTTGCGATAATTCGCCACGGATTTTCTGAACACAAAAAGAAAACGGGCCTTGGGGTGTACTCCCAGGCCCGTTGATTGGTGGAGGCGGCGGGACAGTGATTCCCCACCTTTCGGTGAGGCCTGGACTATGCCTTCATCCGGATCGGATACGACCCGATGGGGTCCGGATGCGGGGCGTGTTATCCGCGTTGCCGCGGATCCTAGTGGACGCTCTGCCGTTGCCGGGTCAGCGTCTCTATGAGTCTCTACAGGGCAGGTCTGAGGTTGGCCCTCTTCCTACCCCTCGGCGTTGCCGTGTCGGTCTGAGCCGACTGCAGGGTTCGCCGATGTGAGCCCCGTTTTCACTTTGCCCTTACGAGCAAAGGCGACCTGTGCGTTGATCGAACCCGCGTCCGCAAGCCCTCCGCCCTTGGTCCTACATGCTTAGCCCGTTCTATTATTTTTAGCCTTCCGCCGCCCGAGGGGCAGGGCGATCAGTCGGCGATCTCGAATTAGGTTTTAGCGGATCAGGTCCGAGCCCCCGTCACCGCGATCCCATGTTATGTTACCCCTGGAATCCGCCCCCCATAGGCAGGGAACGGTCAGAGGCTCGCTGGCCTAAGCCGCGAGAGCGTAGTTGTCGTCGTTGGCAACTATAGATTTGCGGTTGGATTTACGAGGTCACCCGCACCTCGGCATGCACCTCAGGTTTTGCGACCCACGTCGAAACCATGTCGCCCCCAGGTATCAGTACGACACTCTAGAGTAACCGCGGTTCCGCGGCAAGCTCAGCCGGTCTTGAAGAGGCGTTCCTTGTCGCGTTGCCAGTCACGATCCTTCTCGGTGTCGCGCTTGTCGTGCTGCTTCTTGCCCTTGGCGAGCCCGATCTCGAGCTTGGCCTTGCCGCGCTTCCAATACATCGCCGTCGGGACCAGGGTGTAGCCGGCGCGCTCGGTTTGGCCGATCAGGCGGCTGATCTCGCTGCGTTTGAGCAGCAGCTTGCGGCTGCGGGTCGGGTCCGGGTTGACGTGGGTGGAGGCGGCGGCCAGGGCGGAGATGTGCGCGCCGATCAGGAATGCCTCGCCATGGAGGATCTTCACGTAACCCTCCTTGAGCTGGAGACGACCTGCGCGCAGGCTCTTGACCTCCCAGCCTTCCAAGACGAGGCCGGCCTCGATGCGTTGCTCGATGAAGTACTCGTGCCCGGCCTTCTTGTTGAGCGCGATGGTCGAGCCGCCATCGGTTTTCTTCTTTCCTTTCGCCATAAGCCGCGTCCCGGAGGTCAAAAACCGACGTTGGATCGGAGGCCGCTCGGGGTAGACCATCGCGAGCCTCGCGTCGGACGCGGCTTAAAAGATCATAGAAAATTCTTGAAATGCGTCTGGACGGCGCTCGTCGGTGGCTCCGGCCATGGCCGACGGGCTCGGAGAAGACAAGAAGCACCGGACGCATTTCAATTGTAAATCAAACGAGACTTGATTTCCGCACCGAGGCCGGCTAAATTCGCGGGCTCGACTTACCTGGAGGGGTTCGATGCGCCAGCCGCTGATCGCCGGTAACTGGAAAATGAACGGCAGCAAGTCCAGTGCGGAAGCACTGTTGAAGGGTGTCGTGGCAGGGTCCGGTGGTCTCTCGAAGACCGACGTCGCGGTGTGTGTACCCTTCCCGTATCTCCATCTCGGCGAGCAGGTGCTTGCCGGAAGCTCGGTGCGGCTGGGTGCTCAAAATCTCTGCACGGAGCCCGGCGGCGCCTTCACCGGCGAGGTGTCGGGCTCGATGCTGGCCGATTTCGGATGTCGGTATGTCATCTGCGGTCATTCCGAGCGTCGCGAGTATTACGGCGAGAACGAGGCATCTATCGCGCAAAAGCTGACGCGCGCGACAGAGAGCGGCCTGACCCCGATCCTGTGCGTCGGCGAGACGCTGCAGCAGCGCGAGGCCGGCGAGATGGAGTCGGTGATCGCCGCTCAGATCGACGGCGTGGTCGAGCGCATCGGGATCGAAGCCTTCACGGGGATCGAGATCGCGTACGAGCCGGTTTGGGCGATCGGCACCGGAAAGACGGCGACGCCCGAGCAGGCGCAAGCCGTTCACGCTTACATACGCGGCCGGATCGCTGCATTGAACGGTTCGATTGCCGAGAAGTTGCGCATCCTCTACGGCGGCAGCATGAAGCCCGGCAACGCCGCGGAGCTGCTGGCCCAGCCGGACATCGACGGCGGCCTGATCGGCGGCGCATCGCTGAGCGCCGATGATTTTCTAGCGATTTGTCTGGCCGGAGAACAGCTCGCGGCCTAAGGCTGCGGCAACGAGAGACTCATGCAAACCATTTTGACCGTCATGCAGGTCTTCCTGTCCCTCGGCTTGATCGGGTTGATCCTGATCCAGCACGGGAAGGGTGCGGATGCAGGTGCAGCGTTCGGGAGTGGGGCCTCCGCGACCGTCTTCGGTGCCCGCGGGTCGGGTTCGTTCCTGACGCGCACGACGGGCATTATGGCGACGATGTTCTTTCTTACCAGCATGGCTTTGGCGTATTATGCGACGAAGGGGTCAGAGCCAGTGACGATCATGGATCGCGTGGACGAACGAACCATCATTGTCCCGTCGCCCGTAGCTGCGCCGACCTCGGATATCCCAGCGATCCCGGGCGGTGAACAGGTCGATTCGCCGTCGGATGTTCCGGTCGGGCTGGCGCCTGCAGTTGATGTGCCGACCGCGATCGTCGAGGAGACCCTGATCGAAGGTTCGGCTGATGGCGCTGCCGAGGTCGAGACGACCGAGGTGATTCTCGACGGGAGCGCCGCAGAAGAGCAGAATAAGGCCGAGGCCGCCGATCCGGCGACCGCGGAGTAGAGAGTAAACGCCGACGTGGTGAAATTGGTAGACACGCTATCTTGAGGGGGTAGTGGCGTAAGCCGTGCCGGTTCAAGTCCGGCCTTGGGCACCATCCTGACTATCGCCAGTGCTGACACGGTTGTGTGCAGATTCGGCACAATCCGGGCTTGACCCGAGGGGTCTGCC
>NZ_DATITZ010000262.1:0-10606 GCF_035467215.1 Thiocapsa sp. | reverse complement strand
CCCTGGAGCACCAAGGCCCTGGCGGAGCAGTTGCGGACCTGGCTGGCCGGGGGTCGCGAGCTGGCCTTGCTCATCGGCGGCCCGGACGGCTTGGCCGAACCCTGTCTGGCGCGAGCCGATCAGCGCTGGTCACTGTCCCGGCTGACCTTTCCGCACCCGCTGGTGCGGGTCATCGTCGCCGAGCAGCTCTATCGCGCCTGGACGCTGGTGCAGGGGCATCCGTACCATCGGGGAGACTGAAGCCGCCAGCCGCCGGCTGTGAGCGGTGGGATTAGCCGTGTAAGAGCTGATAGCTGATAGCTGACAGCTGGAAGCTGGCGGCAGGAAGCAGGAGGCAGGAAGCCAACCGCAACCTTTGGACTCAACAGCCATGCCCCAACCCCGGTCCGACAGCGAAACCGACCACCACCTCTATCTCGCCTCGCGCTCGCCGCGGCGGCTCGCCCTCTTGGAGCAGATCGGCGTGCGCGTGGCCCTCGTCGAGGCCGAGACGGACGAGACGCGCTGGCCGGGCGAGTCGCCCGAGACCTATGTCCGGCGTGTGGCCTTGGAGAAGGCGCGTTCGGGTCGTGCCGCGGTGTCCGAGGACGAACCGCGGCCGGTGCTGGCGGCGGACACGGCGGTCGTCCTCGGAGACATGACACTCGGGAAGCCCACGGACCGGGCGTCTGCCGCCCACATGTTGAGCACCCTGTCCGGGCGATCGCATCGGGTTCTGACCGCGGTCGCCCTGATCGTCGGCGAGCTTGAGCTGACCGACCTGAGCGACAGCCTGGTGACCTTTCGCGCCTTGAGGGAGTCCGAGATCCTGAGCTACTGGGACACCGGCGAGCCTTGCGACAAGGCCGGTGCCTATGCCATTCAGGGTATCGGCGCGCTCTTCATTTCGGACCTGCAGGGCAGCTATTCGGGTGTGATGGGTTTGCCGTTGTTCGAAACGGGTCGACTGCTCGCTGCGGCGGGGATCCAGGTGATCGGGTCGGCTTCGGGCGCAGTCTCGCCCCGCGTCTGAAAACCACTGCCGCCTGTCTTTCCGGGACGAACGCGGGTAGGCTCAAACCGATATCAAGACAGGCCAACGAGCGATGTTCCCGTGAGCGAAGAGATCCTGATCAATGTCACGCCGCCGGAAACCCGGGTCGCCGTGGTTGAGAACGGCGTGGTGCAGGAGATCATCATCGAGCGCGCCGAGCGCTGCGGTCTGGTCGGCAACATCTATAAGGGTCGGGTCTGTCGGGTGCTGCCCGGGATGCAAGCGGCATTCGTGGACATCGGCCTGGATCGAGCCGCCTTCCTCCATGCCTCCGACATCATGGGACCGCACGGCGAGCCGCGCAGCGATCAGATCCACGAGCTGGTGCACGAGGGCGATCGGCTCGTGGTGCAGGTGGTGAAGGATCCTCTGGGCTCCAAGGGTGCGCGGTTGACGACCAACATCTCGGTGGCCTCCCGCTACCTGGTCTGCATGCCGGCCCTGGCGAGCACCGGGGTCTCGCAGAAGATCGAGGACGAGGACGAGCGGCGCCGTCTGCGCGATATCCTGCAGCGCTACGTCGATGCCCACGAGGGCGAGGGCGGCTTCATCGCGCGAACCGCGGCCGACGGCGTGTCCGAGGAGTCGTTGTTTCGGGACATGGCCTTTCTCGCCAAGCTCTGGCGCGGGATCCGCGAGCGCTGCGCGGCGGCTACCGAGATCGGTCTGGTCCACGATGATCTGCCGCTGGCCATGCGTGCACTGCGCGACCTGGTGACGCCCGAGGTGGAGCGGGTGCGCATCGACTCGCGGGCGATGGTCGACAAGGCCATGGCCTTCGCGACCAAATACATCCCCGAGATCAAGGAGCGCATCGACTACTACCAAGGCGAGCGTCCCCTATTCGATCTCTACGGGGTGGAAGAGGAGATCCGCAAGGCGCTCCAGCGCAAGGTTCAGCTCAAGTCCGGCGGCCATCTGGTGATCGACCAGACCGAGGCCATGACCACCATCGACATCAACACAGGTGCCTTCGTCGGCCACCGCAATCTCGAAGAGACCATCTTCAAGACCAACCTGGAGGCGGCCCAGGCGATCTGTCGGCAGTTGCGGCTGCGTAATCTCGGCGGCATCATCATCATCGATTTCATCGACATGTCCGAGGACGAGCACAAGCGCCAGGTGCTGCGGGCCTTGGAGAAATGTCTCGCGCGCGATCACGCCAAGACTCACATCACCGAGGTCTCCTCGCTTGGTCTGGTGGAGATGACCCGCAAGCGCACCCGCGAGTCGCTCGAGCATGTGCTCTCCGAGCCTTGCCCCTACTGCGGCGGTCGCGGCTCGGTGAAGACCGCTCAGACGACCTGCTACGAGATCTTCCGCGAGATCCTGCGCGAATCGCGTCAGTTCGACGTGGAGACGCTCTTGGTCTTGGCCTCCCAGGAGGTCATCGACCGGCTCCTCGACGAAGAGTCAGCCCATCTCGCCGAGCTCGAGGCCTTCATCGGGCGTCCCATTCGCCTCCAGGCCGAGGCGCTCTACACCCAAGAACAATACGACGTGGTTTTGATCTGAGGTTCGCCCTCGACCGTCCGGCATGTCTTTCTCGCATACACGCACAACCCGCTCCATACGACGTCTCGTCTCGTTTGCCGTCGTGGTCGCGACAACCGGGTTCGTGCTGGCTGCAGTCCTCGTCACGGCTGCACGTTTTGCGCTCCCGCTGACCGAGGTCGACAACCGCTGGGTCGCCGAGATGCTCGGCGAGCGGCTCGGTTATCGGGTGCGCCTGGGCTCAGCCTCGCTGCAGCTCGACGGGCGCGGCCCGCGTCTCGTCGTGCGCGACCTGCGGCTGTTCGATCCCGATCCTGGCCCGGATGCCGGCCCTAATCCAGGACGGTCCAAGGACGTCCTTGCGCTGGATGCCTTCGAGATCGCGATCGATCCGCTGGCGTCTGTCCGGGCGGGCGTGCCGAAGATCACGGCGCTGACCTTGATCGGGTCGCGACTTGCGGCGCGCATCGACTCGGAGGGCCGTCTCCAGCTCGACGGTCTGGAGGCGCTGAGCGGGCGCGACCCGAGGGCGCTCGAATTTTTGCTTACGCAGGCCCGTGTCGAGCTGGTGGTGGGAGAGATCCTGTTGCGCGACGACCGCCCGGCCACCTCACGCGCCGGGTTGCGTCTGACGGACCTGCACCTGCGCCTCCTCAACAACGGCGACCGCCATGCCTTGGCCGCAACCGCGGCCCTTCACTCGATCGGCCACCCGATCGGTCACGCAGTGGCATCGCTGCGCCGGGATCCCGGACCGAACCGGCTGAGCCTGTTCGCCGATCTGGACGGCCCCGCGACCGAACCGGCCTCTTGGAACGGGCGCGTTTACGCCGGTCTGGATGCCGGCGATCTCGACGAGATCCTCCGCGGGAACGGGTTGCCGGCGGTCTCCGTGCGCAGCGGCCGCATCCGACTCGAGAGTTGGTCGCGGATCGGCGCCGGACGTCTGGAGGACGCGCTGATCCGGGTCGCTCTGAGCGGCCTGCGGGTGGGGCCTGTGCACGGAGAAAGCAGCCCGTCGAACTCTGGACCGGCCGAGCCGCTGAAGGTCGCACACTTGGGCGCGATCGCCCGGGTCAGGCCGCGCGCGGAGGGCTGGCATCTGCAGATCGGAGACCTCGCCGGGCGCATCGCCGACGCCGATGTGCCCCGTCTCGACCTGGACCTGCGCTTGACCTCCGAGGGGCGGCCGGATCGCCTGCGGGTGAGGAGCGATCCGCTCGACTTGGCTGCCTTGGCCTCGGTGCTCTCCGCCTCTCCTTGGTCCTTGCCCGAGTCGGTCGCCGGACTGATCGCGGCCAAGCCGCGCGGCCGTGTCGAGGATCCGATCTTGCAGGTCGACTGGGTGGCGGGGCAGCCCCCGCGTTGGGCGGTCCGCGCCGAAGGGGAAGGGCTCGGCTGGGATCGCACGGGAGCGCTTCCGGGTATCGACGGACTCGCCGTGCGGTTGCGCGCCGACCGCGAGGGGGGCGAGGCCCGCGTGGGCTCGGCCGGGCTCGCGCTGGATCTGCGTCCGCTCTTCAGCGAGCCGCTTGCGCTCGACCGGCTGTCCACTCGGCTCGACTGGCGGATCGACCCGTCCGGCGCGGCTCGGATCTCGGCGCGGAATCTAACCTTCGAGAATGCGGATCTGGCCGGTCGGGCGAGGCTCGTGCTGGATCTCTCGGCGGACGGCTCAAGCCCACTGATGGATCTGCGCGCAAGCTTTTACGACGGCGACGGCTCGCGCGTGCGTCCCTATCTCCCGGTCGGGATCATGCACCGGGATCTGGTGCGCTGGCTGGAGCGCGCCGTCGTCTCCGGTCGCGTGCCGCAGGCCGATCTGATCTTTCGCGGACCGCTCGCCGCCTATCCGTTCCGCGGGCACGAGGGGCGCTTCGAGCTGCTGCTCGAGCTCGAGAATGCGGTCCTCGATTATCTCCCCGACTGGCCCGCGATCCGCGAGGCGGCCGGTCGGCTTCGCTTCCTCGATCAGTCGCTGACCATCGAGCTGGACCGCGGTCGTATCCTCGACAGTCGACTCGTGCAGGCACGCGGCGAGATCCCGGAGATCTGGGGCGCGCAAGGCATGAGGATCGTCGGCGAGACCGAGGGTCCCTTCTCCGACGGTCTGCGCACCTTGACCGAGACCCCCTTGTCGAGGGATCTGGGCCGGCTCGCCGGGAGCCTGGAGGTGACCGGGGACTCGCAGCTCCGGCTCGAAATCGACCTGCCCTTCACTAAGCAGAGGCAACTGGGCGTTGCCGGTCGTCTGTCCTGGCCGAAGCCGGCGACCTTGGCGATTCGAGGTACCCCGGTCGAGCTGTCGCGTCTCGGCGGCGAGGTGACCTTCACCGAGAAGAGCCTTGCCTCGGAGGCGCTCGAAGGGATGCTCTGGGACCGGCCGCTGAGCCTCTCGATCGCTACCCTGAAACCGGGTGTCGCGGACGCCTCGGCGACCCTGATCAAGGCCCGGTCACGCACCCCGGCGACGGAGCTCGGGCGGCGCTTTCCGAGTCCGGCTTGGGGGCTCGTGAGCGGCGAGCTCGACTGGGATCTCGATGTGACCATCCGCAATCGCGACGTCCGCGCGGCGGCGCTGCCGCTCGACTATCGGCTGGCCGCGCGTCTGAACGGGCTTGCGATCGACCTGCCGGCGCCGTTGGGCAAGAGCGCCTCGGCGACGCGTGACCTCGAGCTTGTCGGCGCGCTGGTGCCCGGGAGCTCTTTGCGTGTCGCCGGTCGTCTCGGCGAGGTGGCCGGCGATCTGATGCTCGATCTCGGCGCTTCGCCTCCGCCCGCGATGCGCGCGCATGTGCGTCTCGGGGGCGAGTCCGCGCCGACTCCCGAGGGTGAAGGGGTGTTCCTGGACGGGCGCTTGGCCGATCTCGACCTGGCCGCCTGGCTGGGGCGCCTCGAGGCGCTCTCGACCGGCAAACAGGCCGGCGAGTCGCCCCCCGCGCCCGGCGCCGCCGCCTGGTTCCGCGGTGCCGATCTGCAGGTGGATCGGCTCGCGTTGGGTGGACCTCGGCTGACCGACGTCGATCTTCTCCTCGCGCCGATCGACAGCGGGTCCTCGGGCAAGGGTTGGGAGGTTGCCGTGCGAGCGAACGAGCTCGCAGGCGAGATCGAGATCCCGGCGGAGGAGGAGGCGCCCGTGCGTGTTGCACTGGAGCGACTGGACCTGCTCGCCTTTCAGGATAGGCCGGAGCAGGGCGAATCCGAGCCTTCGGCCTTGCCTGTCGAGGAGCCGTTTCGCGGCCTTCCCCCGATCGACGTGCGAATCGCGCGGTTGAGCTGGGGCGATGCCCTTCTGGGAACGCTGCAGCTCGACCTGCGCCCGGACGCCCTGGGTCTTCGCCTGCCGAGCATCCGGCTGGTCGGCGAGGGGTTGGTCACGGCCGAGGGCGAGGCCGCTTGGCTGCGATCCGAAAGCGGCGGTCGCAGCGAGGTCTCGTTGCGCGTGGAGTCCGTCGATTCCGGTGTCCTGCTCGAGGCCTTGGATTCACAGAACCGACTCGAGGACGCGCCGATGCAGGCGCAGCTCATGCTGGGCTGGCCGGGGGGATTCGGCGACTTCGAGCTGGCGCAGGCGCTCGGCGTCCTGGACGTGGAGGTAGGCTCGGGGCGGCTGTTGGACGTCGAGCCCGGTGTCGGGCGGGTGTTGGGGTTCCTGAACCTGAGCGCCTTGAAGCGGCGTCTGACGATGGACTTCACCGATCTCTATGGTCAGGGTTTTGCCTTCGAGGAGATGCGGGCGCGGATCCAGGTCGCCGAGGGCAAGGCGACCCTCGACGCCTTCACCATCGATGGCCCGGCGAGCAAGGTGATCGTCAGCGGATCGAGCGATCTGGTGCATCAGCGTTTCGAGCAGAGTGTCGTCGTGGAGCCGCGGATCGGCTCGAGCGTTGCGCTGGCCAGCGCGGTCGCGGGCGGGCCGGTGGTGGGGGCCGCCGTCTATCTGGTCGATCGCATTGCCGGTAATGCCATCGATCGACTCGGCCGTTACCGCTACCGGGTGACCGGACCCTGGAGCAATCCGGATGTCAGCCGGGTCGGATGGGATCCGGCGGTCGGTGTGGATGCCTCGCCCGCGCCCGCTTCCGGCGAAGCGCCGACTCCGCCGGAGCCAAATCACTTTCTGGATTGAGCCCGATCGAGCGGGATTGTTTCGGCCGACCGGCAGGGGTGGTATCGTTCCGAATCGATAGGGTGACGGCGCGGCGCCTTGGGTCGCTCGGGCATGCACGAGCGGATGTTGTGTCAACGACCCTTTCCCCCCAATCGCCGATCGGATCGCGACGCAGGCCGAATCGGATTGGCCCGCCCCTTCGCCTGCCGGGGCAGCAGTGATTGCGGTAGAGACCATGAAGACAAAACCGAAGGTCGGAGCGGTCCAGATGGCGACCGGTCCAAACGTAAGCGCCAACCTCTTCGAGGCGGAGCGCCTGATCAAGGCGGCGAAGGACAAGGGTGCGAGTCTCGTCGTGCTTCCCGAGAACTTCGCCTTCATGGGCAAGCGCGATCAGGATCAACTGGCGCTGCGCGAAGAGGACGGCGACGGACCCTTGCAGGCGTTTCTGGCCCGAGTGGCCAAGCAGCAGGGTGTGTGGCTCGTCGGCGGGACCATCCCCTTGGCCGCCCACGATGCGGGCAAGGTTCGGGCCGCCTGTCTGGTGTTCGACGATCGCGGCGAGCGGGTCGGCCGTTACGACAAGGTGCATCTGTTCGACGTCTGTCTGCCCGAGGGCGGGGAGCGTTACCAGGAATCGGCGACGATCGAGCCGGGGGACGAGACCCTCGTCCTGGATACGCCGTTCGGACGCATGGGTGTCGCGGTCTGCTACGACCTGCGTTTTCCGGAGATGTTTCGTCGCATGCTCGACGGCGGCATGGAGATCCTGGCGATCCCCTCGTCCTTTACCGCCATCACCGGGAGGCCCATTGGGAAACCTTGGTGCGCGCCCGGGCCAACGAGAATCTGGCCTACGTGATCGCGGCCGCGCAAGGCGGCTTCCACATCAACGGCCGCGAGACGCATGGCCACAGCATGATCGTCGATCCCTGGGGTACGGTGCTCGCGCAGGTGCCGCGCGGCTCGGGCTTCATCTGCTGTGCCATCGACGACGACTATCAGGATTCGGTCAGACGCAACTTCCCGACGGTCGACCATCGTCGTTTGAAATGCCGCGCTTGAGACCGCAGTTTTGATGCACTTAGGCAGCTCGGCGGGTGCATACGCGCCCGACCCTGTCTCCCCGACGGAGCCCGACAACACCCGATGATGACCGACCCGATTGCGATTGCACGCACGAGTATTCTCGAGCCCGCGGGATTGACCGAGCAGGATCTCGACCGTCTGCTCGGACTTCTGGCCGGCTCCGCCGTGGATGCTGCGGATATCTATTTTCAGTCCAGCCGGCTCGAGTCCTGGGTGCTCGAGGACGGAATCATCAAGGACGGCAACTTCAGTATCGAGCAAGGCGCCGGGTTGCGGGCGATCAGCGGGGAGAAGACCGGCTTCGCTTACTCGGACGAGCTGCGCTTCCCGGCCCTGGCACAGGCGGCCGAAGCCGCCCGAGCGATCGCGCGGATCGGCCAGGGCGAGCAGGTGCGCATCGGCGAGGTTGCAAACAAGCGCAGCCTCTACGACCCCACCAATCCGATCGCGAGTCTTCCCGATCCGGACAAGATCGCGCTGCTGCAACGGGTCGATGCCGAGGCACGGCTTGCCGATCCGCGCGTGCGCGAGGTGGTGGCCAGTGTCGTCGCCGTGCAGGACACCGTTCTGGTGTTGGGCGACGACGGCGCCTTGTCGGCCGATGTGCGCCCCCTTGTGAGGCTGAACGTGAGCGTCGTCGCCGAAGACGGCGGGCGTCGCGAGCAGGGATCGAGCGGGGGCGGTGCCCGCGCCGATCTGGATTATTTTCTACTCGAAGACCGAGCGATGTCCTTCGCGCGCGAAGCCGTGCGTCTGGCCATCACCAACCTCGAAGCCGGCGATGCGCCTGCCGGGACCATGACGGTCGTGCTCGGATCCGGCTGGCCGGGCGTACTCCTGCACGAGGCGATCGGGCACGGGCTCGAGGGCGACTTCAACCGCAAGGGCAGCTCGGCCTTCGCCGGACGGATCGGCGAGCGGGTGGCCGCACCGGGCGTGACGGTCGTAGACGACGGCACCTTGCCGGGTCGTCGCGGGTCGCTGAACATCGACGACGAAGGGACCATGACCCAAAACACGGTCCTGATCGAAGACGGCATCCTCTGCGCTTACATGCAGGACAAGCTCAACGCGCGTCTGACCGGGACGCACTCCACGGGCAACGGTCGCCGCGAATCCTACGCACACCTGCCGATGCCGCGCATGACCAACACCTACATGCTCGCCGGCGAGCGTGATCCCGAGGAGATCATCGCCTCGGTGGACAAAGGCTTGTACGCGGTCAATTTCGGCGGTGGACAGGTGGATATCACCTCGGGCAAGTTTGTCTTCTCCGCAAGCGAGGCCTACCTGATCGAGAACGGCAAGGTCGGGCGCCCCGTGAAGGGTGCGACCCTCATCGGCAACGGGCCGGATGTCCTGACGCGCGTGAGCATGATCGGCAACGATCTGCGGCTCGACCAAGGTGTCGGGACCTGCGGAAAGGAGGGTCAGAGCGTCCCGGTCGGCGTCGGCCAGCCGACCTTGCGGATCGATGGACTGACCGTCGGCGGGACAAACGCCTGACGGGGAGGTCCGCTCTCTCGACACGACCAGACCACCGACGCCGTGCCCGGAACCTCTCTCACCCAAGGACTTTCCATGTCGATTGCCGCCACCGAAGACACCGCGGAACGCCTCGCGCGCTTGAAACAGACGATCGAGGATCTCCTCAAGGAGGCAAAACGACGCGGCGCGACGGCTGCCGAGGCCTCGGTCGGCAGCAGCGCCGGGCTCGAGGTCTCGGTCCGGCTCGGCGAGGTCGAGACGGTCGAGCACACACGCGACAACGGCCTCGGGATCACCGTCTATTTCGGAAACCGCAAGGGTTCGGCGAGCACGTCCGATCTGAGTAGCGGCGCGTTGCGCGATGCGGTGAAGGCGGCCTGTGCCATCGCCGAGCACACCCAAGAGGATCCTTGCGCGCACCTCGCCGACGCGGCGCTGATGGCCGCCGAAATCCCGGACCTGGATCTCTATCACCCCTGGCATCTGGGGGTCGAGGACGCGATCGAGATCGCGGCGGCCTGCGAGGACTCGGCCCGCGGCTTTGATCCGCGGATCGTCAACTCGGAGGGTGCAAGCCTCTCCACGCACACCGGGATCCAGGTCTACGGCAACAGCCACGGATTCGTCGCCGGCTACCCGACCAGTCGGCACGGGCTCAGCTGCGCCGTGATCGGTCAGGAAGGCGAGAGCCTGCAGCGCGACCACTGGTGGACCAGCGCCCGCGCGGCGGCCGATCTGGATTCGGCGCGCATGGTCGGCGAGCGTGCGGCCGAGCGGACCGTGGCCCGGCTCGGCTCGCGTCGCATCCCGACCTGTCAGGTCCCGGTCCTGTTCCGTGCCGAGGTCGCGACGGGCCTCATACGCAGCCTGGTTTCGGCGATCCAGGGCGGCAGCATCTACCGGCGCACCAGCTTCCTGCTCGACCACCTCGGCGAGCGCATCTTCCCGGAGTTCGTGCGGATCCACGAAGAGCCCCACCTGCCGCGGGGACTCTCGAGTGCGCCGTTCGACGGGGACGGTGTTGCGACGCGTGCCAAGGACCTGATCACCAACGGGGTTCTACAGACCTATCTTCTGGATGCCTATTCCGGCTGTCGGCTGGGCATGCAGACGACGGGCAACGCCGGCGGCGTGCGCAACCTGCGCATCGTCATGGGTGATCTGGATCGCGCCGCCTTGCTGCGCGAGATGGGGACCGGCCTGATGGTCACCGAGCTGATGGGGCACGGCGTGAATCCGGTGACGGGCGACTACTCGCGCGGTGCCGCAGGCTTTTGGGTGGAGGGCGGCGAGATCCGACACCCGGTCGAGGAGATCACCATCGCAGGCAACCTCAAGCGCATGTACGCGGGCCTGCTGGCGGTCGGCAACGATTACGATTATTCAGGCAG
>NZ_DATITZ010000261.1:0-10310 GCF_035467215.1 Thiocapsa sp. | reverse complement strand
GGCGTGCCCCGATGCGGCCCAAAGCTCGCGGAATGCCGGATCAAGCGGATCGGCGGAGAGCTTGGATGCGCCGAGCAGCATCGGATCCCAGAAGGATTCGAGCACGATCATGTGGAGATTGCGCTTCGGTGCCGCCGGGCTTGCAACCTTGATCAGGTCGACCTGGACAGAGGTGCCGAGCCGCGCGAGTGCCTCTTCGACCTCGCCCGGCGTCGGGGCGGGCTCGCGCCGTGCGCGACTGCGCACGCCCTCCTGAAGGAGTTGCAGCGGGAGACCTCTGGACTCGAAGTTGCCGCGTTGATTCCAGACCGAATTTCCGAACTGCTTATCCAGCGCGAGACTTGCCGGCTCGGGGAAGGCGACGAGCAGTGCGGCGGCGAGCGCAACGACGCCGATATTGACCCAGGACCAAGCCCGACGCCAGGCGATCATCCACCAGAGCAGGATCGCCGGGACGGCAACCATGAGTGCGGCCCCTGCGAGCTGCCAACCCTCGAGCAGCAGAAACATGTTCTTGGCGGCGACGAAGTCGTCCGGCATCAGGGGACCGCCCAAGATCGACATCTTGAGCGCGTTGCCGAGCGTCAGCGCGGTGAACAGGGC
Organism: Thiocapsa sp.; assembly: GCF_035467215.1. Taxonomy (GTDB): domain Bacteria; phylum Pseudomonadota; class Gammaproteobacteria; order Chromatiales; family Chromatiaceae; genus Thiocapsa. The sequence goes on along the minus strand of NZ_DATITZ010000261.1, from coordinate 9,707 downwards.
AGCCGTGCCGAGAACGAAGCGCGCGAGGCTGCTCGACATGCCGTAGAGCAGGGCGCCGATCAGGAGGTGCGCGATCAGGTCGGTTCGAACGGCATCGGGTCCGGGCTTGACCTCGAACAGGAGATCCATGACGGCCTGTGCAGCCAGATACCAGGCCGCAACGAAGAGCATCGCGCCGATCCAGCCGAGGGCACGGCGGAGCCCGCTCGAACGAGGGGCCGGAAAACGGAGTCGGTTCATCGGTACTCGGTCATGCCAAGATCCCCTCTCCCCGGTGGGGCGACAGAGCATCAAGGACGCAAATGAAACGCCATGGGATCGACATGTAAAGTGTAATGCACGGGATTGTCCCTGACCAGCTCGGGGACTTTGGCGAGCGTTTCAAAGGGAACCCGTCACGCCGGGCGAGACCCGCTCCGCTTCGGCGCGCGGCCCGAGATCAGCGCCCGGAGATCCGCTTTGCGCTGGCGAGTAGATCGTCGATCTCACGCTCGGCTTCGGCCCAATCCTCGACCTCATGTCCGGGTGCGAATCGGCGTTTTTCCGCACGGTAATAGGCCGCCTCGTGGATCATGTGCAGTCGCTCCTCGTCGGAGACATTGGCGAGCGATCTCAGGCTGATGGATTTGCCTTCCAGTGCGGCCGGAGCGACGCGCGGCGCTGCGGCTCCGGGCTTTGCGGGAGCCTTTTTGGCGGGTGTCTTTTTTGCGGCTGCGCTCGCTGCGGTCGCACCGACGCGTGCGGGTGTGGCCTTCTTTGTCGCGGCGGCTTTTGCAGGAGCAGCCTTTGCCGGAGTGGTCTTTGCAGGAGCGGCCTTGGCCGGCGCGGTTTTCAGCCCGGCGCTCGGGCCGGCGGTCGATGTCGTGACCGTCTTCTTCGCTGCGGTCTTCTTGATGGCTGTGTTCTTGCTCTCCGCAGCCGCTTTTGGTGCTGTCTTCTTGGTTACGATGGTTTTGTCGTCGGCCATGTCGCTCGCTCGCCTCTTGGATTCCGGTGTGGACTCTTCGGGGGTTTTTACTGAGGCCCCGTCGGTCATTCGACGTCTTGATTCGAAACCGGCGGTTCTTTCTCGTCATCGCCGACAAGGATACACGGGATTCTCGTTCCCGTGGCAAGAACGGTCGCCTGGATTTCAAGCACCTTATTCCGACCTCAACGCCTGCGCCGGGTCCGTGTTGGCCGAACGATAAGCCGGATAGAGGCCCGCCAGCAAGGCGGCGCTCCAGGCGAGCAGCACACCCTGGATCAGGGTCAGGGGCGGGATGCGCATCTCCATGGTCCAGCCGAAGGATCGCAGATTCACGACCCCGATGAGGAGGTCTGCCATGACGAGTCCGAGCGGGATCGCCAGCAGTCCGGCCGAGAGGCCCAGGATGGAGGTTTGGGTCAGGATCAACAGGGTCAGCTCGCGCCGGGTCATGCCGGTCGCACGCATCACGGCGTAGTCGCGACGCCGCTCCAGCTCGAGCGCCATCAGGGCGCTCAACACGCCGATGAAGGCGACACCGATCGCCAGCAGACGCAGGACGTGGGTGATGGAGAAGGTGCGGTCGAAGATCTCGAGTGATTGCTCGCGGATCTCATCGTTCAAGGCGACGAGGACCGGGGTATCGAGCGCCTCCGTCAGGTCGCGGACCCGCTCGAAGACCTCGGCGCGATCGGTGTTGTCGTCGATCATGATGCCGATGGATGAGACGGCGTCGTCGTCCCACAGCGCCGCGTAACGGCCGCCGGACATGACCAGCATCCCCGCATCCGAGCCGTAGTCGCGAAAGACGCCGCCAATCTCGAAGGACTGCCAGCCGCTGTCGGTAAAGAGGGCAACTCGGTTGCCGACCCCGGCCTTGTGGTGATAGGCGTAGGGCTCCGAGGCGAGGATCAGCTCGCCGGCCTCGAAACGGGCCCAGAGATCCACGGCTGCTCCGTCCTCGAAGGTGAAGCCGCTCGGGCTAATCGACGAGGAGGTCAACCCGAGTAGGAGCACCGAGCCGGTTTCGGCCTCGACTCGCACGCTGCGCCCCATGCTGATCTCGGCGATGCCCGCAAGGCCGGACAGGCGCTGCGCCAGCCCGGACGGCAGGGCGCCGTCCGCGCGATTTCCCGTCTCCGAAGGTGCGGAGACATAGATGTCGCTTTGCAGCGTCGTGTCCAGCCAAACGACCAGGCTGCTGCGAAAGCTGTCGATCATGACGCCGACCCCGAGGGTCGAGGAGATGGCGACGGTCAGGGCCGCCGCGGCGATGCCGGTACGGGTGATGGATGCGGCCACGCCGCGCGCCGCGAGCACGGCGGGGATTCCGCCGATCGGCCCGACGACGCGCGTCAAGCCGAGTGCGATCGCGCGGAGCAGGGCGGGGACACAGAGGCTGAAACCGAGAATCAGGATCAGGATGGCCAGGAAGCCGAGACCGAGCGAACGACTCGGGAGCTGGGCCGCACCCCATCCGACGATCATCAGCGCCAGACCGAACGCACCCAGCCAGAGCACCCAGCGCTGTCCGCGACGCTCCAGGCTGTTGGCGCGCAGTACGTCGCGCGGCTGAGCCCGTGCGGCCTCGACCGCCGGGCCGAGCGCGGCGACCAAGGTGATGAGAAGCCCTGCGGCGACTCCCTTCACGACCGAGAGGGGCGTGACGAAGAGCTCGCGCACGGTCAGCGTGAAATAGATGTCGTTGATGGTGCGCGTGACCAGTTGCACCAATCCCCAGCCGGTCAGAATGCCCAAGGCCAATCCGAGCAGTGCGCCCGCCACAGCGAACACCAGCGCCTCGGACAGGACCAACGCGAAGAGTTGACCGCGCGTGCAGCCGAGTGTGCGCAGCGAGCCGAGCAGGCTGCGTCGCTGCAGCACCGCGAAGGTCATGGTGTTGTAGATGATGAACCCACCGACCAGCATGGCGAGCAGGCTCATGGCGGTCAGATTGGTATGGAAGGCCCGTGTCATCTGACGCAGGGTCTCGCTGCGTTGCGCAGACTCGACCAGCCGTAGTCCGGGTGGAAGCGTTTCGGCCACAACAGACGCGTCCTCGGGCGTGAGGACCAGATCGATCCGGTCGATCGAGCCGATCCGCCCGGCGATCTCCTGCGCGGTTGCGATGTCCGCGATCGCCAGACCCTCGAAGCCCCCCGCCTGATCCGAGGCGAGGATACCGACCAGCTCGGCCGAGATGGCGTGGGTCCCGATCCGCAACGGCAAGGCATCCCCCGGCGCGACGCCGAGACGCCGTGCATCGGCTGCGCTCAACAGCAGGGTGTCGGGCTGGGTTAGCAGACGGATCAGCGACGTGCCTTCGACCGTCAGGCCGGTGCCTCGGATGGAGGAGAAGGCCAGCAGATCGAGCCCGATCAGGGTCAAGGTTGCCTCGCCGATCCTTATCGGGAACTCGATGACCGGCGAGGCATCGGCCGCTGCGAGTCCGCCCCGGCGGCGCAGATCGGCATAGACCGCATCCGCGATGCCGCCGGAGGCCGCTTCGATGCGGTGGGTCGCTCGACCGGCGACGCGCTCGATCGAGAGGTCGAAGGCCCGCCTTGCGCTCTCGTTGGCGATGTCCACGGCGATGACGACCGCGACACCGAGTGCGATGCCGAGGACCGAAAGGCCGGACTGCCAACGGTGGCGGGCCAGATAGCGCAGGCTGGCGCGAACGAGGACCGGAATCACCAGGCGAGATCCCGGGCCGAGTCGACCAGCTGCCCCTTATCGAGCGTGAGCACCCGGTCGTCGATGCGCGAGACCGCCAGGCTGTGCGTCACCAGGATCAGCGTCCGGCGCCGATCCGCGAACAGCTCGGCCAGCAGCGCGAGGATCTGCTCGCCGGTCTCCACATCCAGGTTGCCGGTCGGCTCGTCGGCCAGGACCAAGGCGGGGGAGTGGATGAGGGCGCGGCCGATGGCGACGCGCTGCTGCTCCCCGCCGGAGAGCTGATCCGGGAAGGCCCGGGCGCGAGCGCCGAGTCCGAGGCGCTCCAACATCTCGGTGATCCGGGACATGCCGCGGGCGAGCGAGGTGCCGTTCAGCTCGAGCGGCAAGGCGAGATTCTCGGCGACCGTCAGGGTCGGGATCAGATTGAAGAACTGATAGATGAAACCGACCTGGCGGCGTCGCAGGAGCGTCAGGCCGGGCTCGCCGAGTGTCGCGAGGGTATGTCCCATGACCTCGACGCGCCCTTGATCCGGCCGATCGATGCCGGCGAGCAGGTTGAGCAGGGTCGACTTGCCTGAGCCGCTGCGGCCGAGCAGTGCGACGCACTCGCCGCGGTCCACGTCGAAGTTGATACCTTCCAGGACGCGGTGCTCAGTCGTCCCTTCACCCTCGCGATAGAACTTGTGTAGGTCCCGGATGCGCAGCACCGGGACGTCTGCGGACGGCTGGTCGAAGGTCGATGCACTCATGCGAGCCAACGCACCAGATAGTAGAGCCGCTGGCCTTCCGAGGAGCTCGACGGCCCGTAGACGATCGCCGGATGGAGGCCGCGATCAGACGCCGCCGCCGCGAGCGCCGTCGCTTCATCCTCGACGACCGTGACGCACCCCTCCGGGTAGCGGGCACGGTCGGTCCGTTTTGTCTTGATGATCGCGAATCTGTGATCCAGCGACGTCGACTCGGGGTCGATGAGAATCTTGGGCATGCGATAGTCTGTCTCGGAGGCTTGCATCGACGGGGGCGCGCGGGGCACGCGATTGGAGGGTGACAGGCACCGCACCCAAGGCGAGATGGTGCGTCCGCTTCGCGGTCGCAAGTGCGCATCGACAGAAGGCGTCGGGTTTTTGGGCGTTGGTCGCGCCTCTGTTATCCTAACGCTCTTCATGCCATCCGGGAGTGTCGTACCGTGATCGCCCAGCATGCGCTTGTTCTGAACCTGCATCAGCCCGCCGGCAATCTCGAGGAGCTTCTCGATAACCAGAGCTGGGAGGCGAAGGAGATCCTCTTCGCCCTGGACCGCATCCCGCGCAGTCTGTGGGGTCACGAAGACCTGGCTCGCGTCCATCTCTCCCTGTCCGGTACCCTGCTCGAGACCCTGTCGAATCCCGAGTTCCAGAAGCGTGTCTACGGCACCGTGGATTGCGGATCCCTCCTGTGGCACTTACAGAACGAGAAGCTCTTCGAGGTCTTGGGGACGGGTTTTTACCATCCGGTACTGCCGCTGATCCCCGAGGCCGACCGCGAGGAGCAGCTGCGCCGCTGGCTCGGCATCGCCCATCACCTGCTCTGGCGTCCGCGCTTCCAAGGCTTCTGGCCGCCCGAGATGGGATTCTCGATGGAGCTGATCCCGCTGCTGCGCGCATTCGGCTACCGCTATGTCATGGTCGACAGCGAGCATGTCGAGCCGATCTCGCCCATGAGCTGGCAGGAGCTGCGTTATCGGCCGCATATCGCGCGTTTCGGCGGCGAGGCGATCACGGTCATCGTGCGTGATCGCGATCTCTCCGATGCCCAGGAATCCGGGATGGAGCTGGACTGGTTCCTCGCGGAGGTCGCCGAGCGGACCAAGTGGTGCGACTTCACGCCGCTCGTGACCACCTGCACCGACGGCGAGAACGGCGGTTGGTTCAGGAACGTGACCGAAGGGGCCAACTTCTGGAGTGCCTTCTATCTGCCTTTGCTCGAGCGGGTTGCTGCCGGCGAGGCCGCGATCGCACCGACCTTCATCAGCCGCTATCTGGATACCTACGGCGCTCACGGCGAGGTGCGGGTGCGCACCGGCGCCTGGAATACCGGCTGGCATCACGGGCGCGACTTCACCCAATGGACCGGATCGGAGCGCCAGAAGCAGGCGATCGACGCATTCGCCAAGGCCAGCCGAATGGTGCATGACGCGCGTTGGTGCGCCACCGAGCGGGGCGTCTGTGAAGGCCCGGAGGCCGAGGCGATCGAGGAGGCGATGTGGCGTCTGCTGCGCGCCGAGACCAGCTGCCATCTCTACTGGGGCGAGGCTTGGGTGCCGCGTGCCGAGGCGGATCTGGAGGCTAGTCGTGCCGCACTCGCGCGTATCGGGATCCGCGGGGAGCCAGCGGACGCCGATGTACCCGCGCCCGAGTCGGCCTCCGAGCCCGAATCGCTCGAAGCGGACATGCGCGCCGAGGCGGCCGCGAACGCCCCGCCGACGACCCATGCGCCCGATGCGCCGGCCGCATCCGAGGCGCCCGCACCGAAAGCATCTTGAAACTCTCCGGCAACCCCGGAGCCACCCTTTCTCAAGGAGTCCAGCGTGAAACCGCTACCCGAGTATGTCGATGACCTTCCGAATATCTGCGGCCATGAATCGGAGGTCGAGGCCGTCGTTGCCGACGCGCGGACGCGTACGCTGTTCGCCGATCGCGGCGGCATCGATTTCAGCTCCATCCGCTCGGCGACCGCCATCGCCCTGCATCAGCATCAGCCCCTGATCCCGGCCGGCGGCGGGGATCTGCGCAGCGCCGCCTTGATCAGCAACCTCCAGTACATGATGGAGAATCAGCACATCGGGGACAATTACAACGCCCCGGCCTTCGTCTGGTGCTACAAGCGGATGGGCGAGTTCATCCCGCAATTGATCAACGAGGGCAAGTCACAGCGCTGCATGCTCGAATACTCGGGCACCCTGCTGCACGGTCTGCGCAAGATGGGCGAGCATCACGTGATCGATGCGCTCAAGGGCATGACGTGCAACCCGGATTACAACTGGGCGGTCGAGTGGCTCGGTATGCCTTGGGGCCACGCGGTCGCGCCCTCCACGCCCGTGCAGGATTTCCGTCTGCACGTGAAGGCGTTCCAACATCACTTCGCCGCCATCTTCGGGTGGGAGGCGTTGGAGCGGGTGCGCGGCTTCTCTCCCTCCGAGATGGCCCTGCCGAACCATCCCGACGTGGCCTATGCCTTCGTCAAGACGCTGGTGGATTGCGGCTTTCAATGGGTGCTGGTGCAGGAGCACACGGTCCAGCAGGTCGACACCGGGCGTAATCCGGAGCGCCCGCACATCCCGCATCGCCTGGTCGTTACCAACTCGCACGGCGAGACGGCGAGCATCATCGCCATCGTCAAGACCCAGGGGTCGGACACCAAGCTGGTCGCCCAGATGCAGCCCTGGTACGAGGCGCAAGGGTTGCAGCGCGTCGCGCTCGCCGGCAAGTCGATCCCGCCGCTGGTCACCCAGATCGCCGACGGCGAGAACGGCGGTGTCATGATGAACGAGTTCCCGGGCAAGTTCATGGAGGTGGTGGGGGCTTCGAGCCACACCGACACCCCCATGATGAACGGGAGCGAGTATCTGGAGCATCTCTTCGCGCTCGGCATCAAGGAGTCCGATCTCCCCGAGGTCCAGCCCCTGTTTCACGATCGCATCTGGGCGCGCATCCAGCCGGGCGACGGACCGGAGAAGCTGGAGAAAGCGATTACCGAGCTCAAGCGCGAAGACGGCCGATTCCACATGGAAGGCGGCAGTTGGACATCCGATCTGTCCTGGGTGAAGGGTTACGACGACGTGCTGGGCCCGATGGAGGAGGCGAGCGCGAACTTCAACCAAAAGGTCCTGATTCCCGGCGTCGCCACCGACGACCCGCGCTATCGCAACGCGCTCTTCCACCTGATGGCATCTCAAACGAGCTGCTATCGCTACTGGGGGCAGGGCCTTTGGACCGACTACGGGCGCGAGATCTGCCGACGGGTCAATGCGATCCTCGAGCAGGATTTCGGCTGACGACACTTTGGGAAACGACCTTGCAATGAACGCATCACCGAATGCAGAGGATCTCTCGGGCAGTTTCGACCTGCCGGGTGAAGAGCGCTATATCGCGTTTCTTGCACGGGTCACGCAACAGGGCCAGGTCTGGACCTTGAAGGGAGAAGATGGTTTTATCGCCTTTTCCGACGATGAAGGGCGGGAGTGTTTTCCCTTCTGGCCCGATGCGGCATGTGCCACGGCGCTGGCGACGCAGGATTGGGCCGATTGTCGCGCCGAGCCGCTGGCGCTCGACGTCTTCATGACCCGGTGGTTGACCGGCATGGCGAAGGACGGCCGGATGGTTGCCGTCTTTCCCGCGCCGGACGGTTCAGGCGTGGTCATCGAGCCCGAGACCCTGTTGGACGATCTCCGGGAGGAGGGCGAGCAGGGCGATTGAGGGACGGTATTGAAGGGAATGATCCGAGGGCGGTCACTCGCGGGTCGGACGGAGGCCCGCGAGCTCGTCGAGTTTGCTCCTTCGAAGTGCGTGAGACCTGGGACGGCAGACTGATCTATCCGAGCTCGCGCGAGACGGCCGGGGCAAGACCTCTGCTGGGGCAATTCGACCAACATGAGCCTTGGCTCGACGGGTTTTACCGTACACTGGCGGGGCTGCTGGAGGTTTAAACCGCGTCTAGAGCGAGATGCTCACTTTCGAGTCAACCCGACGTTTGGTGCATCCACAGTCCTTAGCGGGGACGCGGTTTAAAGTAATATATATTTCAAAATCTTAAACCGCGCATCCCCCGGCGGTCGTTAAATCTGCTCGGGCCGATCCCATCCTGGGATATCGCATATCGCGTCAGGCGCGGTTTAAGTCTCGGTAATCTCGCAAGCGATCCGGTCATCGGCGATTCCTTCGCTGCGGAGCAGTTCCGCCAGCCGTCCGATGGGTCCTTCCGGACCGGCCAGGTAGAAACGCAGGCCGCGTAGATCCGGGTGATCGGCGCGGACCACCGCAAAGACATCTTCCGCCCGGCCGCTCATCAAGGGGGTCAATTGGAAGTTATCCAGCGCATCCGTGAGCGCGCGGCCCCAACGTCCCTGATAGTGCCCTTCCGGATATTGCGTATCCCAGTAGAGGTGGAAGGACTCGATCACATCGATCGAGACGGCGTGCTCGATCAGGCTCTTCACGGGCGCGATGCCGTCGCCGAAGGCGATGAAGACCGCGGGCTCCGGCGCGTCCTCGGTCAGGACGAACCCACCGTAAGGCCCCTCGACCGTGATCAGATGGCCAGGGCGCAGTGGTTTGAAGACCTCATCGGAGAAGGCGTCGGCGCCGCGTCTGACGTAAAACCAAAGGTGTCGGGCGTTGCAGGGACAGCTCGCGATCGGCAGCTCGCGACTCGCGCCGTCTTCGAGCGTGAGTCGCACACGCTGGCCCGACATGAAGCGCAGCGTCTGGGTCCGCGGGGTCTGTACGTTGAGTGAGACGAGATCCTCGGAGATGTGCTCGAGCTTGCGCAGACTGGCTCGAATCTCCTGATGCGGGAGATCGGTGACCGAGAGGGCCTCGGCCGCCTCGATGACCACGTCGGTCACCGCCGTATGCGAGCAGGTTAAGAGGTAGCCCATCGCCTTCTCGCGCTCGCTCAGGACATAGTCGTGCTCGCGGATCTTCCGCGTTTCTCCGCTGATCAAGCGCGCCTTGCAGGCCCCGCAATTCCCGCTCGCACAACCGTAATTGAGGTTGATCCCGGCCCGCACCGACGCGTCGAGGATCGACTCGTTGCCCTCGACGAAGTAGTCGTGACCGCTTGGGATGAGCTTGACGTTGGCTGCCATGATGCGAAGAAAGGTGTCTTTGGCGAAGAGTTGTGCGCGTTCGTCGTTCAACCTGTCCGTGCTCAGCGCTGCGCGTGCGGTCCGGAGCCAATCGCGTGTTTCGCGAGCCCTGGTCCGAGCCGTTTCCACGGGTAAGTCCGCGAGCGACTCCAGGCGCTCGCCGATCTGATCCAAAAGATCCTCGGCCGCGCTCAGGGCCGACATGCGCTCGACGAG
>NZ_DATITZ010000260.1:0-15225 GCF_035467215.1 Thiocapsa sp. | reverse complement strand
TCGCTCCAGTCGGAGCTCCAAGCCCAGTCCGATCCGGGCAAGGCGGCCATCTTCGCCGTGCATCAGGAGCTGCTCGAAGATCCCGACCTGATCGAGATCGCCGAGAGCGCCATCGCCAAGGGTAAGAGCGCGGCCTTCGCCTGGCAGCAAGCTTACCGAACGCACGCCGAGCGTCTCGCCGCGCTGCGCAATCCGCTGCTCGCCGGGCGTGCGAACGATCTCGAGGATGTCGGTCGGCGCGTGCTCGCCATCATCACCGGGCAGCCGATCGAGGAGCCCGAGATCCCGCAGGGATCCATCCTGATCGCCGAGGATCTCACACCGTCGGATACGGCCAAGCTCGACCGCACGCGGGTGCTCGGATTCTGCACGGTCGGCGGCGGCGCGACCTCGCATGTGGCCATCATCGCCCGTGCGCTCGACATCCCGGCGGTCGCCGGGATCGAGCCGTGCGCGCTGGATCTGCCGAGCGACAGCCCGGTGATCCTCGACGGCAGTCTGGGACAGTTGAGGCTGAATCCGGACCCGGCCGAGATCGCGCGGATCACCGAGCTGAAGGCGCGCATGGCCGTGAAGCGCGAGGCCGATCTCGCGGCCGCGCATGAGCCGGCCATCACGACGGACGGTCGACGCATCGAGGTGGTCGCCAATATCGGCGGCGAGGCGGATGCGCGCCGCTCGGTCGAGCTGGGCGGCGAGGGCGTCGGCCTGCTGCGCTCCGAGTTCCTCTATCTCGATCGCACCGGCGCGCCGAGCGAGGACGAGCAATATCGCATCTATGCCGACATCGCCGACGCGCTCGAGGGTCGGCCCATGATCATCCGCACACTGGATGTCGGCGGGGACAAGCCGCTGGCGTATCTTCCGCTGCCGCGCGAGGAAAACCCCTTCCTGGGCATCCGCGGCATCCGCATCGGTCTGGTCCGCCCCGAGATCCTGCGCACCCAGGTCCGGGCGATCCTGCGCGCCGCACAAGGGCATCGGCTGCGTGTCATGTTCCCCATGATCGCGACACTCGACGAGATTCGCTCGGTGAAGGGCCTGCTCGAGGAGGAACGCACCAAGACCGGCATCGACGACCCGTTGGAGATCGGCATCATGGTGGAGGTGCCGGCAGCGGCCGTCATGGCGGCGCAGTTCGCCCGCGAGGTCGACTTCTTCTCGATCGGCACCAACGACCTGACCCAGTACACGCTGGCCATGGATCGCGGTCATCCCAAGCTCGCCCCGATGGCGGACGCCATGAACCCGGCAGTGCTGCGGCTCATCGCTCAGACGGTCGAGGGTGCGCACGCAGAGGGCCGGTGGGTCGGTGTCTGCGGCGGTATCGCGAGCGATCCGCAGGCGGTGCCCATCCTGGTCGGGATCGGGGTCGACGAGCTCTCGGTCAGCGTGCCCTCGATCCCCGCGGTGAAGGCAGCGGTCCGCGCGCGCTCGCTGGCGGACTGCCAGGCCATCGCCCGGCTAGCGTTGGCGCAGGACAGCGCAGCCGGCGTACGCTCACTCGTCCCGGTCGAGCTCTGAGCCCGAACCCCGAACCCCGAACCCCGAACCCCGAACCCTCAACACTGAAGACTGAAACGGAGGACAGACCCATGTCGGTCAAAGCGTTCGGGAGCAGCTCCTTCTCGGTCCTGCAGAAGATCGGCAAGGCACTCATGCTGCCGGTCTCGGTGCTGCCGGTCGCGGGTATCCTGCTCGGTGTCGGCAGCTCGATTGCGGGTGCCGAGGGTCTTGCCCCCTGGCTGATCGAGATCGGCCTGATCATGAAGGCGGCCGGCGGCGCGGTCTTCACCATCCTGCCGCTGATCTTCGCGATCGGCGTCGTGCTCGGCTTCACGCGCAACGACGGGGTGGCCGCAATGGCGGCGACCGTCGGCTATTTCGTGATGCTGGCCGCCCTCGGCGTCATCGGCATATTGGTCATCTCGTTGATGTCCCCCACCGAGCCGCTGCAGCTCGGGGCCAATCGGTCGGCGGTCTATATCGAGCATGATGCGGCGCGCGAACGCTTCGTCTGTCTCGACGCCCAAGGCCGAACCCTGAGCAAGATCCGGGTCGACGAGACCACGGACAATCGCGTGACCTGCACCGACACGGCGGGTCAAGCCGCCGAGGTGCCCTTCAGTCTGCGCCCGTCCGACAGCGGCGAGGGTCAGGTTGCCGTCTATGTCGCGGTCGACGGCGACTCGGTGCCCTTCCCGGCCGCCAAGAGCCGTGCCGAGATCAAGACCATCTTCGGGATCGAGTCCATCGACACGGGTGTCTTCGGCGGTATCCTGATCGGTCTGCTCGCGGCCTTCCTGTTCAATCGCTATTACAAGATCGCGTTGCCGGCCTATCTGGGCTTCTTCGCCGGGAAACGCTTCGTCCCCATCGTCGTGTCGTTCGCGGCGATCGGGCTGGCCGCGATCCTCGCCTTGGTCTGGCCGCCGATCGGCGTGGCGATCCGCGATTTCGGGGAGTGGGCGGCCTACGGCAATCCGGCCGCGGCGGTCACCATCTACGGGGTCGTGGAGCGGTTGCTGCTCCCGTTCGGCCTGCACCATATCTGGAACGTGCCCTTCTTCTTCGAGGTCGGGACCTATGTGAATCCGCAGACCGGCGAGGTAGTGCACGGGGTCATCAGCCGCTTCTTCGCCGGCGACTACGAGGCGGGGATCCTCGGCGGCGGCTTCGTCTTCAAGATGTTCGGCTTACCCGCTGCGGCACTCGCCATCTATCACGCCGCCAAACCGGAGAACAAGGCGCGGGTGGCCGGCATCATGGGATCCGCGGCCCTGACGGCCTTCTTGACCGGCATCACCGAGCCGCTGGAGTTCGCCTTCCTCTTCGTCGCGCCCCTGCTCTATGCCGTGCATGCGGTGCTCGTCGGTCTGGCCTATCTGCTGACCTATCTGGCCGGCGCGCGGCTCGGCTATTCCTTCTCGCACGGCTTCATCGACTTCGCGCTCTATTTCGTCCACGACATCCGTCCCTGGGTGGTGCTGATCCTCGGGCCCATCTTTGCCGTCGTCTATTACACGAGCTTCCGTCTGTTGATTCGCTGGTTCGATCTGAAGACGCCCGGCCGCGAGACCGAGACGATGGAGATGGTCGACGTCAAGGAGCAGGTCGCGGGCGAGTTCACACGCGAGCTGGTGCTGGCCTTCGGCGGCAAGCGCAACATCCTCGGACTGGACGCCTGCATCACCCGACTGCGCGTGGAGATCGCCGACATGGACAAGGCCAACCCGGACAAGCTCAAGGCGCTCGGCGCCGCCGGGGTGGTGGTTGTCGGCAACAATATGCAGGCGATCTTCGGGCCGCGCTCGGAGAATCTCATGACCGACATGTCCGAGTATCTCGAGGTCGCCGGCGCGGAGGCCGAGCTGCCCGAAGGTGCCGCGGCGCCGAAGGTGCACTACAAGGCCGACGACCTGCGCCCGCGCCACCGCGATCCGCAGGCGCCGCAACGGGCGCGCGACATCCTCGCCGGACTCGGCGGGGCCGCAAACGTCACGCTGGCGGAGGCCTGTGCCGAGACACGGGTCCGGGTCACGCTCGCCGACACCGCGAAGATCGACGAGCGTGCACTCGACGCGGCCGGGGTCCAAGGCGTCATGCCGATCGGGGGAGGCGTGCTGCACCTGCTGCTCGGGCTGAACGCCGATCAGTATGCCTCGGAGATGCGGGCGGTTTTGGCGATCTGAGCGCCGGAGGGCAGGCGTCGGCCTTATGCCTCCGGATCCACCCCCATGGCCCGGAGGCGCTCGGCCAATCGTTCGGCACGCAGGCGCTCCTGCTCGGCCCGTTGGCCTTCTTGATCCGCACGCCGGGTCTCTTGTTCAGCGCGCTCGTGCTCCAGGTCACGCTGTTCGGCCACCGTCGGGAGCCAGCTCCCCTCGGCGTCGAAACAGCGTAGCCAGCATCCCTCGCAGCCGGCAAAAAGTCCCTCCCACAGCCCGAGACCGATACCGGCCTCGGGCAGCCACAGCCGATCCTCCTGCAGGACGATCGGTCGGTACCGCGAGGACACCCGCCCGAAGGCTTGAAGCTCGCCCGTGTGCCGACTGAAGACGACATAATAGGGGATCTTGAGGATGCGCTCGTAGACCACCCACTTACCGGGGGTCTTGTCCAGATCCCAGAGGCGGCGGCCGAGATCCTCGTCCTCGGTCCCCGGCGACAACAGCTCCACGACCACATAGGGCGCGATCTCTTCCTGCCACACCACATAGCTGAAGCGCAGATCCTGCACGCGAAGCGCCCGCGTGCTTCCGAGCACGGCGAACCAGTCCGGGCGCTTGTGCCACAGGGGATTGCGCGGATCGTAGTAGAGGTTGATGTCCGTGCCGATGAAGACCTGATCCGGATCGCAGGCGGCCGGCCTAAAGGTCTCGCGCAGCAGTTGAGGTTGGTAGACGTGAAATTCGTCCGGCAAACCGGGCTCCTCCGGGTCTTCGCTCGGCAAATCGAATTGCGTGGGCAATTGCTCCTTCGGCGGTAGCCCGTCCATCCGAAACAGGGTCCCCTCGATGGGGTGTGCAATAGCCATTGCGGGTCTCCAAGCACGGGAATACGTTTGAACTATAAGACTAAAGCGACGGCGGACGCTATGCTTGGGTTTTGCTCGAATCGGAGATGCGGGCGATTCCGGCGGGTCGAGAACTGAACCGACTTATTTTCGTGCTAGAGTGCAATAGTGCAATAGTGCAATAGTGCAATAGTGCATGAGGAATTCACCATGCGGACATCGGCGACTCAAGCGAGCCTCAAGCTCATCGGCGCGAATGGACAGATCTCTCTCGGCAAACAGTTTGCCGGGAGACAAGTGCTTGTGGAAGAGCAAGAACCCGGCGTTTGGCTGGTACGGACCGTCACGGTGATCCCGGACAACGAACGTTGGGCACACCGACCGCAGGCATCCGCCGACATCGAAAACGCGCTTGTATGGGCAGAGGCGAATGCACCCGACGACACCAACGTGGATGCGGTGTTGAGCGAGATCCGAGGCGATGGCTGAACGCGGGGCCAATGTTCGGCTTGACCTCAATAATCCCGTTTTCCTCGACAACCTGTTGAGCTTGCAAAAGCCCGAGCGATTGGCGGTGCTCGATACACTGGACAAGATCCGCAAGCTGACCTGGGAACAGGTCTACCGTGACGCCGGCCTAAAGTGGGAAAAAATCGTGAGCGTCCGTCCACCATCCGGCGTGCCTGCCATTTATTCGCTCAGAGTGACTCGGTCGCGTCGAGCCACGGCCTACCGTGATGGCGAGTTCATGCGTCTGTTGACGATCGCACCGGACCACGACCGAACCTACGGAAAGAAATGACGTCCGTCCATCAGCGGCGAGGTCCCGCACAGGCGACGGCGTTGGGGTCTCGGCCGATGCCTGTGCTGTAACCACGCGCCGGAACGAGTGCGTCGTAGTCGGATTCAAAACCGGCATGAAGCAGGGCCTCGCGCAACGGTGATTCGAGCGCCGGGAGGCCGTCGATCTGTTGGATGGCAAGGCGTTTGCGCCCGCGCTGCGGGATGCGATGCAGGGCGGCGAGCGCGAGCGCCAACTCCCCGCCGTCTTCGCTGATCGAGCCGGGAAACCGCGTCAATTGGCGCCCGGCCGAGCCGAGATAGAGCACCGGCTTGCCTGCGACCAGGAGCACATCACTGCCGCTGATGCGTTTGGGCACCGGACCGCCGCCCGGCTCCGGCCAGGGCAGGAGCGCGCCGTAGGGATTGGCCGGGTCGATCGCGGCGAGGATCCGGACCGCGTCCGCGCCGAAACCTTCGATCGGGGTCTCCTCGATCCGGGCGCTGCGCAGCCGATCGATCGCGCCGTTCAGGGCGAACTGGGCGCCGGAGAGCCCTTCGACGAAATAGCCTCGGCGGACCTGTCCGCCCTCCTCCATCTCTTTGAAGACCCGATAGAGCGGACCGAAGCCTCCCGGGATGCCCTCGGCCTGCACCGCCTCGCGACTGACCACGCCGTAGCGTTCGAGCAGGATGCGGGCGCGGGCGAGCAGGCGCTCGGTGTCGCTTGCATCGATGCGCAGATCGGCCACGCGCGACCAGCGCCCGCCGGCCAGTGCGGTGCCGCGGCCGCGCCTCGGTGCGCGCGTCCCGCCGAGGGCGCGCAGGGGCGCGAAGGTATCGTTGGTGATCTCGCCGGCCCAGACCAGATCCCAGAGCGCGGACTCGAAGGCTTCCCTGTCGAGCTTCAGCCCGGCCCGCTCGAGGGCCTGCATCAGCTCCATGAGGAAGGAGGCCCCGCGGGTGCACAGGTGGTCGAGCAGGATCCGGCGGACGTCGGAGTCGTCCGTGGAGGTGTCGCGCGTTGCCGCATCCGCGACCGGCGCCGAGGATGCATCGGAGGACGCGCTTGGCTGATCCGGCCGACTCGGCTCTTCGTCGGAGACACCCAGTTCGGGACTCCCCCGCCGATAGAGCGCGATCCGCCCGTCCTTCGGGCCTGCCGCTCCACGTCCGACCCAGACGATCTGTCCTGTGGCCGCGAGCATATCCAGATCCTCCGAGCGGTAGCCCGGCACCCGGGCCGGCAGGAGCACGCGATCGAGCTGGGACCAACTCACCGTCAGTCCTTCCAGTTGAAGCAGCACCTCCATCAGCCGATCCGGCCCATTGATGTCCTCGCCGATCCCGTGCCAGGCGGGCAAGAATCGGCCGAGGGTGGATGCATCGACCGGGGCGACGGCATCGCGCGCCTTCGCCAGGGTGCGACGGCGCAGGCGGCGCAGGACCTCGGGGTCGCACCATTCGGGCTCGCTGCCGAGCGGTCGGATCTCGCCGCGGACCAGCTCGCCGCGCGTCTCCAGAAGGCGCAGAACGGGTTCAAGCTGGGTCGCCCTCAGACCGTACCGCGCGGCGGGGTCGCGCGTCGCGAATGGGCCGTGCGTTCGGGCATAGCGGTGCAGCAGATGCTCCAGCGGCGCATCCGCGGACACCAGAAAGGCGTCGGGCAGGCCGGGCGGCGGGACCAGACCCAAGGCGTCGCGATAGACACCGGCATCCTCGGCCGCGATCCAGCGAGGTCCGTCCGTGAATCGCAGCGCAACCGCCCGACGCTGCTCGACCAAGGTCGCGAGCCAGGGGGTGGGATCGCCCTCGGAGCGCTCCTCCAGCTCCGAGGAGGAAAGATCGCCGAGCCGTCGCAGCAGGTCATGCAGCTCGTCGGCATCGCGCGCCTTGCGCCCCTCGGCGGTGTGTTGGAGCTCGCGCTCCAGATCATCCAGCACCGCCGGATCGATCAGCTCGCGCAGCTCCGCCTGACCCAGCAGCTCCGCCAAGAGACCGCGATCCAACGTGAGCGCCTGGGCGCGGCGCTCGGCCAGCGGGGCGTCCTGCTCGTAGATGTAGGCGGCCACATAGGCGAAGACCAGCGAGCGCGCGAACGGCGACGCGCTGCGGGTCTCGACCTCGTGGACGCGGATCGAGCGGTTGCGGATGCCGGTCAAGACATCTTTCAGACCGGCGAGATCGAAGACATCGCCGAGCGCCTGTCGATAGGTCTCGAGCACGATCGGAAAGGCCGGATAACGACGGACCACAGCGAGCAGGTTCTGCGCCTTGAGCCGCTGCGCCCAGAGCGGCTGTCGGCCCTTGGCCGAGCGACGCGGCAGGAGCAGCGCGCGGGCGGCATTCTCGCGAAAGAGCGACGCGAAAAGGGCGGTGTCGGCAAGCTGCTCGGTGACACGCTCGTCCAGCTCCTCGGGTGCGGGCAGCAGGTCGGTCAGCTCCGGCAGCGCCTCGCCGTCGGCGAAGCGCAGAACGATGCCGTCGTCGGTATACATGACCTGGATCTCGAAGCCCTCGCGACGCCCCAGATGCCATTGCAGGGCCATGGCCCAAGGGGCATGGATGCGGGCGCCGAACGGGGTGAGGATACAGATGCGCCAGTCGCCCAGCTCGTCGCGAAAACGCTCGATGAGGATGGTGCGGTCGCTCGGCACCTGGCCGGTCGCGGTGCGCTGATCCTGGATGTAGGCGGCCAGGTTCGACGCCGCGAGTGCGTCCAGCGGGGTCTGCTCCCGAATCCAGTCGGCGGCACGCTCCGCCGGGATAGCCGCGGCCTGTCGTGTGAAGGCGCCGACCGCCCGACCCAGATCCACCGGCCGCCCCGGTCCGTCGCCGCGCCAGAAGGGCAGCTTGCCGGGCTCGCCGGGTGCCGGCGAGACCAGCACCCGATCGCGCGTGATCGCCTCTACACGCCAGGTCGAGGCGCCGAGCAGAATGCAGTCGCCCGCCTTGGTCTCGAAGACCATCTCCTCGTCCAGCTCGCCGATGCGCGGCCCTTCCTCGCCGAGATGCACCGCATAGTTGCCACGGTCCGGGATGGTGCCGGCGTTCAGGCGGGTGATCATGGCCGTACCCCTACGCACGCCGAGCGTATCCGCGGCGCGATCCCACACCAGAAGTGGCTTGAGGTCGGCGAAATCGCTCGACGGATAGCGGCCCGAGAGCATATCCAGCACCGCCTCCAGAGCGGGGCGCGACAGCTCGCGGTAGGGACCGGCGCGAGTGACCAGACGATGGATGTCGGCAACCGCACGCTCGGTCTCGACACAGTGGGCCGCGATCTGCTGGGCCAGCACGTCGAGTGCGTTGCGAGGCATCCGGAAGGGCTCCAGCTCGCCGGCGAGCATCCGCGCCCCGATCACGGCGCATTCCAGCAGATCGCCGCGAAACTTCGGAAAGATGCGCCCGGTACTGACCTGCCCGACCCCGTGCCCCGCGCGCCCGACCCGCTGCAGCCCGCGCGCCACCGAGCCGGGCGACTCGACCAGCAGCACTTGGTCCACGCCGCCCATGTCGATGCCCATCTCCAGCGAGCTGGTGGCGACGATGGCCTTGAGATCGCCGCGCTTGAGCCCCTCCTCGATTTGGGTGCGCTGCTCGAGACTGACGCTGCCGTGGTGGGCGCGCACCAGCTCGGGTCTGTCCTGCTTGGCCAAAACGTCCGGATCCAGGTCGACCTCCGCCAGCTCGTTCAAGCGCTGGCAGAGCCGCTCGCAGAGCCCGCGGCTGTTGACGAAGACGATGGTGGAGCGATGCGCGCGGATCTCGGCGAGGATGGCCGGATGGATGGCCGACCACAGGCCCTTCTCGGCCGGCGCGCGGGGCGTCGCTTGGCGATAGAGCTCGCCGAGGATGGAGCCGCCTTCGGGCCGGGGCGCGACGGCCTCGGGCGGGCGCTCCATGTCGTGCACCGGGACCTGAACGCGCAGATCGAGATTCGGCGGTGCGGCGGCATCGACGATCTCGACCGGTCGGTCGCCTCCGAGATAAAGCGCCGCCTCGGCCAGCGGTCGGACGGTGGCCGAGAGCCCGATGCGTTGCGGATCGCCCGCGCAGCGCTCGGACAGGCGCTCCAGGGAGAGGGCGAGATGCGCACCCCGCTTGGTCGGCGCGAGCGCGTGCACCTCGTCGATGATGAGTGTGTGCACCGCTGCGAGGTTGGCCGCCGCCTTGGAGCCGAGCAACAGGTAGAGCGACTCGGGCGTGGTCACCAAGATCTCGGGCGGATCCTTGAGCTGCTGCTGCCGCTCCTTCGCCGGGGTGTCGCCGGTGCGGATGCCGACCCGCGGCAGGCGCACCGGCACGCCCATCGCCTCGGCGGCACGCGCGATCCCGGCGAGCGGAGCGCGCAGGTTGCGCTCGATGTCGTAGACCAGGGCTTTGAGCGGCGAGACATAGAGCACCTGGATACCGGCAGGCGCGACCTCGGTGTCGGCGATCGGCGCGCCCTGCATGAGCCGATCGATCGCCCAGAGGAAGGCCGCCAGGGTCTTGCCGCTGCCGGTCGGGGCGGTAATCAGCGCGTGCCGACCCGAGGCAATCACCGCCCAGCCGCGGGTCTGGACCTCGGTCGGTGCGTCGAAGTTTTGCGCAAACCAGCGACGGGTGGCGGGGCTGAAGGCGTTCATGGGAGGCAGATGGGGGAGACGGGCCCGGTCTTCGAGTCGTCGACCATGTCCGGACCAAGGTCAGTCGCAATGCCCGACCGACAGCAGCTGCATCCTCGTCGGGTCGGTCGCGGCTGCCGGATGTCCCGGGTTGAACTCAGATCCGGAGCCCTGTAGGGTAAAAAAGCTGTCGTCGGCGTTCGGGTCTTCACCTGGATGATCCGGCGCGATTCATCGTCCCCATGCCCGCCGGATTCTCAGGCTTCGCCCTGCCGGTCGATCGGGACACGCGGCGTCTCATGCCGCAAATCAAGTTGCGAGGCCGATCCTTGGCTTCGCACATCAAACTTCCGTCAGGACCATCAGGGCCATGCCCGCAGAACAATCCGTCAAGATCGCCGTGCGCGGTCTCACCAAGGTCTTCGGCGACGAGCCGAAGGACGCCCTGGCCCTTTTGCGCCAAGGCGAAACCAAACAGGCCATCTTCGAGAAGACGGGTCTGGCCGTCGGCGTGGCCGATGCCGACTTCGATGTCCTCGAAGGCGAGATCCTGGTCGTCATGGGCCTGTCGGGGAGCGGGAAGTCGAGCCTCATCCGTTGCCTGAACCGCCTCAACGAGCCGACCGCCGGACAGATCCTGCTCGACGGCCGAGACATCGTCCCGCTGCGGCACCGAGACCTCCTTGAGGTGCGTCGGAGCAAGTTCGGCATGGTCTTCCAGCATTTCGCACTCTTCCCGCATCGCAGCATCCGCGAGAACGTCGAGTTCGGTCTGGAGATCCAAGGCTGTGCCGTCGAGGAGCGCGCCGAGAAGGCGTTGAACGCCTTGAAGCAGGTCGGCTTGGAAGGTTGGGAGGATGCCTCTCCCTCGCAACTCTCCGGCGGCATGCAGCAGCGTGTCGGCTTGGCCCGCGCCTTGGCGGTCGACCCGGACGTCCTGTTGATGGACGAGGCATTCTCCGCCCTCGATCCCTTGATTCGCCGCGACATGCAGCAGGAGCTCGTCGCACTGCAGAGCCGGGTGCGCAAGACCATCGTCTTCATCACGCATGACCTGGACGAGGCGCTGTTTCTCGGCAACCGGATCGTCCTGATGAAAGATGCCCGGATCGAGCAGGTCGGCACCGCCGAAGAGATCCTCTCCAACCCCGCCACGCCGTACGTGGAACGGTTCGTCGCGGAGGTCGACAAGACCAAGGTGCTGACCGCGAGCGCCGTCATGCGACGCGCGCGCAGCGTCGCCTTCGTCAACGACGGCCCGCGCACCGTCTTGCGCAAGATGGAAGACGAGGACCTTAGTTTCCTCTGCGTCGTCGAAACGGACTTCCGGTTGCGCGGTATCGTCCGAGACGATGCCGCTCTGGAGGCGGCCAAGCGCGGGGAGAAGTCGATCGGCTCGATCATGGAGCCGGGCGTTCAGCCGGTCGGACCGGACACCCCGGTGCGGGACCTGTTCGGTCTGCTGGCGGAGACGACCATGCCCGCCCCCGTCGTCGACGAGGCAGGGCGCCTGCTCGGTGTCGTCGTACGGGCGTCTCTGCTGCAGGGTTTGGCTGAATCCGTCGGCAGCAACGGCAACGAAAGCGCATCCGAGATCGCGGAGGCGGCAGCATGATCGAAATCCCGCGACTTCCCCTGGCGGAATGGATCGACGACGGGCTGGATGTCCTGACCGGACAGTTCGCCGGCGCCACCAAGGTCGTCTCCGACCTGATGGAGACCGGAATCGAGGGCACCGTGGATGCACTCATGTGGCTCCCGCCGGGTGTCACGATTGTTCTGGCGGGTCTGCTCGTGTGGCGCCTGACCGGAATCCGCACCGCGCTCTTCGCGTTGGCTGGCTTGGCGCTGCTGTGGAACCTCGGACTCTGGGAGGCGACCCTGCAGACCCTGGTGATGGTCCTGATCGCGACCCTGATCGCCGTGTCCGTCGGCGGACCGCTCGGCATCCTCGCCGCCCTCTCGCCGAGCGCCTACCGGATCATCTTCCCGGTCTTGGACTTCATGCAGACCATGCCGGCCTTCGTCTATCTCATCCCGGCGATCCCCTTCTTCGGTCTCGGACCGGTCGCGGCGATCTTCTCGACCGTGATCTTCGCGATGCCGCCGGCCATTCGGCTCACGACACTCGGGATCCGGCAGGTTCCGGCCGATCTGGTCGAGGCGGCCGATGCCTTCGGGGCCACCCGGCGTCAGAAACTCTGGAAGGTCCAGCTCCCCTTGGCCGTCCCGACCATCATGGCCGGGATCAACCAGACCATCATGCTCGCCCTCTCGATGGTGGTCATTGCGGCCATGATCGGCGCCCAAGGTTTGGGCGGGGAGGTCTGGCGGGCCATCCAACGCAACGAGGCCGGCATGGGATTCGAGGCCGGGATCGCCGTGGTCATTCTGGCCATGCTCCTGGATCGAATCACCCAGGGGATCGGGAGACGCGGCAAGGATCAGCCGAGCACCTGAACCCAACACCCATCAAGTAAAGGTAAGACATCATGATCAACCGGTACGCAGTGGCCGCGCTTGCGGCGATGGCCGCCCTCGGGACCTCGGCGCTCGCCGCGGACAAAGGCGAGGTCGAGTTGGCCTATGTCGAGTGGTCGAGCGAGGTGGCCAGCACCAACCTCGTGAAGGCCGTGCTCGAAGACATGGGATACGACGTGAAGATCACCCCGGTCTCCGCCGCGGCCATGTGGCAGGCCGTGGGCAGCGGCGATGTCGACGGTCTCGTCGCCGCCTGGCTGCCGACCACCCATAACCACTACCTCGAGCAGGTCTCGGACAAGGTCGTGGACCTCGGTCCCAACCTCGTCGGAACGCGGATCGGATTGGTCGTGCCGGCCTATGTCGAGATCGACTCGATCGAGGATCTCAACGGTGCCGCCAAGCGTTTCGACGGCAAGATCATCGGGATCGATCCGGGCGCCGGTCTGATGAGCAAGACCGAGCAGGTCCTCGAGGACTACGGGATCACCGAGTTGAAACTCGTCGAAGGCACCGGCCCCATCATGACCGCCGTGCTTGGTGACGCCATCGACAAGAACGAGTGGGTCGTGGTGACCGGCTGGACGCCCCATTGGAAGTTCGCGCAATACGATCTGAAGTATCTCGACGACCCGAAAGGCGTCTATGGCGGCGAAGAGGAGATCCACACCATCGTCCGCGCCGGTTTGAAGGAGGATATGCCGGAGGTCTACGCGGTCCTGGACAACTTCGGCTGGACGCCGGATCAGATGGCCGAGCTGATGGTCATGAATCAAGAGCGGCGCGCCGACCCGTTGAAGAACGCGAAGCTCTGGATCGCGGAGCATCCGGACGTCGTCGCATCCTGGATGCCCGACGCCGAGAGCGAGTGAGCGAGGTAGCGCGATGAGAAGGAACGAACTGTATACGCGCGCCGGGACCGCTCGGCATCGGGCGATCGGGACGCTGCTGCTCGGGATGCTGTGTGCACTCCCGACGGCGGCCTCGGCCGATGTCGATGCGCTCGAGCAGCGTGTCGCGGAGCTCACACGCCAGCTCGAGGAGGCTCGGCGCACACTCGCCGCAGCGAAGGGCGAACCCATCGGCACGGGCGCGCTCGATGCCGGAGCAGACGACGCGGCGGTTGTCTCGCAGAAGATGATTGCCCCGGGCGTCGTCGCCGAGACCGATGAGGCAGTGGACGAATCCGCCCCGGAAAGCACGGTGCTCAAGATCGGACCCGTGACCGTCGGCGGCGCCATGCGGGTCAACTATGTCCTGGGCAGCTACAAGGTGCAAGAGGCCGTCGCCGGGCCGAACCGCGGCGGCAACGGCGGCAATATCGAGCTGGACACCTTTCGGATCAATCTCGCGCTCGACTACGAGAACATCATCGGGCGGCTCGAGTACCGCTGGTATGCGGCGGGGACCGGCAAAAGCTACAACTTCCTCCATACCGGCTGGCTCGGCTATCGGTTTGCGGACGACAGCGAGGTTCAGGTCGGTGTCAATCGCGTGCCGTTCGGCCCCGGCCCCTACGGCGTCTCTCAAAGCTGGTTCTTCGATCAGCACTATTATGTCGGCCTGGCCGACGATATGGATCTCGGCATCAAATACAGCACCGCCATCGATCACTGGAAACTGGACGTGGCTTACTATCCGTCGAGCGAGGGCAGCTATTTCGGTCGCAGCCTCAACAGCACCCGCTACAGCTACGACGCGGTACGTTGGGAGGAATCGGTCGATGCCGACGGCAATGTGTCCTACGGCGGTGAGCACAACGGCTACGACGAGCGCAATCAGCTCAATCTGCGAGCCATCTACAGCTTCGCCGACACTGCGATCCCGACCGATCTCGGCGTCTCGCTCCAATACGGTCAACTCAAGGGGCAGCGGACCGACGACGGCAGCCATTGGGCGGCCTCGGCACACATGGTCAACCGGATGGGGCCGCTCACGGTCGCTTCGCAACTGACCCGCTACGAATTCGATATCGACGGCGACAATCCCTGGGGCACGGATCAACTGATCCCGATGGGGGCCTACGACTTTGCTTGGCCGGCCGCGACCAAGGCATGGATTCCGGCGGTCTCCGTCAGCTACCTGGTGGAAACGCCGCAGATCTCCTGGCTCGACTCGGTGCTGCCCTATATCGAATACAGCAGCATCGTGAAGGACGAGGACGCCTTCAACGACAGCCAGATGTGGATAGCCGGTGCTGCATGGGCCAGCGGCGGCTGGTACATCTACAGCGATCTCGCCTACTCCAACGGCAATTACTTCGTCGGGAACGAGGCCAGCGGCGACGGCATGGATGATTACGGACGAATCGACGGCGTCGGGGATTTCGGCGTGAACGGCAACGACAAATGGAACTATCGCTTCAACATCAATCTCGGGTACTACTTCTAAACCGCGTACGGCGCGACCTTTGACTTTCGAACCCATGTCGAAGACGTCGGTCCGTCGGGTCGTGCCGATCACGCATTCATTGGTTTATCGCCCGACTCGGGCGACTCCGCTCACGCAGCGGTGAGGCGCTTGGTCAGATCCGAGGGCGTCTTCAGCCACCAACATCACTCCCGCTCCGGGAGACAGGAGGTGACATGAAGCTCGAACGCACCAAGCAAGACTACGGGACCAATCCGCTGAAGGTCCGCGACACCAATCATTACCAAGCCGAATACATCCAATCGTTCGTGGAGAAATGGGACGAGCTGATCGATTGGGACGGACGCGCTCAGAGCGAAGGCGACTTCTTCATCCGACTCCTCGAAGAGCACGGCGCGCGCAAGGTGCTCGATGTCGCCACGGGCACCGGCTTTCATTCGGTGCAGCTGCTGCGAGCCGGGTTCGAGG
>NZ_DATITZ010000259.1:0-4017 GCF_035467215.1 Thiocapsa sp. | reverse complement strand
CTGACGCACGATCTCGACCGGGGCATTGATGTAACGTCTCGGCGCGATCAGCTCGGCGACGCTCGGGCGATTTTCGGGCGCATCGGTCCAGCGTGCCGCGTCCAACAGGGCCATGAGCAGGGCACGGTGTGTATTCGGATACTGCTCGGCCCACTCCAGATTGACCCCGAAGACCTTCTCGGGATTGTTGTTCCAGAGCTCGTAGTTGGTGATGAGGACGCGCCCCAGACCCTCGGCGACGGCGACCGAGTTCCAGGGCTCGCCGACACAGAAGCCGTCGATGTTACCGGCGCGCAGCTGGGTGACCATCTGCGGCGGCGGGACCACCAGCAGCCGCACGTCGGTATCCGGATCGATCCCCGCGGCGCCCATCCAATAGCGCAGCTCGTAGGCGTGGGTCGAGACCGGGAAGACCACCGCGAAGGTCAGCGGCTTGCCGCCTTGCGCGCGGCGCTCCTCGATCACCTGCTTCAAGGCCACCGCCGAGTAAGGCCGATGATTCATGGCGGCCGGATCCAGCTCGCGCATCCGCTCGTAGAGTGCCTGCGAGACCGTGATGGCGTTGCCGTTCAGGTCCAGGCTCAGCGCCGTGACGGTCGGCTTTTCGACCGGACCGATGCCCAGCGTGCTCGCGATCGGCATGGGCGCGAGCATGTGTGCGCCGTCCAGGATGCCGATGCTGACCTTGTCGCGGACATTGGCCCAAGAGGTCTCCTTGGAGAGCTCCACGTCCAGGCCGTATTTCTCGAAGAACCCGCGCTCTTTGGCGATGACCAGAGGCGCACAGTCCGTCAGCGGGATAAAGCCGAGCGTCAGGCGTGTCTTTTCGAGTCCGTCGCGCCCGCCGGCGTGGGCGCTGCGTCGGAGCCAGTTGGGGATGATGCTCATTTGGTCGCTCCGGTTCGGGGTTCGGGGTTCGGGGTTCGGGGTTCAGGGTTCGGGGTTCGGGGTTCAGCCGAGGCTGCCGAATGGATTGAGCCTTATGAACCTAAAAAGAGCAGTTAAAACGCAAAGGACCGAAGGCGCTGACGGCTGAAGGCTGATGGCTGACAGCTCATCGCTGGAAACTCTCAACTGAAACCAAGTCGTCTACCCCCTAACCATTCGCAGCCAGACGCAGCGTCGGACGCTCGCGCGCCGGCCGGGCGGACTGCGTCACCGCGGGCGCGTGGCGCTCGTGGAGGAATTTCACGACCTCGGCGCGGTAGTGGTGATAGGTCGGATCCTCGGCGAGCGCGAGTCGGTCGCGGGGGCGCAGCAGGTCGACGTCCAGGATCCGCCCGACCGTCGCGGAGGGTCCGTTGGTCATCATCACGATGCGGTCCGAAAGCAGCACGGCCTCGTCGACGTCGTGCGTGATCAGGATGACGGTGTTGTTCAGCCGGGCCTGGATCTCCAGCAGCGAGTCCTGCATGTGAGTGCGCGTAAGCGAATCCAGCGCGCCGAAAGGCTCGTCCATCAGCAGGACCTTGGGCTCCATGGCCAGGGCGCGGGCGATCCCGACGCGCTGTTTCATCCCGCCCGAGATCTCGGAAGGTCGGCGCTCCAACGCATGGCCCATGTGCACCAGATCCAGGTTGTGCAGGGTCCACGCATGCCGCTCTTTGCGCGTCTTGCGGCGACCGAAGACCTGGTCGACGGCCAGGCGGACGTTGTCGTAGACGCTCAGCCAGGGCAGCAGGGAGTGCTGTTGAAAGACGACGGCGCGGTCCGGTCCCGGCGACTTCACCTCGCGCTCCTCGAGCAGCACGCCGCCCGTGCTCGCTTCGAGCAGCCCGGCGACGATGTTCAGCACGGTCGATTTGCCGCAGCCCGAATGGCCGATGAGCGAGACGACCTCGCCCTGGGCGATGTCGAGCTTGATGTCCTTCAGGACCTCGAGCGGTCCCTTCGGCGTCGGGAAGGTGATCCCGACCCGATCGATGCTCAGATAGGCAGACATGTCTTGGATCCTCGTGAGACGGTCATGGGGTCGGAGCAATCGACAGGGCGCGTCATCTCAGCACCGCCGTCTTGTCCCAGGAGACGCCGCGCTGGAGCATGAGCATGCCGCGGTCGAGTGCAAAGCCGATGAAGCCGATCACGAACACGGCGACCATGATCCGCGCGAGCGAGTTGGAGCTGCCGTTCTGGAACTCGTCCCAGACGAATTTTCCGAGACCGGGGTTTTGGGCCAGCATCTCGGCGGCGATCAGCACCATCCAGCCGATCCCGAGACTCAGCCGCAGACCCGTGAAGATCATCGGCAAGGCCGAGGGCAGGATGATCTTGACCGTCTGCTTGAACCAGGACAGACGCAGGACGCGGCTGACGTTCATCAGGTCGCGATCGACCGTGGCGACCCCGACGGTCGTGTTGATCACCGTCGGCCAGAGACAGCACAGCGTCACCGTCATCGCCGAGATGATGAACGACTTGGCCAGGAGCGGATCCTCGCTGACATAGACGGCGCTCACGATGATGGTCACCAGCGGCAGCCAGGCGAGCGGCGAGACCGGTTTGAAGATCTGGATCAAAGGGTTCATCGCCGCGTAGACGGCCGCGCTCATCCCGCACAGGATGCCGAGCGGGATCGCGATCACGGAGGCGAGCAGGAAGCCGACCATCACCGTCACCAGGCTGGTCCAGATCTGGCTGACGAAGGTCGGCGCACCTGTGTAGCCACGGGCACGGATCTTGGCGATCTCCTCGCTTGTGGCGCCGCTCGCCACCGCACGCTCGACACGCTGCTCGATGCGTTCGTTGAAGGCGGCCTCACGGGCGCGCTCCTCGCGGTGCTCCCCCCAGAGTGCAACGGATTGGGACCAGACCTGGGTCGGCCCGGGCAACTGGCCGAGCGAGGTCTGGATCTGGGAGGCCGCGGCGGCCCAGAGCATCAGAAAGAGGCCGATCCCGACCAAGGGCAGCAGCAGGTGTCGGATCAAGCCTCCGGCGGCGCGCTCGGCGCCGTCGCCGGCGAGCCAGTCCATCGCTTGCGCCAACCAGGGCAGGTCATAGGTCTTCGCGGTGACGTCGATGTTCGACATGGTCTTCTCCGGTGTCGATGGGCTCGCGTCCGGCTCGGGGCTCCCCCGACACCGGACACTTAAGGATCTGCGTTACAACTGCGTGTCGCCTTTCAGCCCGATCGAGAACTGCTCCAGATAGGCGTTTGGCCGGGTGCCGTCGTAGTCGATGCCGTCGATAAATCCGGTCTGTGTCGGTTTGAATCCGCTCTCCGTGTCGAAGTCGGGGAAGTCGGACGCCTCCATCAGGCCGTCGGCGATCAACGACTCCGCCGCGCGGCGGTAGAGATCGGGCCGATAGACCTGCTTGGCGGTCGCCATGTACCAGTCGTCGGATTTGGGCTCGGCGATCTGACCCCAACGGCGCATCTGGGTGAGATACCAGACGGCATCCGAGTAGTAGGGGTAGCTGGCGTTGTGGCGGAAGAAGACGTTGAAGTCCGGGACCTCGCGGCTGTCGCCCTTCTCGTACTCGAAGGTGCCGGTCATGGACGCGGCGATGACCGCCTCGTCTGCACCGACATAGTTCGGGCGCGAAAGGATCTTGACCGCTTCGGCGCGGTTGGCGTTGTCGTTCTCGTCGAGCCACTTGGCGGCCCGAAGCATCGCCTTGACGATCCGCACCGCCGTGTTTGGATTGGCCTCGACGAACCCGGCGGTCATGCCGAAGACCTTCTCCGGGTTGTATGGCCAGATCTCATGATCGGTGATCACCGGGACGCCGATGCCCATAAAGACAGCCTGCTGATTCCAGGGCTCGCCGACGCAGTAGCCGTCGATGGTTCCGGACTCCATGGTGGCCGGCATCTGCGGGGGCGGAGTGACCGACAGCAGCACATCGGCGTCGATCTGCCCGTCGGTGTCGTTCTTGTGCGGAGCGTAGTAGCCGGGGTGCAGCCCGCCGGCGGCGAGCCAGTAGCGCAGCTCGTAGTTGTGCGTCGAGACCGGGAAGACCATGCCCATCTTGAAGGGCTTGCCCGCGGCCTTGAAGCTTTCCAAGACCGGCTTGAGC
>NZ_DATITZ010000258.1:0-8084 GCF_035467215.1 Thiocapsa sp. | reverse complement strand
TCGGAGTGTGCCACGGTCGCCTCGGCTCTTTACTTCACCATGCCTTCGAGGATCGCCCGAAAGCGCGGTTGCAGATGCGCGAGCAGGGTGGCGGCGACCGTCTCGTCGGTCAGGTCGATGTGCACGTCCTTGCCCTTGAGTGCGAGCCGGATGCCCTTGCCTTCGGTGCCGGCGGCGACCCCGAAGGTCACGCCCTCGGCCAGGATGTTGCCCGCCAAGGAGAGCACAAAGTGCGACAAGGATCCTTCGCGCAGCTCCAGAGGGTTGCGGCGAAGCTCGTCCGGACTCACCAGCGCCTTGGGCAGCTGGATCTCGACGTCCTGTCCGGCGTCGACCCCGGCCTCGGCGCGTGCCTTGGCGGCCACCTCCAGGATCAAGCGCTCGAGGAATGCCTCCTGCTCGATCTTGGCGGCGATCAGCCGTTTGACCTCGTCGCTGAAGCGATCGGCGAGATCGGCCTTGAGCCGCAGCACGGTGTCGCGCATGGCGATCCGCAGCGCCTCTTCGCCGCCTTTCTTGAGCGCATCGACCTCTTGCTGGGCCGCCTCGCGAATGGCCTTGGCCCGGTTCTCGGCCTCGCGCACGATGCGGGCGGCCTCGCGCCGCGCCTCCGCCTCGATCCGCTGCGCCTCGGCCTGACCGACCTGCACGCCCTCCTCGCGCAGTCGCTCGATCAGGGCCTCGACCCCGGAGGATGCCAGGCCCTTAAGTACGCCCTTGTCTTCTGTGGTCATGGTCTCGCGCCCCTCGCTGCTCGTGCGGCTCATCCGGGGATCCCGCCGGCCAATACCAGCGCGAACACAAAAGCGAACACCGCAAAGCCCTCGACGATAGCGGCCGGCGCCAACGACAGACCGAAGATCTCGGGCTTGGTCTTGCTGGCATGAATCGCCGAGGCGCAGGCCTGACCCTGACGCATGGCCGAGAAGAGCAACGCGAGACCCGAGAGCAGACCGATACCGAAGAGCGCCGGTGCGGTCACGGGTGTGACGTCGCGCTGCAGGCTGAACATGATGACGATGCCGTAGATGACCTGCGAGGAAGGCATCACCGAGACGCCGATATAGCGTCCGTACCCGGAATCGGTGTCGACCATCGCCCCGATCGCCGCCTGTCCGGCCACGGAGCAGCCGATAACGCTGCCGATCGCACCCAGGGCCATGGGAGCGAAGAGTCCGGCCCAGCCCAGCGCAACCACAAATTCATTCATTCGCGCAACTCCGTCCGTTTAAAGGGTTTGAAGGGGTAGCCTTCGCCGGCCAGGGCCCAGTTATAGAATTCGATGAAGTTGAGCCGCAGCCCATGGACCACGCCGCTCATGAGCGCGAGCAGCAGATTCAGCGCATGTCCGGCGAGGAGGATCAGGATGGCGAGCAGAAGCCCCAGGCCCGGCAGCTCGGTCGCGACGTCCCTGGCCAGTCCGTTGAAGGTCATCGCCATCGAGGCGGAGGCCAGGCCGAGTGCGAAGAGCCGCAGATAGGACAGCACGTCCCCGAAGACCTGTGTTACCCGCACCAGGTTGCTCAGGCCGTCCAGGCCGCGCAAGGCGAACGCCTTGACGCCGTCCACGCGCCGATCGCTGCCCAGGAACAGGACCACCGCGAACCCGAGGCCCATCAGAATCTGCGCCGAAAGGGCTACCCACTCGGGTGCCCCGACATCACCCGCGACCCAGAGCGTAAAGCCGCCGACCATCACCGCGATCCAGCCGATCGCCACACGTCCCGCGGCTCGGCCGCGTTGAGCGCCCGCCATCTCGAGATTGGCGAGGATCAGGTGGACCACGCCGATCCCGACCGACAGCCGCATCATGACCTCGAAATTGTTGATATCGAGGAGATGCAGATGTCCAGGGAGGCTGTCCGGCTTGGGCGCGAAACCGAAATAGCTGCCGACCAGGACACCCCAAACCAGGGATGTCCCGACCAGGGCCGCGGCCAGGATGCGCAGGCGCCCGCCGACCTCGCTGCTGCCCATCTTGCGCCAGAAGGCCAGCAGCAGGACACCCAAGAGTGCGGCATAACCGGCATCCGAGAGGATCATCGCGAAGAAGGCCGCGAAGGAGAAGAACAGCACGCGCGAGGGATCCCAGGCGTCGTAGGCCGGCATCTGGTAGAAGGCCACCAGGTCCTGGCCGGCGGCGATGGGGCCGGGGTTGTCGAGCAGGGTCGGCGGTGCGTCGTGCGGTCCGGGCTCTTCCATCAGGAGTGCCAGGCCCTGTTGCTCGGCAAACGCCTGGACCGGCGCAACCGCGACCTCGGGCGCCCAGCCTTGCACCAGAAAGAGCGACTCCTCGTCGCGCGTCTGTGCCTGTGCGTGACGAAGCTGGGCCTCGTCCTCGGCTTGGGCGAGATGTGTCGAGATGAGATAGATCCAGCGCGTCAGGGCAACGTGCTCGGCCCGGATCTCTTCGAGCTCCAGCTCGGCCGCCTCGAGACGACGGCGGACCTCGGAGAGACTCAGGGCCCCGGCCAGGGTGCGCGGCACCGGCAAGGCATCCCGCGGCGGCTCGTCCGGGTGGATCACCACGACCCAGGATTGACGGTTGTCGCGATGCACCACCTGCCAAGGGAGCTCGAGCGCTGCGAGCTGCGCCATCTGGCGCTGCGGCACGATGTAGAACCAAAACTTGCGCCCGGCCAGATCCGGCTCGGGCGGCAGGGTGAAATCGCCCCAGGGCTCGAGCTCCGCAATGCGCTCGACCAGGGCATCGCGACGGTCGCTCGTGTCGCGCAGGCGTTGCTGATTCTCCAGCACGGCGGCGATGGTTCCGGGCAGATCGAAGCCCTCCGGGTCACGGACCTGTCGACGCTTCTCGCGCGAGTCCTGTAGATACCGCAGGGCCTGCAGCGCCTCGACGGCATGGCCGGCCGGCTCCTTCTCGGGCTCCCTCGGCGCCGGACGCAACGGGATCAGATGCAGACAACCGAGCGTTTGGAGCCGTTCGAGGACGGCGTCCTTGTCCGTTGCGAGACCGGCCAAGGTCAGGCGCGTCAGACGTTGGATACTCATGCCGAGGCCTCTCTGAGTCGTTTGCCCTTCGCGATCTTCGAGCGCACGATCGCCGCGCGCTCGCTGTCGGAGAGGTGGACGCGAATCCGCTTGATGTTCTCGCGTGTGCGCGGGATCAACACCTTGTCGAAGAGATTCACCCGCTGAGTCACCTTGCGTACCGCTTCATCGAGCAAGACGAGACGCCGATCGTGCAGCGCCAGCTGGGCTTGGAGCGTCAGCATCTCGGCGAGGGCATCGACCAAGACGTCCACCCAGTGGGGTTTGCTCAAGAGGCCATAGTCGCGCTTGACGAGGTCGAGCCCTTCGAGCACGGGCAGGCGCGTGCCGAGGAGATTTTCCTCGCCGAGGCGTGCGCCGCGTACCTGCACCAGGTCGGACAGGTCGATCTCGCGATTGGCGAGCATGGGAAGGTTCTCCGTCACATGCTTGCGCAGCGCAACGATCTTGCGACGGGTTTCCCCTTGGGCCAGGACCTCTTTGGCGCGCTCGGTCATGATCTGTTTGCGCTTCAGATCGAGCGAGGGCAGATAGCGCTCGTAGGTCTGCAGCGCGCGGTTCTGCTTGGCCAGCGAGGACTTGCTGAGACTGACGCGTGACATTGGATGGACTGCTCCGCGTCAAGCCGCCGCTAGAACCGGCGCGTCCTCATCGAGCGTCGGGAGGTACTTGTCGATCAGGCCCTCCTTCATCAGCAGCTCGTCGCGATTGAAACATTCGGCCAGCGTTTGCCAGCAGAGATCCAAACCCTTCTCCAGCGGGATGCTCACGTCGATGTCCATGAAGCGCTCCCGGAAAAGGTTCCCGAACCTGATCAAGCGGATGTCGAATTCGGACAGATCGAAGGCCATGGCCTGCTTTTGCTCGGCATCGCGGGCGCCCGAGTAGAAGCGGATCATGGTGTTCATGATCTGGCTGTGGTCCTCGCGCGTGACCTTGCCGATCACGTGCTGCTTCAGGCGCGAAAGCGAGCCAAAGGGATCGAGCATGCCGTCGTGGAGATAAAACTGGCCTTCCGTGATGTAGCCGGTATTGTCCGGCACCGGGTGCGTCACGTCGCCACCCGGCATGGTGGTCACGGTCAGGATGGTCAGTGAGCCGCCGTCCTTGAAGTCGGCGGCCTTCTCGTAACGTCGCGCAAGCTGGGAATACAGATCGCCCATGTAGCCGCGATTGGACGGCACGGCCTCCATGGCAATGCCGACCTCCTTCATGGCGTCGGCATAGGCGGTCATGTCGCTCATCAGGACGAGGACCCGCTTGCCTTCCTCGACCGCGAACCGCTCCGCGACCGCAAGGGCCATATCGGGAACCAGCAGGCGTTCAACCACGGGGTCGGATGCGAGGTTGACGAACATGACGGTGCGTGAAAAGACGCCCGCGTCCTCGAAGCGACGCAGAAAGAAGTGATAGTCGTCGAAGATAAGACCGAGTCCGCCGAAGACGACGATGTCCGCATCCGCCTGGATCCCGATACGCGCCAGCAGCGCGTTGTAGGGCTCGCCGGCCACCGAGAAGATCGGGATCTTCTGGCTCTCCACCAGAGAGTTGAAGATGTCGATCATGGGGACGTCGGTCCGCACCATCTTGGAGGCGAGCGAGCGTCGTGCCGGGTTTGCCGAGGGGCCGTCGATCTCGATCTTGGGGTCTTGAGCGAGGCCGGGGCCGGTGTCGAAGGGGGTGCCGTCGCCGCGAAAGACACGACCCAGGACGTTCGGCGAGTAAGTCACGCGCATCGGATGACCGAGGAAGCGGACCGACGCCTGCGTGGAGAGCCCCTTGGTCCCCGAAAAGACCTGAAGCGAGACCAGTTCGCCTTCGAGCCTGATGACGCGCGCCATCGATTTGAAACCGCTCGGGTCCTCGACCAGGCCCAGGTCGCCGAACGCGACCCGTTGGCCCTGCTCGGACACCGGTGGCGGAACCAGGACCTTGAGGAGGTCGCCGACGATCTCGACGACCTTGGAGTAGCGCACGAGCGAATGGGACATCGGACGTCTTTCCCCGCGTGTTTAAACCGCGCCCAGCGCAGTATGTGATGTTTTTGGAGGGGATCGGCCTCGGCAGACTCGACGATTGTCGGAGCCGGCGCGGTTTAAAATTTTTAGAAAAATAATGTAAACCGCGTCTCCACAAGGGTCGGAAAAATCTCCAAGCCCGATACAACATGAAAGTGACGCATGTCGCTCCGGACGCGGTTTAGGTGCCTATTTCAGGTCATGGAAGTTGCGCGACCGTGAATCCTCTGATCCCGAGTCTATGCGGCGCTCATTCAAGGATCAAATTAAACTCGATGTACGCATCCTTACTTCGGCCTGGTCTTCGTGTGGTGTCCGGGGTCGTGCAAGGGGCTGCGTCATGAATGCCGAGGCGTCTCGCCGCAGCGTGCCGCCCGATCGCGAGTGCCCCGAAGGAAGGCCGCGAACGGCTAGGCGCAGCAGCCCATCAAGACTCCCGCAGCGCCGTCGTCACCGGAAGCCTGGCGGCACGCAGCGCCGGGAAGATGCCCCCGATGAACCCGATGCCGAGCGCCCACTGAAGGCCGCGAATCAGGAGCTCCGGGGTCACCTGGAACTGGAAGACGACCTGGCTGAAGTTCGATCCGAGGGTCGAGACCGTGAAGCCGTGAAACAAGGCCCAGGCGATCCCCGCCCCGAGGATCCCTCCGGCACAGGCCAGGGCCATGGTCTCGAGCATGACGGCCACGACGACCGGCAGTCCGGTGAAGCCCAGCGCGCGCAAGGTGGCGATCTCGCGCGCGCGGCTGGCGACCGCCGCATACATGGTGTTGAGTGCGCCGAAGACCGCCCCGAGCGCCATCATGACGGCGACCCCGATGCCGACCGCCCGGATCACCCTGGTAAGGCGCTCCGACTGTTTGCCGTAATACTCGCGCGTGGTCTG
Organism: Thiocapsa sp.; assembly: GCF_035467215.1. Lineage (GTDB taxonomy): Bacteria > Pseudomonadota > Gammaproteobacteria > Chromatiales > Chromatiaceae > Thiocapsa. Next base: position 2,168 of record NZ_DATITZ010000258.1, on the reverse strand, counting down.
CACCTCGACCCTCAGGCGCGGATCGGCGCTCAAGGCGGTGCGCAGACGCTCGATTGCCGCCGGCTCGGTCAACCGTACGGCGACGGACTGAAAGCCGTTGCGCCGATAGGCCGCCGCGATGGATTCAGCGTCTCCCCAGACCTCGGACTCGTGCGTATCGCCCGAGGCGAAGACGCCGACGATGCGCCAGTCCTGGTTGTTGAGGACGATGCTGTCGCCGATCGCGACTCCGCTGAACTGTTGCAACGCGCCCTGACCGACGATCAGCTCGCGCAGCCCGGGCCGGAAACGGCGTCCCTCGACGACATGCACCTGCGGACGGATCTGCCAGGCGGCAGGACCGACCCCGCGGACCTCGAGATTCGCATCCGTCCCCGTCGTTCGCTTCGGGACACTGGCGACGACGACGACCTCGGCCGATGCGACGGGGCGGTCGTTCGCGTCGCGCTTGATGCCTGGGGCCTGGATGATCAGCGTCGTGGACGGGCGATCCAGCGCCGAAGAAAGCTCGGCATTGGCCGCGGCGCGCAGCACCAGCGCGGTGTCGTCGCTGCCCGCGCCACTGAGTGTCGCCTCGAAGCCCGCAGCCATCGCCTGCAGGGCGACCAGCACCCCGACCACGCCGGCGATACCGACCACCACAACCGAGGTCGCCCCGATACGCTCGGGTACGGTGCTCAACCCGACCCGCGCGACGGCGAGCGCCTGCCGCCCGGTTCGCGTCAATACCAGCCATCCGACGAAGACCAACGCGAGCGCGATCACGAGCGTCGGGGTCAGGATCCAGATCCCGAAGAAGGCCGCGATGGCGACCCCCGCGGCGATCTTGGGCAACGCCGATCGCAGGTGAGCCAGAGCAGCGCTCGACGCTGTCGGTCGGTCGCTCATCGACCCGCCAACGCATCGACGATCCCCAGGCGCATCGCCTTGAGCCCCGGCGGCAGTCCGACCAGGATGCCGATGCCCAGCATCAGGCCAAGCCCCAGCACCCAGCTCTCCGGACGCATCGCCACGTCGAGCTGTCCGGAGCTGGCCTCTCCGATGATCGGAAGGGCCAACGTGGCGAGCACGAGCCCGATCAGACCGCCGAGCAGAAGCAGCACGAGCGCCTCGGCCATGACGAGAAGCAGGACCGCGCGGTTGGTGAACCCGAGTGTCTTGAGCACCGCCAGCTCGGGTATCCGCTCGCGGATGGATTGCGCCATGGTATTGCCGGTGAGCAGCACCAGGGTGAAGAAGACCGCCGCCATGATCGCCGTGACGATCAGTCCGATGTCGCCGATCTGTTTGGCGAAGGAGAGCTGGAACTCGCGCTCGCTCTGGGTGCGGGTCTCGAAGGCGGAATTGGCGAACTGGCGGTCGATCGCCTGCGCGACCTGGTCAGCCTTCGATGCGTCCTCGACCCGCACGATGTACCAACCAACCGTGCCTTGTCCGATGTCGCGCCCTTCGTCGAATGCGGTGTGGTGAAACAACAGCTGCTTCTCGGAGCCGCGAAGCTCCGGCTGGGCGGCCTTGAAGATGCCGACGAGGTCGAAGGTCCAGACTTCCCCGCCGTCGCGATGCGGATAGATGGTCGGGCGCAACGGGATCTTGTCGCCGACCTTCCAACCGTGCAGATCAGCAAGCGCCTCGCCGACGATCGCCCCGGTACGCGTCTTGATGAAGGCTTGGCGCTGCGCTTGGGGCAGGACGAGCTCCGGATACATGTCGAGATAGCTCTCGGGCTCGACCGGGAAGTTCGGGAAAAAGTTCTTCGGGTCCTGATAGATGCCGCCGAACCAGCTCGCATAGGTGACCGCCTCCACGCCGGGCGTCGACTGGATCCGGGCCAGATCCGCGTAGGGCAGAGGCTGGATCAGCGAGAGACGCGAGGAGGTAATGAGTCGATCGATCCCAATGACGCTCTGCGGCGCGTTGAATGCCACCCGTACGGCATCCAGCATGCCGAAGAGCGCAAAGGCCGCCGCTACGGAAAGCAGCGTCAGCAGTGTGCGCGTCTTCTTGCGCATGAGTGCGGCGAAGAGGAGGGGGAGGTATTTCATGTTGGGGGAAGCCCCCGGCCGGCGGTCTCCTGCCTCCTGCCGGCCGGGCAGTCGAGGAACGGATGCCGATCGCCGACGGTTTGTGGAGTCAACGGAACCATGCCTGAGGTCTCGGAATCATCA
>NZ_DATITZ010000257.1:0-7934 GCF_035467215.1 Thiocapsa sp. | reverse complement strand
ACGAGGCGGCGTAGTGGTTCTACGCCAACGAGTTGCAACGCAGTCGGGCGCCGCGCGGGGCGTGCTCCAGGGGTCGTAGCGGCCTTCCCCCGGCCAGTGAGCCGTCAGACGAGCAAGATCGTCAAGGCCGTCAAGACCTTGCATGAAGCACGAAGCGGTCAACTGCCGGATCTAGGTTCAAACACCTTGGGCGGCGAAAGACCGCTGCGCGACCGGTATATACTGCGTGGCCCTATCCCCTGACGACCCGCCGCCCAAGATGCCCCAGTACACCTTCTTCGCCTCCGCGCCCAAGCACATGGGGAGTCTCCTCGCGGAGGAGCTGGCTCGACTCGGCCTGCAGGGGGCGGTCGAGGCACGCGGCGGGGCGCGATTCGTCGGCGAGATTCAGGACGCCTATCGGGCGTGTCTCTGGTCGCGGGTCGCCAACCGCATCCTGCTGCCGCTCGCGCAATTTCCGGCCGCCGGACCGGACGAGCTGTACGCCGGGGCGGCGAAGATCCGCTGGGAGGAGCACCTCTCGCCCGAGAGCACCTTCGCTATCCAGCTCGACGGTGTCGTCAACGGCGTGACGCACGGGCAGTACGCCGCCCTGCGTGTGAAGGACGCGATCGCCGATCGCTTCACCCGGCTTTTGGGCTATCGGCCGAATGTGGATGCCCAGTCGCCGGACCTTCAGATCCATGTCTATGTCCATCAGGATCAGGCATCGGTCAGCATCGATCTGTCCGGCACCTCGCTGCATCGGCGCGGCTACCGCAGCGAGGGCACCTCGGCGCCGCTGAAGGAGAATCTCGCGGCGGCCATCCTGCTGCGCGCCGGTTGGCCCGCTATCGCGGCCGAGGGCGGCGCCTTGCTCGATCCCATGTGCGGCTCCGGGACACTCATCATCGAAGGCGCCTTGATCGCGGCGGACATCGCGCCGGGTCTGTTGCGCGAGCGTTTCGGGTTCATGGGCTGGTTGCAGCACGACCCGGCGGCCTGGCAGCGTCTGCTCGACGAGGCCGAGATCCGGCGCAGTGCCGGGCTGCAACGTCTCGGCTCGCTGCGCGGCTACGATCAGGATCCTCGCGCGATCCGTATCGCCATCGAAGACCTGGCACGGGCCGGACTGGCCGGACTGGCGCACTTCGAGCGCCGCGAGCTGGCCGACTGCCGTCCAGGTCGAGACGACGACTGCGGTCTCGTCGTGGTCAACCCACCCTACGGCGAGCGGCTCGGCTCCGATGCCGAGCTGCCGGCTCTGCATGCCCGCCTGGGCTCGGTGCTCAAGGAACGCTTCGCAGGCTGGCGGGCCGCGCTCTTCACCGGCAGCCCGGACCTCGGCAAGCACATGGGCCTGCGCGCGCACCGAATTCACCATCTCTACAATGGCCCGATCGAATGTCAGCTCCTGCATTTTCGGATCGAGCCCAGCGATTTCGTGGCCAATCGGCCGCGCACGCTCGAGCCGACCGAGCGCAGCGACGGCGCGACCATGCTCGCCAACCGGCTCGCGAAGAATCTCAAGGCCCTCGGCAAATGGCGCCGCAAGGAGCAGATCGACTGTTTTCGGGCCTACGACGCGGACCTGCCCGAGTACGCGGTGGCCGTGGATGTCTACGAAGGGGAGCCGGAAGGCGACGAACCGCAGCGCTGGGTGCATGTGCAGGAGTACGCCGCGCCGACGAGCGTCGACCCCAAACGTGCTCGGCATCGGCTGCGCGAGGCATTGAGCGTGATCCCGGAGGTGTTCGAGATCCCGGAATCACGGATGTTCTTCAAGATCCGGCGGCCGCAGAAGGGCAACGCCCAATACGAGCGGCTCGCCGAGACGCGCCGCTTTCACGCGGTCAAGGAGGGCGGACTCAAATTCCTGGTCAATTTCGAGGACTATCTGGATACCGGGCTCTTCCTGGATCATCGCGACATACGCCGCATGATCGGCGAGCTGGCCGAGGACAAGAGCGTCCTGAACCTCTTCGCCTACACGGGGACGGCAACGGTCTATGCCGCCAACAGCGGCGCGGCGCGCACCACGACGGTGGACATGTCCCGAACCTATCTGGACTGGGCTCGGGATAATCTCGCGCTCAACGCGATCCCGATGCAACGCCATGAGCTGGTCCAGGCGGACTGTTTGCAATGGCTGGAAGAGGCCGCAGGCAAACGCCAATACGACCTCGTTTTCTTGGATCCTCCCAGCTTCTCGACCTCCAAGCGGATGACTGAGACGCTCGACATCCAGCGCGACCATGTCGGCCTGATTCGAGCCACCACCCGGCTGCTCAAGCCGGGTGGTCTGCTGGTGTTCTCGAACAATCTGCGTCGGTTTCGGCTGTACGCCGAGGATTTGGCGGATCTCGAGATCCAGGACATCAGCCGCGAGACCATCCCGCGAGACTTTGCCCGCAACCCGCGGATCCACCAGTGTTGGCGGATCACCAAACCTGCATGACCGTGGCGGTGCGCGGTATCACCTCCGCGCCCGCCCAGAGGTCCGCTCACCCGTCGTTGAGGTTGCTCGCCGCTCCGTTGCCGGCCTGCTCGATCATCACGATCTCGACACGGCGATTCTCGCGCCGCCCTCGATCGGTCGTGTTGTCGGCGATCGGCCGTTCGGCACCGTAGCCTTCGGTGCTGAGTCGGCCGGCATCGACCCCGCGCTCGATTAGTGCCCGCATGACCGATTCCGCACGCTGCCGGGACAATGCCTGATTGATCTCGGGATTGCCCAGGCTATCGGTGTGCCCGGCGATCTTCGCCTTCAGATCGGGTCTCGCCGCGAGCATCTCGGCGATGCGGTCGAGCGTCGGCAATGCCCCGGCCGGCAGGACGGCGCTGCCGCTCGGGAAGCGAAGCTCCTCCCCGCCGAGATTCACCAAAATGCCCTCTGCGGTGATGCGTCCGCCGACCTCGGCCGCGCCTTCGTACAGCGTGCGTATCCGCGCAATCGACCCCTTGGCCTCTGCCAGCTCACGCGCATGCTCGGTCGCTGCGGCTTGCATCTGCGCACGGAGATCCGCGGCGGCACCATCCGCTTCGGCGAGCTTTGCCCGCAAGGCATCCATTTCCTCGGTCAACGCGGCGATCTGCGACTCGGACTCGGTGTCCGCCAAGGCGGCTTCGCGCTGGCCTCGGACGACGTCGAGCTGCTGCTGCAGGGCGACGCGCTCCTGGTCGAGTCTCGCGCCGGCGGCTCGCAGTGCCCTGGCGTGCCCCTCGGCCAGCTTGGCGATCTGCGCCTCGGCCTCGGCCGCCACCGCATCGCGCTGCCCGCGAACGACCTCAAGCTGCTGTTGCAGGGCGGTGCGCTCCTGGTCGAGCCTTGCGCCGGCCGCCCTGAGCGTCGCCGCGCGCTCGTCGTCGAGCTTGGCGATCTGCATCTCGGCTTCGGCCGCCACCGCAGCCCGCTGCCCGCGAACGACCGTGAGTTGCTGTTGCAGGGCGGTGCGCTCCTGGTCGAGCCTCGCCCCGGCGGCCCGCAGCGCCGCCGCTCGCTCCTCGGAGAGCTTGGCGACCTGCGTCTCGGCCTCGACTGAACCGGTATCGCGCTGGGCACGAACCACCGCAAGCTGTTGCTGCAAGGCGATACGCTCCTGATCGAGCCTCGCCCCGGCAGCCCGCAGCGCCGCAGCCCGGCCTTCGGCCAGCTTGGCGACCTGCACCTCGGCATCGGCTGCGACCCCGTCGCGCTGCCCGCGGACCACCTCGAGCTGTTGCTGCAGCGCCGTACGTTCTTGATCCAGTCTCGCCTCCGCCGCCCTCAGTGCCGCCGAGCGCTCCTCGGCGGACTCCTCCAGCAGCTGCGCGATCTGCACCTCGGCATCGGTCGTGGAGGCGTCGCGCTGGTCACGCACCACCGCGAGCTGCTGCTGCAATGCCGTTCGCTCCTGCTGCAACCTGGCACCCGCGGCCGCGAGGCGTCGCTCGACTTGGCGCAGCTCGGATTCGTGCAGACGGACGAGCTCGGCGGTATCGCCTACGGACTCGGACACGACCTCCTCGAGAGCCGGCAACGCCTCCGACTCGGCAAGCTGGGTGACCTCGGCCGAGGTCGAGGCTGCCGTGTCGCCGACCGCCGGCTCCTCAGACTGCAGGGCCATCGATTGAGGCACCGGCTCTTCTGCGGCATCGCTCTCGACGGCTGTTTCCGCCAAGGTCTCTTCGACCACTCCTGCATCGGAATCCGGCGATACCGACTCGGAAACGGACTCGGCAGCCGGATCGACCATACCTTCCTGCGCCTGCGGCTGCACGTCCTCCGCTGCCGCAATCAGCACGCCCTCGGTACCCTTATCCGCAAGCTCGGTGGCAGGCTCCTCCGCCGGCACGGCTCCCGGTCGTTCGGTCCGATATCCAGCCAGCTCAGGATAGTCTCCGAGCATGCTGACGCCGAGCAGTGGCTTGAACGCACCCTTATGGCAGGTGTCGCAGGCCACCTTGGGTGCATCGCCCGTAGGGCCCAGTCGCTCGGGCGGATATAAGGTCTTCAGTGGGTTGAGGTAGTCGCCGTTGAGGTCGCGTACCATCCGAATGCCGTGCCACGCGGTGACCCGCTGGGGCGTGCTCTGCTCCCAAACGCCCATCGCGCGGGTCTGATGACAGTAGGTGCAATTGACGCCCAACGAATTGGACATGTACATCATCAAGGCGTAGGTCCACTCCGCCTTTTTGATCGAATTTCGGTTATCCGAGGGCAATGCCGTGGTCCCTTGGATCGAGACCTGCGTGTCGCCCTCCAGAAAGGGGGTCAAGGGATCGAACGGGAGCGACGCGTTGCCGACCGTGTGCATGCCAGCCGTATTTTGACCTGCTTTCACCCCGGTGATACCCGCCGAAGGGGTCTGCGGGCCGAGATTCGTGTACCAGGTTCCGGACGGAACCGCTTGGCCGCGATGACAGGTCCAACAGGTGACACCGGTGCCCGCGACATGCGACTTCCAGTTGGTATTGATGTCTCTGGTCATCCGCAACATCTGGCGCGAAACAACCTTCGCGTATTTCTCGTCCGAGGCCAGGTTCTCGGTGTTGTGGCAGTATTCGCAACCCTCGTTCGGGGCCACCCAAGTCGACATGGCCTGCATCAGGCGTGCGAATTCAAGGGCGTCCAGGTCGGTGAGGACCTGAACATTTTCATTGACGTCCTTCGCGAGCGGGATTTCGGGATCGGGCGGATCGCGCGGCTCGGGCGGGGGGATGCTGTGAAGATCCGCCGCCGACTGCAATCGACCCGGCTTGTCGATATGGATCATGGAGGTACCGCGCTCACCCCACTGCACGCTCTCCGTGCGATCACATCCGACAAGGCTCAGGAAACTGACGATCATCAGGCCGGTCACCATCCACGTCGGGGCGCGCCCGCTCGATTCTCGGCGTGACCGAAATGACGCGTTCAGGTTTGTCGACGGCAAAGCTCCGGTGGCTGTATGCCGATCGATCCGCGGCATGCGCCGGTGCTCGATCTGCACCCGCGCTTGCCCCGAAGTGCCTGCGGGACACCTCATCGCTGTGACCTCCAATGCTCGATGCCCTGCGTCCGGCACACCGGACGACCGGCTTTGTTGTAGTGGCGTGGTTGCGAGGCCAATGCCCCGATTTCGGCCCGTGTACCGAGCCGGTGGATCTTTTCGCCCGAGTCCGACGGGCGACCCCGGCGCGCCGATCGAGCCTGCTCCGACGGAGTCGGTCTTGATGCGCCGACCCGGAATTGTTCTTATCGGTCGGCGCCTCGGACGACTAGGCTGCGCTGTTGGGTTTGAAGTTTCGGCACCAGCCATCAACCGGAACCAAACGTTTCCCGAAGAAGGAGCAGGGTCCGAGCGGTTCTCCCGGCTCTCCCGAGAACAACTGACATTCGCTGCACTTCTGCTCGAGCGTGTGCTTGGGGTACTTGGCCTTATCGACCTGCGTGGTATCCAAGCGGAAGCCCATCGACTTCGCGTAGGCGTCGTCTTCGGTTAGAACAGCCTTCTTTGCTTCCTCTGCAAGGCTCAAGCGACTCAGGGCGAGCGCCGAGCCCCCGGCAACAAGTCCCAGCATAAAGGTCCGGCGATTGCATTCGCTCATTGATGTATGCCCTCGTTTGGTGGTCTATATCACGTTGCAACGGGTGTCTCGACATCGACGCAGAGCCCGTTGCGCCTGGTTTTCGAACGATCGCGGACAGAACCGAAGGCGCGATCGCATGGTCGGCCGCCGCTGCAATCCGGTGTCGACGGTCAAACAATCGAGGCCGACCCGCTTCCCTGATCACCGAAGTTGTCTGTCCAGGTGACGCCGATGCGATCACCCGCCCCTCCCCCCTTGAATCGAAACGAGAGCAAGGGATCTTTCGACACGGCGATGCTCAAACGAGCCCGCAGAACCGTCCGATCGCCGAGCTTGATCTCGACGTCGCTGATGTAATGGGCGCGACGCCCCCTCCCCGATGCATCCAACCCCAGTCCCGTCTCCATCGGATGCGGCATCAAGACCATGACCTCGGTGATGTCGCCGTTGCTTCTTGCGCGGATTCGTATCGGATCAGCCATCCTGTTTCACTCTCGAACAAGTCGCGCCGTCAAGCGGCCCGTCGCTTGGGACCCGAATGCTCAAGCGCATCCGCCAACCGTTACCCGAGTCTCCGCAACCCTGGCGTACAGGCGGCCTTTCGCTCTCACCACGGCGTAAACCGCGCCGCTTTGCGCCAGCTTCAGGCGTATCGAGACAAACGGCTCGGTCCCGTCCGGAATCTCGAAGCGAACCGCAACGGGGTATGGATTGGTCGGGATCAAGACGTAGATTTCCTCCACACCGGCGAGTGTGCTCGACACCGTCACGGGAACCACGGCCCCGTCCTCGACGACCTCGGGTAGGATCACCTCGACCGAGACCTCGTCGACCGAAACATCGTCTATGGGTGTGCTGCCCAGTGCCGCGAGAGCCTCGTCGAGCGTTGTCGCGCTAAACAGGTCGTCGTGCCGGAAGGTCTCCGCGCGAGCCGATCCGAGGAGACCGACCTGCATCAACGACAAGAAGGCCCCGCCGGCAGCAATCAGGCCGCGCCGATTGCGATCGACGTCCTCCTCGAGACCGGTTCCGACCTGCCCAATCGCGGAACCGGTCGGTCGCAGCCGAGTGGTGCCATCACGACGCTTGAGAATCCCGCCGTCGATCATGGCGCCGTGCGAACGAGTCGCACCTCATGCCGCTGCGTTTTCTCGATGTGCTGCACACCTTCCGGACCGAAGCTCAGGGCGTATGCATAGCCCTCTTCCCCCTCGCCCGGTCGCAGCGACTCGGTCCAAAACAGGGTCGGCGGAGTATTCGGGAAGACCGTCAGATTGATGCGGGGGTTTTCGCATTGCCGTTCGGCGATCATCGCCAACTCCCGCAGCTTCGGAACCCTCCAATCGTTGAAGAATTGCGATCCACTGGCATTCAATGACGCCGCAACCTCCTGTGCCGCTTGCCAGTCGTAGGCGGTTGCTCCCCCAAGGCAGGTTTCGCCCGACCACGTCTGCCCGACCGAGCACCGCATCCACATCAGCTGGGACACGACATCCGTGACGGTTCCGTCGCCGTTGTCGCTGAATCGCTCCGTCGGGGAAGACAGCGGGTATCGGCTCGTATCGCAGGTCTGTTCGGCAAAGGCCGGGGCGAAGACACCACCGAAGACAATCATGAAAAAAAGCACCGCTCTCATAAATCCAACCGGCAACTCATCCCAAGGTCAGACGACAACGCCGTTTCGGAGCTCGACGTAAGACTCTCGACACCACTTGCCGACCATCCGCGGGTCCCCCGCGAAATGGGAGCCCGCAGATGCCCGATGCGTTGAGCTCGCTTCAGGGTTTGGTATCGACGCCGATACCGGTCGGTGTCCTTGCGAAACCGGTACCGTATTCCACGACGATGGGCGTGGTCTGCTCGCTGGCGAGACCAGGTGTGATTTCCTTCCCGCGATGCAGGTA
>NZ_DATITZ010000256.1:0-15164 GCF_035467215.1 Thiocapsa sp. | reverse complement strand
CAACGTCGCCTGGGACAGCGCCGGCGTCACCACCGGCCCCATCACGGTGCCGCTGGTGCTCGCGATGGGGCTCGGGCTCGGCAACGCCACCCACGCCGTCGAAGGCTTCGGCATCCTCTGCCTGGCCTCCATCGGCCCGATCATCAGCGTTCTGCTGACCGGGCTCTGGGCGCGTATGCAGGCCGGCCGACAGGCAAGGGCCGCCAGCGGCGATGCGGCTATCCATCATGAGCAAGAGGTCCAGGCACTGGTATGAAAGACGACAAGATCACCTATTTGACCGACGTCGCGCTGATCACCTGCGTCGTCTCTACAGGGCGCGGCGATGCGGTCATCGCGGCCGCCCGGGCCATGGGAGCGGCCGGTGCGTTGGTCCATCACGCCCGGGGCATCGGCCCGCGGGAACGGCTCGGGCTGCTCGGGATCGCGATCGAGGCGGAGAAGGACGTCGTCAGCATCCTGGTCGCCACCGATTCTCAGGACGTGGTCTTCGAGGCGGTCTACCGCGCCGCGGACCTCCATGTTCCCGGCGCAGGCATGGCCTACATCACACCGGTCGAGCGGATGGCGACCTATATCCCGCGCGAGGTTCTCGCAACGTTTGCGGACCAGGGGGACGCGCCATGAGCCCGGTAAAACCAACCCCTCGGGTTCCGGGCCAGCCAGCCAAGCTCATCTCCTGCGTCCTGCCCGACGACGGCACCGAGCGACGGCTGCTCGCCTGGCTGCGCGAGCAGGGCATTACCCGGGCCGAGAGCGTCTACTGTCGCGGACATTCAGTGCTGCGGGAGGCCGTCACGCGGAAGGGCAAACTGCCCGAGCCGTCCCTGGTGCGCATGGTCCGGATCGTCGCCGATGGAGACGACGCGGAAGCACTCTTCGATCGCATCTACGAGCAGGCCGACATCCATCGACCCGGCGGAGGCGCCCTGTTCATGACGCCGCTCCTGTTCGCGACGCCCTTTACGCTGCCCGCGGGCGTCACCGAAGAGCCAGGCGACATCTGAAGCGATCTGCGTCAGTCGGGATCAATCTTCGCCCCCGAAGACATAGCGGAGGTCCATCTCGATCTCTTCGAACGGAGGGATTCTCACCCGATCAGCCGCCGCCTCGACGCCATATTCCACCGAGAACACGACATGATACTTTCCGTCCACGAGTCGATAGGCGATCAGCGTCTTGTCTTCCGGGGAAATGATCCAGTAGTCGGGGACTCCGTGGCGCTGCAAGAGCAAGAAGTGGTGAAAGAGGTCCTTCCGCTCATGCCCCGGCGAGGTAATCTCACAGACCCAATCCGGCAGGATCTCCATGACGCCCGTAGGCCTGCGTGGTACGCGCTCCCGTCGCCATCCCGCCAAGTCATGGCTCGGGCACTGGGTCTCACTGTAGTTAACGCTGATCTCGGGCATGATCCACCAGCCGCCGGGGCCATTCTTTCTCTTCAGAACAGCGACCTCGTCGGAGACGCCGGATTGAACCAACGCATGATCGGAGCGGGCCATCGGCCGCTTGACGATCTCGCCGTTGATCAGCTCGACGCGCTCTTCGGGGGACCGCAGCAAGTCGTCGATCGTACGGAGCTTTTTCGCTTCCAAGGTGTGGACCTCCGAGAAACCGCCTACCTCATCGGCAAGCCGGCGGGCTTGGCGCGGGCGAATCGTCAATTTCTCTGATTCTTGCCGATCACGGCACTGCCGGCAATCGCCGGAAATGGGCTCGGGCGTATGTCCGGACAGACTGACATCCCAGCGAAGGGGGCTTTATGCAAACGATCACGGTGGATTATTCGGCCTTCCCGAACGGGTGAGACTGGCGACTCCCCTCCCTTGGGATCCGCGGGCTTTTCCTGTGGAGTGATCCGATGAGCGATACCGTAGAACCCGGCCAGCCCTACCCGCTCGGTGCCGATCCGCGTCCGGACGGCGTCAGCTTCTCGATGTACTCGGCAGACGCCACGGGCATCGAGCTGCTGTTCTTCGACGCCGTCGACGGTCCGCGCCCCGCCCGGGTGATCGCGCTCGACCCTGCCCGACACCGGACCAACCACTACTGGCACTGCTTCGTGCCCGGACTTGGCCCCGGCCAGCTCTATGCCTATCGCGCCATCGGGCCTCGGGCGCCGGAGCGCGGACTGCGCTTCGACCCGAACACGCCGCTGATCGACCCCTACGGTCGTTGCGTGGCTCTGCCTTCCGGCTACGACCGCAGGGCCGCCTCCGCTCCGGGCGACAACACCGCAGTCGCCATGAAGAGCGTGGTCGTGGACGTCTCGGGCTACGATTGGGAGGGCGACGCGCCGCTGCACCGCCCGTTTTCACAGACCGTCATCTACGAGATGCATGTCGGCGGCTTCACCCGGCATCCGAGCTCCGGTATCGCCGCCCCTAAGCGTGGCACCTACGCGGGCCTGATCGAGAAGATCCCCTACCTTGTCGAGCTCGGCATCACCGCCGTTGAGCTGCTGCCGGTCTTTCAGTTCGATCCCTCCGATGCGCCGCCCGGTCGGGTCAATTACTGGGGCTACGCGCCGGTCTCCTTCTTCGCACCCCACCAGGGCTACAGCTCGCGCACGGACCCGCTCGGTGCCATCGACGAGTTTCGCGACCTGGTCAAGGCCCTGCATAGGGCCGGTATCGAGGTCATCCTCGACGTGGTGTTCAACCACACCGCCGAGGGTGACGACCGAGGACCGACTTTCTGCTTCAAGGGTCTCCAGAACGACGCCTACTACATTCTGGAGCCCGACCGCGCCCGCTACGCCAACTACACCGGCACCGGCAATACGCTGAACGGCAACCATCCGGTCGTGCGCCGAATGATCGTCGACAGCCTGCGTTACTGGGTCGAGGTCATGCATGTGGACGGCTTCCGTTTCGACCTCGCCTCGATCCTGAGCCGCGACGAACTCGGTCGGCCGTTGCCCAATCCGCCGGTACTGTTCGATATCGAGACCGACCCGGTGCTGGCCGGAACCAAGCTGATCGCCGAGGCCTGGGACGCTGCCGGGCTCTATCAGGTCGGCGGCTTCGTCGGCGACTTCTGGCAGGAATGGAACGGGCATTTCCGCGACGATGTGCGCGCCTTCGTCAGGGGCGACCGGTGCACGGTCCAGCGACTCGCATCCCGGCTGCTGGGAAGCCCGGACATCTACGGTCACGAGGAGCGTGAGCCGGAGCAGAGCGTCAATTTCGTCACCTGCCACGACGGCTTCACCCTGAACGACCTGGTCTCCTACGACCGCAAGCACAACGAGGCCAACGGCGAGGACAACCGCGACGGAGCCAACGACAACCGAAGTTGGAACTGCGGCGTCGAGGGCCCGAGCGACGATCCGCAGATCGAGGCCCTGCGCGGCCGGCAGATCAGGAACCTCCTGGCGCTGAACCTGTTCGCGTTGGGCACGCCCATGATCCTGATGGGCGACGAGGCACGCCGCACTCAGCTCGGCAACAACAACGCCTACTGCCAGGACAACGAGATCGGCTGGCTTGATTGGACGCTTGTGGAGCGGCACCGGGACCTGCAGCGGTTCGTGAAGCAACTCATTGCCCTACGCCAACGGCGCGAGCTGTCGGCGGGCGACCATGGCCTGACCCTCAACCAGATCCTCGCCCGGGCCCGCATCGAGTGGCACGGCGTGCGCTTGGGCCAGCCGGACTGGGGCGACGACTCCCACAGCCTCGCCTGCACCCTTTGGAGCCTGAGCGGGCGATTGACGATCCATATGATGGTGAGCGCCTACTGGGAGCCGCTGCGCTTCGAGCTGCCGCCGCCTCCCGGAGGGCCGATGGCGCCGTGGCATCGCCTGATCGACACCGCGCTTGACGCGCCCGAGGACATCGTTCCGCCCGAAGAGGCGCGGCCCATCGCCGCAGACAGCTACGAGCTGCGACCCCGCTCCTTGGTGCTGCTGCTTGGCCAAGTCGAGTGATAGGTAACGAATCCTTCACGAAGAAATGAAACACGACGCAGGTACGATGGAACAAGCGAAGCGGATCCACCCGACGACTGCTCTTGCTGCGAGGACAGGGATGACTCGGGGCGCGTCTCCGCTCCGACCGCAATGGGAGCCGTTTCGACCCGAACCAAATCAGAATTTCCGACCCCAACGATCGGTCGGGAGCATGACCGTCAACCACCAGGAGAAAGCGATGACTACCGTCCCCAGTGCTCAGCCCCTCGACGCCGATGAGCTCAAGCGCATCGACGCCTGGTGGCGCGCCTGCAACTACCTTTCGGTCGGCATGATCTACCTGCGCGACAACCCGCTTCTAAAGGAGCCGCTGGCGATCGAGCACGTCAAACACCGTCTGCTCGGTCACTGGGGCGCGAGCCCCGCCCTCTCCTTCGCCTGGGCGCATCTGAATCGCTGCATCAAGCGCGACGACCTCGACGTGATCTTCATGGCCGGTCCCGGTCACGGCGCCCCGGGCGTGCTCGGACCGACCTACCTGGAGGGGACCTACTCCGAGGTCTATCCGGACAAGAGCGAGGATGCCGATGGCCTTCGGAAATTCTTCAAGCAGTTCTCCTTTCCCGGACACATCGGCTCCCACGTCACCCCGGAAACCCCCGGGTCGATCCACGAGGGTGGTGAGCTGGGCTACAGCCTCTCCCACGCCTACGGCGCCTGTCTGGACAACCCGGACCTGATCGTCGCCTGCGTGGTGGGCGACGGCGAGGCCGAGACCGGGCCGCTGGCCACCGCCTGGCATTCCAACAAGTTCATCAACCCGATCCGCGACGGCGCGGTGCTGCCGATCCTCAACCTCAACGGCTACAAGATCGCCAACCCGACCATCCTCGCGCGCATCAGCCATGATCGACTCGAAGCTCTCTTCCACGGCTACGGCTACACCCCCTACTTCGTCGAGGGCGACGACCCCGAGACCATGCACCAGCGGATGGCCGCGACCCTGGACACGGCCATCGCCGAGATCCGCCGCATCCAGTCCGAGGCGCGCCGGAGCGGCAAGGCGGAGCTGCCGAGCTGGCCGATGATCGTGCTGCGTACGCCCAAGGGCTGGACCGGACCCAAGGAGATCAACGGCCACAAGGCCGAGGGCTCCTGGCGCTCGCACCAGGTGCCCTTCTCGGACGTGCGGACCAACCCGACACATCTGAAGCTGCTGGAAGACTGGATGCACGGCTACCGGCCCGACGAGCTGTTCGACGCCGACGGGCGGCTGGTGCCGGAGCTGCGCGAGCTGGCCCCCAGCGGAGGCCGGCGCATGAGCGCCAATCCCCACACCAACGGCGGCCTGTTACGTCGGGATCTCAAGCTGCCGGATTTCCGCGACTACGCGGTGCAGGTGCCGGACGACCAGAAGGGTAAGGTCCTGTGCGAGAACACCCGTCCGCTGGGTGAATTCCTGCGCGATGTCATGCGCAACAACATGACCAACTTCCGCCTGTTCGGTCCGGACGAGACCGCATCCAACCGTCTGCAAGCGGTCTATGAGGTGAGCAAGAAGGTGTGGATGGCAGAGCTTCTGCCGGAGGACGCCGACGGCGGCGAGCTCTCCCGCGACGGGCGCGTCATGGAGATGCTCTCCGAGCACACCCTGATCGGCTGGCTGGAGGGCTATTTGCTGTCCGGGCGTCACGGCTTCTTCCACACCTACGAGGCCTTCGCCCACGTCATCGACTCGATGTTCAACCAGCACGCCAAATGGCTGGACATCTCCAAGAACCACGTGCCCTGGCGCGCCTCGGTAGCCTCCCAGAACATCCTGCTCTCCTCCACCGTCTGGCGGCAGGATCACAACGGCTTCTCGCACCAGGACCCCGGCTTCATCGATCTGGTCACCAACAAGAGCCCGAGCGTCTGCCGCGTCTATCTGCCGCCCGACGCCAACACCCTGCTGGCGGTAGCGGACCGATGCCTGCGCTCCACCGACTGCATCAACGTCATCGTCGCCGACAAGCAGAAGCATTTGCAGTTCAGCACCATCGACGAAGCCGTCGTGCATTGCGCCAAGGGCATCGGCATCTGGGGCCGTGCCAGCAATGACGAAGGCGTCGAGCCGGACGTGGTGATGGCCTGCTGCGGCGATGTGGCCACCCAGGAGGCGCTCGCCGCGACCGCGCTGCTGCGCGAGCACTTGCCCGATTTGAAGGTCCGCTTCGTCAACGTCGTGGACCTCTACAAACTGCAGCCGGCAAGCGAGCACCCGCACGGCTCCACCGACCGAGAGTTCGATGCCTTGTTCACGACCGACAAGCCGGTGATCTTCAACTTCCACGGCTATCCTTGGCTGATCCACAAGCTCGCCTACCGGTTCAAGAACCACGAGAATCTGCATGTGCGCGGCTATAAGGAACGGGGCAACATCAACACCCCGCTCGAGCTGGCCATCCTGAACCAGACCGACCGCTTTACGCTGGTCATCGACGTCATCGACTGGGTGCCGGGGCTGGCCGCGCGGGCGGCGCACCTGAAGGAGCGGATGAAGAACGAGATCATCCTGAACCTGGCCTATGCGCATGAGCACGGGACAGATCGGGACGAGATCACCAACTGGGTGTGGCCGCTCTAAACCGCGCCCGGTGAGATATGCGCATCGTGTACGAGTGGTTTGGCCGTGCCAGCTCCGACGACCGGCGGAGCTGGCACGGTTTAGAATATTAAAAATATTGAATTTTAAACCGCGTCTCACCGAAATCGAGGACATCTCCGAAGCCGAATGCAACAGGAGAATGACCTATGTCGCTCTGGAGCGCCCCGCGATCGGCTACGGCATCCGCTACGAGTTCGGCATCTTCGACCAAGAGATCCGAGACGGATGGCAGACCGAGATCACCGACAAGTGGCTGCGCTAGGGCAATCCCTGGGAGATCGCGAAACCGGAGGTGGCCTACAGCGCCAACTGGGGCGGGCACACCGAGCCCTACCGGGACGAGTCGGGCACGTCTCGCGTACGCTGGGTGCCGTTTCGGGTGGTGAAGGGCACCGCCTACGACACGCCGATCCAGGGCTATGGTGTCGACACCGGCAATACCCTGCGGCTGTGGGTCAGCGCGGCATGGACAGACACCGAGCGTTGGACACGCATGTCGATCCTGAATACCGCGCGCGGCGGAAAGTTCTCGTCGGACCGCTCCATCCGCGAGTATTGCGACGACATGTGGGGTGTCGATGCGGTACCGGTCAGATTGCCCGTGGACTGAGCAGGAGATCTTCATGATCCAGCAACGAGAGGTTGTGGCCACTGCACTGGAGACAACCGTCAGGATCGGGATCCTCATCCTGCTCGTGGCCTGGTGCATCAGCATTATCCAGCCGTTCTTTATCCCGATCGCCTGGGGGGTGATCATCGCGGTGTCGGCACACCCGGGTTATCTGAAGCTGCGGGGCTTGTTCGGCGGGAGAAGCGGACTCGAGGCCTCCACGCTCGTCATCCTCGGGATCGTCCTGCTCATGGTGCCTGCGGTGATGCTGAGCGCGACCTTGGTGGACACGGCCCAGGGACTCGCCAAGGGCTTTCAGGAGGGCACCCTGGCCGTGCCGCCACCACCGGATTCGGTGCGGGATTGGCCGCTGGTCGGAGAGTCTCTGAGCACCTTCTGGTCCCAAGCATCGACTAACCTCGGGGCGGCGATCCAGAAGATCGCGCCGCAACTGAAGGCCGTCGGTGGCTGGCTGTTGTCGACCGCGGCCGGCGCGGGCTTTGGCATCCTTCAGTTCATCGTCGCCATCATCATCGCCGGGGTGTTCCTCGCCAACGCTAAGGCGAGCGGGGCATTCGCCCAAACGCTCGCCGTCCGCTTGGCCGGCGAGCGAGGCGCAGACTTCGCTGAACTGGCCGAGGCGACGGTCCGCAGCGTCACCCGCGGGATCCTCGGTGTCGCGCTGATCCAATCCATTCTTGCCGGTATCGGCTTCATGGCCATCGGTCTACCCGGCGCCGGGCTCTGGGCACTGCTGTGTCTACTGCTCAGCACGGTCCAGATCGGCATCTTTCCGATCACCATCCCGATCGTGATCTATGTCCTGGCGACGGCGGATACCGTCCCGGCGATCCTCTTCTTAATCTGGAGCCTCTTCGTCGGCAGCATCGACAACGTCTTGAAGCCCATCCTGCTCGGACGCGGCGTGCAGGTGCCCATGTCGGTGATCTTCGTCGGTGCGATCGGGGGCTTCATCACCTCCGGCATCATCGGGCTGTTCGTCGGTGCGGTGGTCCTGGTGCTCGGCTACAAGCTGTTTCTGGCCTGGCTCGACGACTTCCCCGGGAGGCCGATGGATACCGCCCGTTAGCCTGCCGAGAGGAGGCACCAAGTCGAATCAGAGCGAGATGCTCACTTTCGAATGAGCTCGACGTTTGGTGCATCCACAGCCCTTAGCAGGGACGGGGTTTAAACGGAGATATTTCTAGGCGATTTCCGGAAAATGATCTACCGGCGTGTAGGGGCGAATTAATTCGCCTCTACAGCAGTTCGGGTCGTTCGGGCATGCGCAGTCGGGATGCCTATTCACGGAGTTAGCCTTAGTTTTTAAACCGCGCCGGCTCCAACGCTCGTCAAGTCTGCCGGGGCCGATCCCATCCAAAACATCACATACCGCGCCGAGCGCGGTTCAGCAGGGTTCAGGAGATCGCCGGAAAATCCGCGGCAAACGCCAGCGCGGCTAGGATGTCCGCCGCTTCGAGATCAGGGAAGTCTCCAGAATCTCGGCCTCGGTCATCCCGGCGGCAAGGTAACCGAGGATGTCGTATACGGTGATGCGCAGCCCCCGGATACAGGGCTGTCCCGAACGCTTGTCGGGCTCGAGGGTGATACGTTCTCGGTAACTCAAGGCGCGGCTCCGCTGCGGGGATCGAAGGATTATGTCGTCGTACGCCGCCCCGGCGTGAGAACCGATGCCAACCCTATAGACACCTTGCTGTCTGCATCCGGATCGATCTCGCCGCGTACGCCTCCGAGAAGTCGTAGGGACTCCGATATTTCGGAGAAGGAGCGCCGACCCAAGATGAACGGTGTCGGTAGCAGTAAGATCAAGCCTTTGACGAATCGAGACCTTTCAGCGCACCCTGACATGGGTGATCGCTCCGCGAGGTTTGGCCGTTTTCTTGCGTTCTTAATTCCTCTGGTCGTCAGGGTCGGAGGGCGCGGTGGGCGTCGACCAACCGAAAGCGATTGGGAGCATGGGCCATCTGAATTCGCATGAGGGGTAAAAAGATGCTTGAGCGGCTCGACGGTTACCGAGTGGAGTGGTTGAGACTGGACTTGGTCGCCGGTCTGACCACGGCGGCGGTCGTGGTCCCCAAGGCCATGGCCTATGCCACGGTCGCCGGGCTGCCGGTGGAGATCGGCCTCTACACGGCCTTCGTGCCGATGGTGATCTACGCGATCCTCGGCACCTCGCGGCCGCTCAGCGTCAGCACCACTACAACGCTCGCGATCCTGACCGGGACCCAGCTCGCGCTGGTCGTGCCGAGCGGGGATCCGGCGGCGCTTCTGACCGCCTCCGCGACGCTCGCCGTCCTGGTCGGGATCATGTTGATCCTGGCCTCGGTGCTGCGTCTCGGGGTCGTCGCGAGCTTCATCTCGGAGCCGGTGCTGACGGGCTTCAAGGCGGGGATCGGGCTCGTCATCGTCCTCGATCAGGTCCCGAAGCTGTTGGGCATCCATTTCGACAAGGGCGGCTTTTTGCAGAACCTGCTGGCGCTGGTGCAGCACCTGCCCGAGACATCGCTCGTCACCCTGGCCGTCGGCGTGGTGATGCTCGTCATCTTGGTCGGGATGGAGCGATTCGTCCCACGCGCCCCGGCCCCGCTGGTCGCCGTCGGCTTGGGGATTGCCGTCTCGGGTCTCTTTGCACTCCAGGCGCACGGCGTGGAGACCGTTGGTCATATCCCATCGGGGCTGCCCGCCTTCGTTGCGCCCGACCTCGACCTCATCGCCCAGCTTTGGCCGGGCGCCTTGGGCATCGCATTGATGAGCTTTACCGAGTCCATTGCCGCGGCTCGGGCCTTTGCCGGTCCAGGCGAGCCGCGCCCCGCGCCGAACCGGGAGCTCTTGGCGACCGGGCTCGGCAACGTGGCCGGCGGATTATTCGGCGCCATGCCGACCGGCGGCGGGACCTCCCAGACGGCGGTGAACCGGCGTGCCGGAGCACGCACCCGGGTGGCGGGCCTGGTGACGGCGATCGCCGCGCTCGCGACGCTGGTCCTCCTCGCACCGCTGATGGGGCTGATGCCCCAGGCCACCCTGGCCGCCGTGGTGATCGTCTATTCGATCGGCCTGATCCAACCGGCCGAGTTTCGCGACATCCTGCGCATCCGGAGCATGGAATTCGTCTGGGCACTGGTGGCCTTTGCCGGTGTCGTGGTACTCGGGACCCTGAAGGGGATCCTGGTGGCGGTCGTCGTCTCGCTCGTTGCCCTGGCCTATCAGGCCGCCCATCCGCGACTCTATGTCCTGGGCCGCAAGCCCGGCACCGATGTCTTTCGCCCCGAGTCGAACACGCATCCGGACGACGAGTCCTTCCCCGGCCTCCTCATCGTGCGCCCGGAAGGACGCCTCTTCTTCGCCAATGCCCAACGCGTCGGCGAGCAGCTCTTGCCTCTGATTGATGCGGCCGAGCCCAAGGTGGTCGCGATGGATTTCAGCGCGGTTCCCGACATCGAGTACTCGGCACTCAAGATGCTGATCGAGGGCGAAGAGCGTCTGCGCGAACGCGGTGCCGTGCTCTGGCTCGTGGCGCTGAATCCTGAGGTCTTGCGCATGGTACAGCGCTCGCCGCTGGGCAAGACCCTCGGGCGCGAGCGCATGCTGTTCAATCTGCAGATAGCCGTGGAGCGATACCTATCGCAGACGGCCCAATCGGAGGAGATGCAGTGAAGCTCTTTCAATCCATCTTCGGTGGCCGCGAGAGCATCGGGCGCTATCCCGAGTCGCTGATCGAGATGGCCATCGAGCGAACCGTGGACGGCACCGACCCCCGGTTGCGACTGGTTCCCGGTTACCGCAAGCGGCTGCGCGCCCCGGTTATCCACGCGATCGATCACGTGGTGGCCCTGGTGGACGGCATCCCCGCGACTGTGACGGCCCGATTCGAAGACTATCGCAACGATCCCCGGCTTTCTGCGATGTTCGCCTCCGGCGAGGAAATGCTTCAGATCTTCGCGCGCGACCGAGCCCTATCGGACTATCTTTCCGGGAACGAGGGGCGTGGTGCCGAGCGGGTGACGGCCCTGCTCATGGCGCGTCGGGAGGAGAGAAACATCCTCGGGATGGACTTGGTGGGCGACCAGGTGCGGCGCGACGTCGCCCAAGTGACGGTCAGCTTCTCCGGACACCACCTGCTCGAGCCCCAGACCATCGAGGAGGAGTGCAGGCGCTTTCTCAAGCGGCGCGCCTTCGATCATCTGCTCACGCTGGCCCTGACCCAGATCGCCGAGGCACGGGTCGAGCGTGCGGATCTGACACGCCAGCGCGACCTGCTGCAGCGTCAGCTCCGAAACATGAAGCGCGGGACGCTGAGCTTCGATCGGCCGGACCCGGGCGGGCCGGACGCGGCCGGAATCCAAGCGGAATTCGACGCCGTCTCGCGACAGTTGCAGGCACTCGGCGCGGACGCGGGTCTATTGAAGGCCCATCTGGAGGTCGTCGCCGAACGTCTCGCAGAGGCCGAGCGCCAGTTGTGGTCGGAGGACATCGAGCTCTGCTTAGGGCCTATGAACATCCTACGTGATCCCGGCGCCCCGTCGGCCCGCGTCATGGTCCTCCAAGAGCTCCAAACCGCCCGCGGTGCGCGCGCCGTCGTGCTGCCCGTCGCCATCGACCCGCGGGATCTTCCCCACCAAGAGGACTTTGTCTCCGCCGCCCAGCGCTATCTCTGATAGCAGACGGATAGATGTCGCGGACCCATCGCTGTTTTCCGGTGAGCCCGCGCCGACGTCATCGAAGTACAACATTTGGCAGCCCTTTTGCTGTTCGCTATCCGAGCAAAAAGACGGCCAGCGTTCCGACCGCCATCGGGCGGCCGCCCACCGAAGGAGACCCAGGCAATGAGCAAAAAATCACATAAAAACAGAACCCATATCGACGTCACGGACGCCGCAAACGTCGAGGAGATATCCGCATCCGGCAAGCTGAAGACCAAGACCTACGAGAAGGAGCTGCGCAAGCTGCACGAAGAGCTGGTGAAGCTCCAGGAGTGGGTCCGGCATGAGGGGCTCAAGATCTGTATCGTGTTCGAGGGCCGCGACGGTGCCGGCAAGGGCGGCACCATCAAGGCGATCACCGAGCGGGTCAGCCCGCGCGTGTTCCGCGTCATGGCGCTGCCCGCGCCGACGGAGCGTGAAAAGACCCAGATGTACGGACAGCGCTTCATTCCGCACTTCCCGGCAGCCGGCGAGGTGGTGATCTGGGACCGCAGCTGGTACAACCGCGCGGGCGTCGAGCGCGTGATGGGATTCTGCAGCGAGGAGCAGGCGAAGCGGTTCCTCGAGATGGTCCCGGGGTTCGAGAAGCAGATGGTCGATTCGGGAATCATCCTCATCAAATACTGGCTCGAAGTCAGCATGGAGGAGCAGACCCGGCGGCTCGAGGGGCGTATCGACGACGGGCGGAAGATCTGGAAGCTCTCGCCCATGGATCTGAAATCCTACAGCCGCTGGTACGATTACTCGCGGGCCCGCGACGAGATGTTCGCGGCCACCGATACCGCCTGGGCACCCTGGTATGTCGCGCGCTCCGACGACAAGAAGCGGGCGCGCCTGAACATCATCCGTCACCTGCTGGGCCGGATCCCCTACAAAGAGCTGCCCCGCGAGAAGGTGGAGCTGCCCAAGCGGCAGAAGTCCGATGACTACCGTGAGCCGGACTACCCGTTCAACATGGTTCCGGAGGCCTATTAGGAGTCCGCCGCTCGAGGAAAGCGCGACCGCCGTCCGCGATTCGGTCCTCGAGCTCCCCGGCCTCGTCGGCACGGTCTACCGGGGAGCGCGAATGGCATTCGATCAATCGACGTAGACCACCGCGTAGCGTCCGCCGTAGGACTGATAGTAGCTCCCGCCGCAGCTATACAAGGAGGTGCCGTCGATCACGACCGTACGGCAGGCGGCAGGCAACGTGGACACATAAACCGCCGAGCGGCGAATGGTCCGGCGCGTGGTGCGCCGGGCGACGCCGGCAACGCTTCCGGGCGTCATGGGACGACCCACGACCGCGTGTGCATCCTTGATCGCGATGCCGATCGGCAGCCATCCATCGACGATGAGCGCGGAGGCGACGAGGCCGATCCCCATCGCAATTGAGTTGATTGGGCGGCGTTTCTTCATCACTGAGCCTCCTCGATCATGAGCGCACCCAGGTCGTCGACCGAGAGCGTTTCCAGTTGACGGGCACCCGCGGGGGCGACAAAGGTGAAGCGACCGGCCGCGATCGTGGGCGCCGTATCCCAGTCGCGGAACCGAACGCTGTATTGCGGGGCGCCGGCCACCCATTTGCTGGTGATGACGTATTTCATCGGCAGCGGCTGATCGCCGGTGCGGACCCAGATCTGCCAGTCGACCTTGGCGGCCCGAAAGGCCAGATGATGGGCCTCCGTCCCGTCCACATAGGCGATGCCCAGATAGGCGCCCGCGGTCACGTCCGTCATCAAACCCGGATAGGGGTCGGCGTAGAAGAGATCGCCCGCCGGGGCGTCGAAACCCGTCGCGGCACGCAGCTCGGTCACTGCCTGGTCGATGGTGCCGGGGGCTTCGAGCTGCGCGTAGATCTGCAGGCGCTTGCCGTGCAGCGTCAAGGTCTGGCCGTCAAAGACGGCCTCCATATCGGCCAGAGGCCCCTGCCGATGGGCATGGAAGTGATTGGGCCGCTCGACCAAGAGGCTTGCCGAGCTGCTCAGCTGCAGCTTCTGGCCGGCCAGATCGATGATCTCGTCATCCACATCGGCCTGCACGCTGAAGGCGGCCAGACCGCCCAGATAGCTCGACATGGCGCGCAGGACGCGATCCGCTTCTGGATCGACGCCCTGCTCGGCCGCCGCGGCACCGCCCGCGAGCCCGAGGCTCAGGACGATACCCGTCGCTTGAACAAGCCCACGAACGGTGGGCATTCGCAAACATCGCTGGGTCAATGGAACGTCCTCTTGTGTTGATGATTCCGAAAGCGAAACCTGGAACCGCGGATGGACCGGAACAGGTTCGCGCCGCTGATCTCCCCGTCCGGACCGACTGACCCGGGCTTGTATTTCATGAGCTCCGATCTCGCGGGTGCAAGCGTATGCTCTCGCTCTCGGCTCGTCACGCGCCATCGGCGATGTCGGCGATCTCCAGCACCATGGGCAGCAAGCGCGCCCGATTGGTGGGGAGGATCACCGGGGTGAGATGGACGGCGACGCCGATCATGCCGCGCTCCGGCATGCTGTCCAAGTCCCCGGGCGCGCTGCCTTCAGGGCGGAAATTGCCATCACGGACCCGGCCGAAAAGACGCTGGAACTCCGGGACTCCATCCGGTGAGCGGCGCGCGTACCGTCCCCGCGAACAGCGCACCCATGGCAGCGACCGTGAAGACCTCCGGGGCGAGCTCCGGTGTTGGCGCCATAACCGCAACAAGTGCCGCGAAGGCCGCGCCGCAGACGGTACCGAACGCAAGCATCGGCGCGAACCAGAGCAACGCACCGAGCATCAGAGCGGAGACGGCGGCGGTAGTCACACCAGCCGCTTCGTCGTGACCAGCACCAAGGCACCGAGCAGCACCAGCAGCAGCCACCCTCAACCGGGCATGGGTGCTGCCGCGAGAGGTGTTTCAGAAGGCCGCGGCTCGTCCCATGCCGGGCGATTACAATTGCCGGGGACCCGTGGCAACGCCCGACCGAGCCGCAGCGCCGAGTGCTTGCCCGAAGCTTACCCCGAGACAGCCCTCCCGTGTGGGCCTGGTTGCGCGGACGCCTGGACGTGATTTGGGGCGCGTTCGCACAGGCGCTGCGCCGGATCGCGCTGCTGCTGGCCTGGTGGCCCTTCATGGCGATCGTGCTGGCGGCGGCGATCGGCGACGGCTGGCTGCGCCGGCGCATCCGGCAGCACGGGTTCGTCTACGCGAGCCCGCTGGCGCATCACACCGCGCTGCGGATCCTGCTCGCGCTCTGGCTGATCGTCGGTCTGCTGCTGTTCGCGCCGATCGCGATGCCGGTCCTGGCAATTCCGGTGCTC
>NZ_DATITZ010000255.1:0-3543 GCF_035467215.1 Thiocapsa sp. | reverse complement strand
GGCCGAATCGCGACGACATCGACAACCCGGTTGCGCCCCGATGGTACCGGGAGCGCCACGGCAGCGATCCGGACGGCACCGAGCCGCTGGTCGATCCCAAGACCGGCGAGACGGTGCCCAAGCCCGGCTACAACCCGGGGCGTTTCTTCGGCGTCGACCCCAATGATTTGGATCCCGACTGGTATCACCAGGAGGGCTTCATCTGCGGCGGCGATTGGGAGAGCCCCCATTCGCTCCAGCACAAGCACCTAGCCGGCGACTGTATCGACCTTGCCACCGAGCGCCAAAACGTGAAGGACTATCTGATCGGGTCCGTCAATCGGTATCTGGACATGGGCGTGGATGCGCTGCGCATCGACACCGTCAAGCATGTCGAGCGCGACAACCTGCTCGAATACATCAACGCCTGGAAAGCCCACAAACCCGGTCTCTTCGTGTTCGGCGAGAATCTGGTGAAGGGCTACGGCTGGGGTGACCTCGGCGGCGGCGACAACGGTCCCTCGCAGATCCGACCTTGGTGGTACACGCGTATCGGCCATGACCCGCAAGATCCGGAATCCGGCGGCGACTCGGGTTTCCCGCAGCTGGATTTCGGCCTCTTCTCGACCTTCCGCGACACCGTGAGCAAGGGCACCTATGCCGGCACCGCCCAAATCCTCGGCATGGACTGGATCTACGGCGACGTGACCCAGTTGGTCACCTTCCTGCAGAACCACGACGTCGGCCCTGACAATGACTTCAAGTACCGCTTTAAGGGCGAGCAGTGGATGGCCGCCGCCGCCTATAACCTGATCTGGACCGTACGCGGGATCCCCTGTCTGTATTTCGGCGAGGAGATCGAGTTCATGAAGGGCGCGCCGCAGGATGTCGAGGGCGAGCGCGACACCCTGCATCAAACCGGGCGTGCCTATTTCGGGGATCACCTGAGCGACACGCGTATCGACGAGACGCAGAGCAACCCGCTCTATCGCCACATCCAGCGCCTAAACCTGATCCGCCGTGCGATTCCTGCACTCCAAAAGGCCGGGCTGAGCCATCTCGCCGAATGGGGAAGCGGGATGCGTTTCGTGCGCGACCATCCGCAGAGCGGGACTTACGTGGTGGTCGGTCTCGCCATCGGCTCGGATCAGGAGATCGGGATCGACGGGGTCCGAGCTGGGATCTATCGCGACGCGGTGACCGGCCAGGAGCAAGAGTGCCACGGTCGTCTGCTGTTTCACGTCAAGGCGAATTCAGCCGGTATCTATGTCCTGGACGGACCGGGCAAGATCGGCGAGGACGGGGTTTTCTTGAGATGAACGATGCCCGATGACCGTGCGCGAGCGGCGCGCGGAGAGGGCTCCGGGTTGTCTTGTTGCGTGATCCAGGTTGCGTGATCCAGATGCGCCTGCCGACGCATGGACGTGAGATCCGGGCCGCAGCTGCTCGTTCGCCACGCCGCCCGGTGTGTCGTCAGGGTACCAAGGCGGCCGGCTCGGCGACCGGCGCAAGTGCGCGTCTCGGGCCGAGCCAGGCAACCAGCTCGGAATCGCCCGACGGCCATTGGCCCTTCGCCTGGTTGTCGGGCGCACGGCCGCTGAAGACGAGATAGCTGTACTTCCCGTAGTGGGGCAGCTTGCGCGCAAGGCCGGGGAGTGCGGCCGGGTCGCTCGCGGCGAGCCAGCCGAGCGGCTGTCGGTCCTGCCGCGCCGTGAGCACGGGACTGACCTGCGTGCCGTCGAGCGGGTCTTCGCCGCCGAGGCGGAGCCGGCGTTGCTCGGACTCAAGCACGACGCCCTGCGCCAGTTGCGCGAAGCGATCGAGCCAGCGGTTCTCCCAGCCCATCAGCCAGATCGCCCGGTCCTCGGGCAGCGTCTTCAGGGTGTCGTCCCAACGGGTCTCCCAGCCGGGGTGCCCTGTCTGCCATGCCTCGGCGAGGCGCCGGTAGCCGTCTTTGAGCGCCTCGGGTGCCTCGGCGGGCAGGATCATGAGCCCACGCTCGGATCCGAAGAGGTTGCTCAGTGCGACGGGCGTCTCGCCCGGAAGCAGCTCGCGGAAGACGTCGAGCCAGGGATCGACCGCCACCCGCACCGGCGCGGACGGGAGGCGGACCTTGAAGTCCGCGCTTCCCCCGTCGAGCTCCACGACGAGACTGACCGGGTCGCCCGTTTCTTGATGGACGAGCACGGGGACATGCACGGAGAAGGGCTCGCCGTCTTGGGTCTGCTTGATTTGGCCGGTCACGGTAAAGCCCGCACCGTCAGAGGTTGCCGTGACGTCGGCGAGTCGGAGTCTCGGCGCACCGGCGCGCGTCGTCCAGGTCTCGAAAAAGCCGGCAAGATCGCGCCCGCTCGCGGCCTCGAACGAGCGGCGTAGATCATCGAACCCGGCGACACGGAAACGGTTGTCGGTCCAGACACGCGCAAGGCCGGCCTTGAACGCCTCGTCGCCGAGCTGGCGGCGCAGCATGTGGAAGAGCATGGCGCTCTTGCCGTAGCCGATCGCCTGAGAGGCCGCGCCGTGTCGGCCGCGGAACTCGACGAGCGGAAAATCGCTGCTGTCCCGGACATAATCGGCATAGCCCTTGAGCATCTCGCGCCGATAGACCCAACCCTCGCCGGCGCGCTCGCGCAGCAGGTGATCGGCCAGATAGGTGGTGAGCCCTTCGGCCCAGTTGCCCGCCGCGTAGTCGATATAGACCCCGTTGCCCCACCAGTTATGGAGGATCTCGTGAGGGTAGGAGGTGTGGATGATGAAGGGCAGGCGGATGACTTGCGATCCGAGGAGCGTGAAGGACGGCATGCCGTAGCCGGTCTCCCAGAAATTCTCGACCAGCGCGAACTTGGCGAACGGATAGTCGCCGATCAACTCGGAATAGAGGTTGATGTAGCTCTCGGTCGCGTCCAAATAGCGCTGTGCCAGGGCGGCGTCGGCCTCGCGTAGGTAGACTTGGGCCTCAAATGCGGTGTCTCCGGCTCGAGCGCGATCGACATAGCGCTCGAAGGGTGCCGCGCTCAGATAGATGTCGTCCTGCGGATGGGTCTCGCGCCAGGTGGAGCGTCCGCTTGCCGGATCGCCCGGGCCTTCTCCCTGCGAGACCGCGGTCCAGCCGTCCGGGAGCGTCACCGCGAGTGAGAAGGTCTGAAGGCTGTCCGGGATGCGCGGATACCAGCCGCTGTTGCCGTCGAGAAAGACGCCCTCGGGTGCGATGGTACCGCGGGACCACTCGCGGGCACGGCCCATGCCCTCGGCGATCTGCTCGCGATCATGGCGGATGGATCCGTCGTAGGACAATGTGACGGGGCCGGGTCCGGTGATGCGCAGCCGGTAGCCCGTCAGATGCTCGAGGCGTTCGGCGGTCTCGATCCGCGCATTGCCGGAGGTGATTTCCGGCGCCATCCCGGCGTGCAGCAGAAGCGACCATTCGGGTCTGTCATCCGGGAAGGTCAGCGTATCCCGAACCTGCAGGGTGCCCGCAGCGGGGTCGACACGGGCCTCGATTGCGTGCTCGACGATCGCCGCGTCTGCCGCGACCTGTGTGGACCCGAGCAGGATCCATCCGAG
>NZ_DATITZ010000254.1:0-9326 GCF_035467215.1 Thiocapsa sp. | reverse complement strand
TCCTGGTGGAGTTCACCCTGGTCGCGGTGATCCTCCTGAAGCAGTACAGCCCGGCCTTCGCGCTGGTCGTCTTCGGTACGGTGGCGGTCTATTTCACCTTCACCTTCGCCATCACCGAATGGCGCATGGACTATCGCCATCGGATGAACCGCTTGGACTCGGAGGCCAATAATCAGGCCTTCGACAGCCTCATCAACTACGAGACGGTCAAATATTTCGGCAACGAGCGCATGGAGCTCGAGCGCTACGACGGCACTCTGGCCGAGTGGGAGGAGATGGCGGTCAAGAGTCAGACCTCCATGTCGCTGCTGAATTTCGGTCAGGGCGCGATCATCGCGATCGGCGTCACCCTGATCATGGCCTTCGCCGCCAACGGCGTGGTCAAGGGCGAGATGAGCGTCGGCGATCTGGTCCTGGTCAACGCGCTCATGCTCCAGTTGTTCATTCCGTTGGGCTTCCTCGGGATTGTCTACCGGCAGATCAAGTATGCGCTGGCCGACATGGACCTGGTCTTCAAGCTGCTCGAGCGTCGCCCCGAGATCCAGGACGCCTCCGGCACCAAGGCGTTGCGCCTGCGCGACGGCGAGATCCGCTTCGAGCACGTCGACTTTCACTATCAGCACGAACGGGCGATCCTGCGGGACGTCGACTTTCGGATCGCGCCCGGCCAGACGCTTGCAGTCGTCGGCCACAGCGGTGCAGGCAAGTCGACCCTGGCGCGCCTGCTGTTTCGCTTCTACGACGTGACGGGCGGGCGGATCCTGATCGACGGGCAGGACCTGCGCGAGATCACCCAGGAGAGCCTGCGCGCGGCGATCGGCATCGTCCCCCAGGACACCGTCCTGTTCAACGACACCATCTACTACAACCTGGCCTACGGACGGCCCGAGGCGACCCGGGCGGAGGTCGAGCGCTGCGCCGAGATGGCCCACATCCGGACCTTTATCGAAAGTCTGCCCGACGGCTGGGAGACCATGGTCGGGGAGCGCGGACTGAAACTCTCGGGCGGGGAGAAGCAGCGTGTGGCGATTGCGCGGGCGATCTTGAAGCAGCCGCGGATCCTGGTCTTCGACGAGGCGACCTCCTCGCTCGACAGCAATACCGAGCAGGCGATTCAGCAAACGCTCGCCGAGGTCGCGGAGAACCATACGACCCTGGTGATCGCCCATCGTCTGTCGACCGTCGTGGACGCGGACCACATCCTCGTGTTGGAGCAGGGCCGCATCCGCGAGCAGGGCACCCATCGCGCGCTCTTGGAGGCGGGCGGGCACTATGCCGCCATGTGGGAGCTGCAACAGCGCGAGGGCCCGGATGCGCCGGTGCCTATCACGGCGGCGACGACGGAGGCGCACGCCGCGACGGATCCGGAGGTGTTGCCGTGAGCCTGAGTCAAGCGCGGATCGTCGCGGAGCGCGGCGAGGAGATCGAGGCGTCGCGGGTCCGCGAGGTCATGCGCGCGGCCGGTCTCGCCGTGCCTTTGGTCGTGGTCGGGGCGACGCTCGCAGCGGGGATCGCTCTGCTGACCCTGCAGGGCGCGCGCCCGCATCTCGGCTGGGCGGCGCCGCTCGCGATGGCGGCGCTCGTCGGCGCCGCATTCGCCGCCTTGCTGTTTTGGAGCCGGTTGCGCAGCCAGCTGCTGCTGCCTCTGGTGCGCCTGGAGCATTCGCTCTCGCGGGTCTGCCAAGGGGAGCCGGGCGCGAGCGATGCCTTGGACGATGCCGGGGTCCTGGCTCAGGTCGCGCACGACATCCGCAGCCTGAACGAAGAGCTGACCGACCTGTACGAGGAGATGGACAACCGCGTCGCGCGCCAGACCATGCGGCTGGCGCAGAAGACCGCCTCGCTGAAGATCCTCTACGACGTGGCCGCCGGGATCCAGCAGGCGGAGAGCGTCGACGAGCTCTTGCTGCGCTTCCTGCGGGTGTTGAAGGAAATGATCAACGGCCGGGCTGCCACCGTGCGTCTGGTCATGCCCGACGGCTCGCGGCGACTCGTCGGCGCGATCGGCCTGGACGACGATCTGGTGCGCGAGCAGGATATCGGCCCGGTGGACCTGTGTCTGTGCGGGAGTGTCCTCACGCCGGGGGAGATCGTCTGCGGGAACGACGCGCGCTATTGCTCCAAGGTCTACGGCCGACGGATGTTCGCCGGCAGCGAGATGGAGGTGGTCACCGTGCCGTTGGAGCACCGCGACGAGCTGCTCGGCGTCTACACCGTCTTCATCGACCGGCCCGGCTTGAAGGCCCGCGAGGACATTCTGGACCTGCTCGCCACCGTCGGGCATCACTTGGGTGTCGCCATTGCCAAGCAGCGCTCGGACATGGAGGCCCGGCGGCTTTCGATCGTCGAGGAGCGCAACTCCTTGGCGCACGAGCTGCATGACTCGCTTGCTCAGACCCTGGCGAGTCTGCGCTTTCAGTGTCGCATGCTGACCGACTCGCTGCGCGGCAGTGCGATCTCGCTCGAGGCGCGCAATGATCTGAGCCGGATCCGCAGCGGGCTCGACGAGGCCCATACCGAGCTGCGCGAGCTGCTGGCGAGCTTCCGTGCACCCCTGGATCGACGCGGTCTCGTGCCGGCGCTCGAGAAGCTGACCCACCGATTCGGCCAGGAGACAGGCGCGCACGTGCTCTTTCAGAACGACTGTCGTCCATTCGAGCTCTCGGCGAGCGAAGAGCTTCAGATCTTGCGGATTGTCCAGGAATCGCTGGCCAATATCCGCAAACATTCCAAGGCGCATACCGTGAGGGTGATGCTGGCTCGGGAGTCCAACGGCCAGCATGTGTTGTTGATCGAAGACGACGGGGTCGGGTTCAGCACCCCTGCGGAGGGATCCAATCCGGGCGAGCACATCGGCCTGACCATCATGGAGGAGCGCGCGCGGCGCATCGGTGCCGAGCTGCGTATCGAGAGCGAGGCCGGGGAGGGCACGCGGGTGGAGGTGATCTTCGACGGCAACCGGCGCATCCCGCGCCAGGGACGGGTGGCGGCCTGATGCGCGTCTTGCTGATCGACGATCATGCCCTGTTCCGTTTCGGGCTTCAGGAGTTGTTGGAACGCCGGGGTATCCAGGTGGTCGCGGCGGTGGGCGACACCGCGATGGGTCTAAAGCGTGTCGCCGAGACCCTGCCCGACGTGGTCTTGCTGGACATGCGCATGCCGCAGCTCGACGGCCTGGAGATGCTTCGCCGGTTGCGTGCGGCACATCCGACCATGCCGATCGCGATGCTCACGACGAGCGCCGAGGAGCGCGACGTGATCGAGTCGCTGCAGGGCGGAGCGCAGGGCTATCTGCTCAAGGACATGGAGCCGGATGCCCTGATTGAGGCGCTGAGCGAGATCGTCCAAGGCCGCACGGTGGTGGCACCCGAGCTGGCGATCGTCCTGGCCAAGGCTGTCCAGGGCGAGGCCGCGGGGATGGCCGCCGAGGGCCGGATCGCCGACCTGACGCCGCGCGAGCACGAGATCCTCTGCCATCTCGCCGAGGGTCAGAGCAACAAGGCGATTGCGCGACGTCTGAATATCTCGGACGGAACAGTCAAGCTCCATGTGAAGGCGATCCTGCGCAAGCTCGATGTCCACTCGCGCGTGGAGGCCGCCGTAATTGCGGTCGAGCGCGGTCTGTGCGAGCGCAGAGCGGGCCGGGATATCGGATGAGTCGGCACCGGGTCCGAAGCGAACAGCGATGGCCCATACCGAGCGGAATAAGCGATGAAGAACTTTTTAGAGCTCATCAAAGACTGTCTGAGCGAAGTCAAAGAGATCATGCCCTGGGATCTGGAGGAGCGGCTTGCGGCGAACCCGGATCTGCTGCTGGTCGATGTCCGCGAGCCCGATGAGTTTGCGGCCATGCATATCGACGGGTCTCTGAACGTCCCGCGCGGTATCCTCGAGTCCGCCTGTGAATGGGACTACGAGGAGACGGTCCCGGAGCTGGTGCGTGCGCGCGACCGGGAGGTCGTGGTGGTCTGCCGCTCCGGATACCGCAGCATCATGGCCGCCCATTCGATGAACCTGCTCGGTTACGGAGACGTTTCCTCGCTGCAGACGGGCCTGCGGGGCTGGAAGGACTACGAGCAGCCGCTGGTCGACGCGGCAGGGGAGTCGGTCGACCTGGACGATGCGGATCGCTACTTCACACCGCGCCTCAGACCGGATCAGATGCGGCCGGCGAACTCATGACTCTTTCGGAAAAACCTTCGGATGCTGAATAAAACCAAGCGCTTGTTTACTTCGCTCTTGCCGGTTGACCCGGCTCGAACGGGCGCGTGCAACCGCTGCGGTGCCTGCTGCAAGCTGCCCTATCCCTGCCCCTTCCTGCGCTTCGACGACGAGGGTTTGAGCAGCTGCGCGGTCTACGCGGTTCGCCCGCCGAGCTGCCGGAAGTATCCGCGGGTGGCCGCCGAGCAGCTGACGCCGGAGCAATGCGGCTATTCATTCGCCTCGGCCGACGAGCGCGTGACAGACGCGATCGGGCTTGATCCGGTGACCGACCCCCTTTGAGCAAGCTTTGCATGTCTTCAAGAGGTGTCGGCTGTAGGTTGTGCCGAGCCGTGCGAGGCAGAACCAACCGTCGGCGCAAGTTCTGCTCCTCTCGTCAACAAAACGGGTCGGGTCGGCGAGGGGTAGGGGCGACTTTAGTCGCCCAGTCCGACCAGAGGGCGACTAAAGTCGCCCCTACACTGGGTCGATTGACGGCAGCACCGGCTCGCGGTGCCAGCCGGAGGGTCCGTGGATCAGTGCCTCTCCTTGATCCGGGTGCCATTCGGCCAGAACCGAGCGTACGGCCTCTCGGCCGTCGATCTGCACGCGATGGTCGCCCGGTCGGTGGGTGTGCCCGTGGATCAGGCGCACGGCGCCGTAGCGGCGCAGATAACGGGCGACCGTCTCCTGGTTGACATCCATGATCTCCGGGGTCTTCTCCGCGGTCGCGGCCCCGCTCTTGAGTCGGTAGTCGGCGGCGACCTTGCGACGCGCCGCGAGCGATCGCCAGAGGAAGAGGCGCTGGACGAGGGGGTTGCGGATGCGGCGTCGAAATCGCTGATAGGCGACGTCGTCGGTGCAGAGCAGATCGCCGTGCATGAGGAGCGTGGGCTCGCCGTCGAACCGGGCGAGGGTCGGATCGCGCAGGAGTCGGCACCCGGTCTCGCGGCAGAAGGCCCGACCGATCAGGAAATCCCGGTTGCCGTGCATCAGATAACACCGGACCCCGGAGGCCGTCACTGCGGCGAGCGCGGCCTTGACCTCGGCGTTGGGCGTGCCCTCGTCGTCGTCGCCGATCCAGGCGTCGAAGATGTCGCCGAGGAGAAAGAGCTGATCGGCCTCGCGGGCGCGCCCGGCGAGGAAGCCGAGGAAGAGGTCCACCGTTGCCGGGCGATCCGGCGACAGATGCACGTCCGAGACGAAGACACTGACGCCTTGAATAGTCACGCGGCGGTCTTCGCGGCGGTCCCGGCTCGGAGCGTTACTCGACGACGACCGCCTGCTCGAGCAAGACATCCTCGACCGGGACATCCTGGTGCCCGTGACGGGTGCCGGTCTGCACGCCGCGGATGGCGTTCACGACGTCCATGCCCTCTACGACGCGTCCGAAGACGCAGTAGCCCCAGCCGTCCTGCCCCGGATAATCCAGAAAGCCGTTGTCCGCGACATTGATGAAGAATTGGGAGGTCGCCGAGTGCGGGTCCATGGTGCGGGCCATGGCGAGCGTGCCGTTGAGGTTCTTCAGTCCGTTCTTGGCTTCGTTCTCGACCGGAGCGCGCGTCGGTTTGGGCGTGAAGTCCGGTGCCATGCCGCCGCCCTGGATCATGAATCCGTCGATGACGCGATGAAACAGCGTCCCGTCGTAATGACCGTCGCGGACATACTGCTCGAAGTTTGCACAGGTCTTGGGCGCCTTCTCGGCATCCAGCTCGACGAGGATGTCGCCGAGGTTGGTGGTGAGCTTGATCATCGGGGATCTCCGCTGGCTATTGCTGGCGCGCCGGCGGCGCACTCGGGTTTGGATAGGGTTCGACCGGCGCTGTGTCCGCCGCGGCGACTGCGGGTGCATGCGAGGCGAAGCCCACACGCGAACAGCGTTTCCCATGTCGGATCCGGGTTGAATGGTACGGGCTTTGCCGGGTCGGGGAAAGGCGGGTTCACGCGGGCATCCCCGGCTTTGCTACCATGCCGGCCTTGCCGGAACCTCGGCTCCGGGGCCGCTGCGGCCCGGACCAACCCACTTGCGAGTGCATTCCATGTTGCAGATCCACAATAGCCTCACCCGCCGCAAAGACCCCTTTCAGCCGATCGAGCCCGGCAAGGTGCGCATGTACGTTTGCGGGATGACCGTCTACGACTACTGCCATCTCGGCCATGCGCGCGTGATGGTGGTCTTCGATGTCGTCTATCGCTATCTGCGTGCGCTCGGCTACGAGGTGACCTATATCCGCAACATCACGGACATCGACGACAAGATCATCCGCCGCGCCGCGGAGGCCGGCGAGCCGATGCAGGCGCTGACCGAGCGCTTCATCCGGGCGATGCACGAGGACTCCGATGCGCTGGGGATCTTGCCGCCCACCGACGAGCCGCGCGCGACCGCGCACATGGACGAGATCCTCGCCATGATCGGCACACTGATCGAGAAGGGTCTCGCCTATGTCGCCGAGAACGGCGATATCTACTACGCGGTCGCGCGCTTCCCCGGCTACGGCAAACTCTCGGGCAAGGATCCGCAGGACCTGCGCGCGGGCGCCCGGGTGGAGGTCGACGAGGCCAAGCGCGATCCGCTGGACTTCGCACTCTGGAAGTCCGCGAAGCCCGGCGAGCCGGCCTGGGACTCGCCCTGGGGCTTGGGCCGGCCGGGCTGGCATATCGAGTGCTCGGCCATGAGCACCTGCGCACTGGGCAACCATTTCGACATCCACGGCGGCGGGGCGGATCTGCAGTTCCCGCATCACGAGAACGAGATTGCCCAGTCCGAGGGCGCGACCGGCGAGCCCTTTGTGAACGTCTGGATGCACAACGGCTTCGTGCGGGTGAACGAAGAGAAGATGTCCAAGTCGCTCGGCAACTTTTTCACCGTGCGCGAGATCCTGCAGCGCTTCCGTCCCGAGGAGGTGCGCTATTTCATCCTGACCAGCCAGTACCGCAGCCCGCTGAACTACGACGACGAGCATCTCGAGCAGGCCCGTGCGGCACTCACCCGACTCTACACGGCCTTGCGCGGTGTGCCGGACATCGCGGCCGGTGCGGTGGATGCGTCCGTGGCCGAGCCCTTCGTCGAGCGCTTCCACGCAGCGATGGACGATGACTTCAATACGCCCGAGGCGCTTGCGGTCTTGTTCGATCTGGTGCGCGAGGTCAACCGTCTCCGAGCGGATGATCCCGTCGCCGCCGCCGGTCCGGCGGCCGTGCTGCGACGGCTCGGCGGCATACTCGGCATCCTGCAGGAGGATCCGGAGCTCTATCTGCGCGGCCGGGCCGACGACGGCGGGATGTCGGATGCCCAGATCGAGAGCTTGATTCAGGCGCGTATCGCGGCCCGCGCCGCCAAGGATTGGGCCGAGGCCGATCGACTGCGCAAGCTGCTGACCGAGGCGGGCATCGGTCTCGAGGATGGACCGAGCGGGACGGCTTGGCGCCGCGGGGCTTGACCTTGGATCCTGAACGCATCTGAAGGCATCCGAACCGAGAGGGCCGCGCGGCGATCGCTTCCGCCGGAGGTGCGATGGCGGGGCTGGGTTCAGGCGTTCGAGCGGGGAGGATGGGTTTCGCTGCGTTCTACCCATCGGGTTTTTGGGGATCAGGGGGCGTTGCGTGCCCGGCAGGCTTGCTCGCACTCGACGGCGCGATTGGCGCAGTAGCCGTAGAGATTCTCGGCACAGGACCACCAGGGATAACCGCAATCGGAGCGCTCGAATGCCGAGGCCAGACACCGGCGGTAGTCGACGAATGCCTCGCTGTAGCCGGCCTGGCACTGGCGATAGTCGTAGCGCGCATCGGCGTTGCACCTGTCTCGGGCGCCTTGGCAGGCGCCGATACAGCTGAGCTCGGCGAGTTGTCCGGGCAAGCCCGGCGATTGGGCGCAGCCGCCCGACAGGGCCGCGAGGAGCAGGCTCGCGAGGCCGAGGACGAGGAGACCCACGCTCGACCGCGCGCCGAGTCGAATCGTCTCGGGCGGCCCCTCGCCGAGCCCCTCGCTAGGCTTGGTTCCGTGCATGAATGGCCTGGTTTGCATCCCTGAGTCGCTCCGTGTCGGGTTGATTCGAGATCGGGGGCGGCCGCATCCGGGGCTCGCCGTCTTTAGCAACTGCAGTCCGAATGCGTCCCGCTGTGCAGGGCGGGACGCAGAGGCTTCATGCGCCGATCCGCGCATGGACCGAGCAGTGGACCGCCGGACCCGGGATCCGGGAGACGGGTTGAAATGGCTCCCCGGCGGGACCGATTGGGCCTAAACTGACCGCCTGGTCATCGGGCAAGGATCCGAATCGACGCGGTCTCGACCGGCACCGACCGCCGTCCTGACCCGACCGTCCGGCCCGCGAGGTTACCGGTCGTCTTGCGCGGAGAACGCTTATGACCCGACGCCATCTCGTCGCCCTGTTGCCGATCCTGCTCGGGGCCTGCGGACTCGTGCCGCCGAATCATCTGGGCGGGATCGGTGCGAGCGTTTCGCCGATGGATTATGCCCGGCGGCTCTGCGCGCACCTGGATCCGGAATCCTACTCCTCCTGCGTGAGCGAGGTGCTGGACGAGATCGACCGCGGCCAGCCGAGTCCGCTGCCGCCGGGCTTTTCCACATCCGGCCCCTTCGCCGTCATCATGGACGGCGAGGTCTACGTCGGCCACTATCGTTCTGCTCCCTTCGTAGCCGATTTCCGTGTCTCGAACGGTAAGCACATCTGCCGCGGCGGCTACAACGCCTTCACCGGCTCGGCCGACGCCGTCTTCGACGTCTATTGCGACGACGGGCGCAGCGGTTGGGCCGACGTCATCCGCGCGGGCGACGGTCGCAACGGCATCGGCAAGATCGCCCTCGACGACGGGACCGAGGGCGACATCGTGTTCGGGCATCTGCCCCTCGGCGGCCTGAATCGCGGGCGCAACGACGCGCCGTAGGGGATGTAGAGGGTGTAGGGGCGATGTAGGGGAGACTTTAGTCGCCCAGTCGCCCGGTCCACGTTTACATGAGACCAAGAGGCGACTGAAGTCGCCCCTAGTGTGCCCGGCATGGGCCAAGACTTGCGATCTGCAAAGAGGTCGCCGGAGAGAGTGACGACAACCGTAGCGAAGCGCAAGGTGGACGCCGTGAGGCCAAGCTGAAAGAAGCGTGTAGCAAA
>NZ_DATITZ010000253.1:0-5045 GCF_035467215.1 Thiocapsa sp. | reverse complement strand
CGGGAAGGCGACCGGTTCCAACGCCTTTCTCGATGCGCTCTATGTCGGCGGCGACGATGCCCTGCGCGGGATGGTTGCCTTCATCCTCCAGTACCGCGCCGAGCGGGGCGACTCGGACGCGGTCGAGCGTCTGAAACGATTCGCCTGTCTGCCGATCGGGACCAGGGAGGCGCGCTTCGGGTTGCTTCGCCCGCTCCACGACAAGGGTCTGCTGCCACACGGCGAGCCGCTCGAACTGTGGGACGGCGAGCGCGTGACGCAGGTCAAATTGGTCAGTACCGAGATTAGACGCGAGCCCGAGCCGAGCAATCTTCCCAAGGATCTCGAGATGCTTCTCCAACGCTCGATAGACCGCTTCAACGAGCGGGATTACGAGGGCGCGGAGATCCTGTTGACTCGGATCCTCGAGTACGCCCCCGGGCATCGTGTCGCACTCGGCAACCTCGCCGCGATCCGCGGTGCTCAGGGTCGCCCTTTGGAGGCGATCGAGCTGCTTCGCGATGTGATCGCCCGTTTTCCGGACTACGTCTTCCCGCGCTGCAATCTGGCCGTCATGCTGATCGAGGCCGGTGACATCGATGAGGCCGCTCGTCTGCTGGAGGGATTCTACGAGCGCCCGAGCCTGCACGTGCAGGACCTCTTCGTGCTCTATGGCGCATTGGCGATGCTGAGCCGGGCGCGAGGGAATCAGGCTGCCGCGGACGCTCTGCTCGCAAGTCTCGAGCCACTGGTCGAAGACGAGGACGACGCGCGCCGTTTCGCCCTCGCCAAGCGCTTACAGGGGCGGGTCAGGCCCATAGTCGCCAAGGGTGGTTGGTTCAAGCGCTCGGATGTTTAAGCAATGAGAGCGAGCGCGGGTCGTGCAGTTGGGATCACTCCGACCCGGCAAGGCGCCGTTTGATCCGTCTGAGTCCGAACCAAGCGAACCCGATCACGAAGGGCAGGGCGATGCCCATCCACAAGCCCGCGTCGATCGGGATTCCGCCGCTTTCCAGACCCTTGAGCGCGTATCCGATGAGGCCGACGCCGTAGTAGCCGATCGCGATGACGGAGAGTCCTTCCACCGTCTCTTGCAGGCGCACCTGCAACTGGGCGCGGCGATCCATGGACTCCAGCAGCCGCCGATTTTGCTCCTGCAGCGAGACGTCCACACGGGCGCGCAAGAGGCTGGTGATTCGGGCCGCGCGCTCGGCCAAGTCGTGCTGGCGGCGTTGGGTGGCCTCGCAGGTCGCGACCGCCGGGGCTAAGCGCGCGTCGAGGAATTCGGACAGGGTCTGCAGGCCTTCGATCCGGTTTTGGCGAAGCTGCTCAAGCCGCTGTTGGATCATCCCGTAGTAGGCCCGCGAGGCATCGAAGCGATAGGTGGTTCGGGCCGAAACCGCCTCGATATCCGCGGCGAGGCTGGTCAGCTCCCCCAGCAGCTCGCTCTCGAAGGCCGGCTGATCGGACGTGCCCTGACGCGACAGGCGCGATGCCACCATCGCCAGGCGACGATCGGCGTCGCTGAGAGCTGCAGAGACGCTGCGAGCCAGAGGAAACCCGAGCAGTGCCATGGCCCGGTAGGCGTTGATCTCCAGAACGCGCTTGGCCAGTCGCCCGGCCTGATTGTCGGACAGACCGCAGTCGCGCAGCAGGATCCATGAGTAGCCGTCGGCATGGATCTTATGGTCGGACCATGCGCGCCCCGCACCGCCGACCACTTCCGAGCCGATGACCGGGTTGCCGTCGAAGAGCGCGACCAGCTCCTCGTTGGTGCGTTCGGGCCAATCGCAGGTCTCGATGGCCAGCGAGGTGGCGGTAATGACCTCGCCGGGCAGATCGCGGAGCCAGTCCTGCGGCAGCTCGTCGAGCAGGGGTTCGGCGAAGGGGTGAGTGAAAGTGCCGCGCTTGCTGAAGGTGTAGGTGACGAACTCGGTATGACGCTCCCAGCGCAGGCGCATGGGTCCGAGGTCGATCCAGTAGTGCTGATCGACCGTCTCCGGGATCGGCAGGCCGTAGTGCGCCAACAGCCGCTTGAGGTGCTCGACGTTGCGACCGCTGCCGCGCTCGCCGGAGACCGCGGCCAGGTGCGAGACCCGCTCGGGCGCGCGCAGGGGCTCGAAGGTCCGGGCGTGCAGCTCGTCGGTGACGAGATGACGGAGCACATGCTCTTTAAAGGGGAGTGACATGCCGTGATGATCCGTGCGGTGATGGTCCTTGTCGGGCGGCGCGAGTGTAACCGGCGGTCGTGACGAAAACTAGGTTCGATCCCCGCTCGACTCGACCGCCCGCCACGCGTGGATCGCGCGTGTCGTGGGGCGTCATGGATCGAGCAGCAACGCGAGGCCGTTCCGGGGCGGCCTCGCCTGGCCGACACCACCGGGATTCAGTCGGCGCTCTGCGCGGCGTCGGACTCCGGCCGATCACCCTCGGGTTGCTCGACGTCGGTCGCTTCGGACTGAGTGCCGCTGTTTTCGGTCTTGCGTTTCTGCTTGTCCTCCTTCTTCTTTTTCTTTTGCAGGTCGCGTTGACGTTTCTCGAACGCATAGTTTGTCTTGGCCATCGTCATGATCTCGCTGTTCGGCGCCGTGACAGTCGAGACTGCCGGGCCCGGGTAGAAAAGGTCGGGAAAGGGTGCGAGTGCGCCGGATCCCTTTGTTCAAGCGGATCGCCGAGCGTAACAGCATCCGCTCGATAGCTCTACTCACCCCGCCGAATGTGGGCCGGGAGTCATACGTTTGTCACGACCATCTGCGATGCTCCCGGCCATCGATGACTGATCCGGGGGCAGCCAAATTGGAACGCTTCGCAGACGAGCTCGACCTGACGCAGTTTCGAATCGATCAGCTGACTGCACTGGCGGTCGCTGCCATGCGTGATCAGGCAAGACAGGTTTCAGGTCGCGACCAGTGTCTCGACTGTGGCGACATGATTCCCGCACAGCGTTTGATCTACGTGCCGAACGCGACGCGTTGCGCACCCTGCCAGGATCGCGAAGAGCGTCTTGGTCGTAGTCTTGTGCCGGGTGCGCTTGTTGACAGGCCCCGGGCTCGTCGCTCGGTTTAAGCCCCGCAAGCTCGCGTGATCTCCGCATCGGGTGATTCGCCGCAGGAGCTTCGCGCCGGGATGAGCCGGATGCCGTCGAGGCGAACGCGATCATTGTCGGTGTCGAGGAGCGGACTCAGCTCCGGTTCCGTCCCGCCGTCGACAGGGCATCCACGGGGATCGGGCGGCGACAGGGCTCACCGTCGGCGCGATACTCAAGACCCCGATCCAAGCCCGACGAGATCGCCTGCGATGCCTTTCAACCATGGCTTCCCCTTCGATCCAAGCTACGGCTATAGCTTGGATGCGCTTCTGGCGGTCGAGCCGCCACCCGAGCCCGCCGAGTTCGGCGCCTTCTGGCGCGCGCGCTACGCTCGCGCATTGGCGATCGAGCCCAACCCCCGCTTGTGTATTTCACGCGAGAGTCACCCGCGCTTCCGCGTCCACGACCTGATCTATGAATCGACCGATGGGTTCCCGATTCATGGCTGGCTCCTAACCCCGCGGGTTGGCTCGCCTCGGCGAGGATTCGTGCTGGGGCACGGCTACGGCGGCATCGAGGTTCCACCTTACGACCTTCCCCGCGACGACGGGGTCTATCTCGTGCCTTGCTTTCGAGGCTTAGGCCGCAGCCAGCGCCCGCCGATCTCGGCGGCACCCGATTGGCATGTGCTCCACAATATCGACAGTCGCGACAACTACATCCTGGGCGGCTGCGTAGATGACGTATGGGTCGGGGTCTCGGCCCTGCTTCTGCTCTTTCCGGAGTTGGCCGGCCATGTCGGGTATCTCGGCATCAGCTTCGGCGGAGGGATCGGAGCCATGGCGATGGCACGGGATGCGCGTATTGCACGCGGGCACCTCAACGTACCCAGTTTCGGTCACCAGCCTTTACGGCTTGCTTTACCCAGCATCGGCAGCGCGGCTGCCGTCCAACGCTGCGTCGGCACCCAAAGTCGAATCGGCGACACCCTTGCTTACTACGATGCAGCGGTCGCTGCGCGGTCGATCCGTCAACCGATGCATGTCGCCGCCGCCCGCTTCGATCCGGCCGTGGCGCCGCCCGGACAATTTGCGGTCTACAACGCGATCCCCGGAGACAAGCGGCTGTTCGTGCTCGACGCAGGACACTTCGACTATCCGGGGCGGGCGCGCCAGACACAGGATCTGCTTGCCGAGCTCTGGGCCTTCTTCGCGCCGCTGTGAGGTCAAGAATGAATCGCGAATACCACCGATGGTACAGCGACCGGCTCGGCCGGGACATGGAGCTGCTGGTCTTCGGGCATGCGGGAGCCAAGGTTCTCGTGTTTCCGACGCGCGATGGGCGCTTTCACGAATACGAAGATCTGCGCTTGATCGAAGCACTCGGTCACAAGATCAATGCCGGCCAGCTTCAGCTCTATTGCGTGGACAGTCTCGTTTGGGAATCGCTCTACTGCGATTGGTGTCACCCCGCCGATCGCATCCGCCGGCATTGTGCCTTCGAGGACTATGTCCTGAACGAAGTGCTGCCCTTGATGGCAATGAAGAATCCGCACCCCTGCACCATCGCACATGGCTGTAGCTTGGGGGCCTACCATGCCGTGAATATCGCGCTGCGACACCCTCATCTATTCAAGAAGATCGCAGCCTTTTCGGGGCGCTATGACCTGATAAGCATCTAGCCGACCCCGCCCGCGGGCCTACAGTTAAGGTAGAGGAAAACACCTGAGCTGGAGACCCGGCAGGAGGAGTCGACGATGAAACTCTACGGCGGAATCGATCTGCATTCCAACAATAGCGTCGTGGCCCTTTTGGACGAAGAGGACCACGTGGTGTATCGCAAGCGGTTGGCGAACGACCCGGCGTTGGTGCTGGAGTCCCTGGCACCGTATCGCGAGGCGATCACGGGACTGGTGGTGGAGTCGACCTACAACTGGTACTGGTTGGTCGATGCCTTGATGGACGCGGGCTATCGCGTGCACTTGGCCAATACCGCGGCGATCGTGCAGTACAGCGGGCTGAAGTACAGCGACGACGAT
>NZ_DATITZ010000252.1:0-4303 GCF_035467215.1 Thiocapsa sp. | reverse complement strand
CGGCGGTCTGGATGGTCATGTGCAGGCTGCCGGTGATGCGCGCGCCGGCGAGGGGCTTGGACTTGCCGAACTGCTCGCGCAGGGCCATCAGGCCCGGCATCTCGGTCTCGGCGATGTCCATCTCTTTGCGGCCGAAATCGGCCAGGGAGATGTCGGCAACCTTGTAATCGGTGAACTCACTCATGGTTATCAGCTCCTGATGAAACGTGAGTGAGCGCCGTTGTCGTGTCGACCCCGCCGCCGAGCCTGGCCCGAGCTCCGATGGCCCGGGTCGCAACGCTCCTCGGTCGCGAGGTATTTGTCGAGATCAATCAGAATGGATCATGAATCATCGCGTTATTGAACCACGCGCGCCAAAAACCGCGACGTGGGGGCAAGATGTTCAAACGCAGACCGCATCGACGCGATTCAAAACATCATTTTCCTCAACCGCGTCCCGCAACGGCTTCAGATACCCGCGAGACCCCGCGCACCCGAAGCACCGCATGTCGCACCTGACGCGGTTGAGCCCTAGATGCCCGCCGCTTCGCGCAGCATCTCGGCCTTGTCGGTGCGCTCCCAGGTAAAGCCCGGCTCCGAACGCCCGAAGTGACCGTAGGCCGCGGTATCGCGGTACTTGATCAGATCCCGGTTGGTGAGATCCAGCATGCGGGTGATCCCGTAGGGGCGCAGATCGAAGTGCGCGCGGATCAGCTCGATGATGCGATGCTCGCTGATGCTGGCCGTCCCGAAGGTATCGATGGACAGCGACGTCGGCTCGGCGACACCGATCGCATAGGACACCTGAACCTCGCACTTCTCGGCAAGACCCGCGGCGACGATGTTCTTCGCGACATAACGACCGGCATAGGCGGCCGAGCGATCGACCTTCGAGGGATCCTTACCGGAGAAGGCACCGCCGCCGTGGCGCGCCATACCGCCATAGGTGTCGACGATGATCTTGCGTCCGGTCAGGCCGCAGTCGCCGACCGGACCGCCGATGATGAACTTGCCGGTCGGGTTGATGTGATACTTGGTAGCGCCGGTCATCCAACCCGTGCCGCCGAGCACGGGCTTGATGATCTCTTCCATCACCGCCTCGTGCAGCACGCCTTGGCTGACGTCGGGGCTGTGCTGAGTCGAGAGCACCACGGCCTCCACCGCAGCCGGCTTCCCATCGAC
Source organism: Thiocapsa sp. (assembly GCF_035467215.1). Lineage (GTDB taxonomy): Bacteria > Pseudomonadota > Gammaproteobacteria > Chromatiales > Chromatiaceae > Thiocapsa. The sequence continues at coordinate 3,142 of NZ_DATITZ010000252.1, read as the reverse complement.
ATAGCGGAAGGTGACCTGCGATTTGGCATCCGGACGCAGCCACGGCAAGGTGCCGTTCTTGCGGACCTCGGCCTGACGCTTGACCAAGCGGTGCGCGTAGTCGATCGCCGCCGGCATGAGCTGATCGGTCTCGTTGGTGGCATACCCGAACATCATGCCTTGGTCGCCGGCACCCTGGGACTCCTCGGTCTCGCGGTCGACGCCTTGGTGGATATCCTTGGACTGCTCGCCGAGCGCGACCAGAACGCCGCAGGTCTGCCCGTCGAAACCGACCTCGGACCCGTCGTAGCCGATATCGGTCACGACCTTGCGCACGACGCTCTCGTAGTCGATCTTGAGGTTGCCGTCGGTGAGCGTGATCTCCCCCGCCAGCACCACGAACCCGGTCTTGACCAGGGTCTCGCAGGCAACACGCGCCTTGGCATGGTTCGGATCGCGGCGAAAGATCTCGTCGAGCACGGCATCCGAGATCTGATCCGCCATCTTGTCCGGGTGTCCTTCGGAGACAGATTCGGAGGTGAAGATATAGTCCTTGCTCATAGTGTCGATGGCCTTCTTTTTGTCCCGATGAGGTGCGTGTCTGGGTGCGCTATGATAGCGAGTCGACGGAAAACCGCAAAACCGGCCGGCGGTTGCGAATGCCGGTCGTTGCCGCGGATCGGCGCCGGGGATTTAGAAATCGCCGTCTTTTCGGTAACATACCGTTACATCGGAACAGGCCTGGGCTTTCAGGCGGCCTTAGCTTTCACTCGGAGACCCTCGATGGCTTCGCTCGAAACCCCCGTTTGCGACTTCGGGCACCCTGCCCCGGATTTCGCGCTCCCCGGCACCGACGGCAGAATCTGGACGCGCGATGCTTGCGCAGGCGAGCGCGGCCTGCTCGTCATGTTCATCTGCAACCATTGCCCCTACGTCAAAGCCGTTCGCGAGCGCATCGTCAGAGACGCCCGCGAGCTGATGGCCCTCGGCATCGGCTGTGTTGCCGTCATGTCAAACGATCCGCAGGACTACCCGGAAGACTCCTTCGAGGACATGCGACGGGTCGCCGAGGAGTTTCGCTTCCCGTTTCCCTACCTGCTCGACGAGACCCAAGCCGTCGCGAAGGCGTACGGGGCGGTCTGCACGCCGGACTTCTTCGGACACAACGCAGCGCTGGAGCTCCAATACCGAGGCCGTCTCGATGCCAGTCGCAAGGAGACGGCGCCAGACGATGCGCAACGCGATCTTTTCGAAGCCATGGAGCAGGTTGCGCGGACCGGAACCGGACCCGACCAGCAGATCCCCAGCATCGGCTGCTCGATCAAATGGAAGACAAGTTAACCGTCGCCAAAGGCGCGAAAACGTCGATCCGTACGAAAATCCTGGTCATTTCCTCGCGCAATTCTTAATATTAGGAACTGATAACTTCCTTTTTGACGGTATAAGTTTGTTTTGATTTTCGGGTCGGCACTCTTCGTCCACAATGACGGACCTTCGAAAGGGTTTCGATACCGGCCATCGCGTCTGCGCACGCGAAGCTCCGGCGATCGCTCCGGCCGCTAGCCCTGCATACTGCATTCCGACGCCGTGCCACCTCGCCGTCACGCGCCCGACGCCGATCGATCGGCGGATGTGACTTGCGGCACGCATGACCGACTGACCATTGCTTCTGAACTTAGGAGGGACTGATGTCCTCACGTAAAGATCTTGCCAATGCCGTACGAGCGCTCGCGATGGACGCGGTCCAGAAGGCCAATTCGGGTCACCCGGGCGCGCCGATGGGCATGGCCGATATCGCCGAGGTGCTCTGGAACGACTTCATGACGCACAACCCGACGAACCCGAGCTGGCCCGACCGGGACCGCTTCGTGTTGTCGAACGGCCACGGCTCGATGCTGATCTACGCCCTGCTCCACCTGACGGGATATGAGCTCGGAATCGAGGACCTCAAGCAGTTCCGCCAGCTTCACTCCAAGACCCCGGGGCACCCCGAGTACGGCTATGCCCCGGGCGTGGAAACCACCACCGGCCCGCTCGGCCAAGGCATCACCAATGCCGTCGGCATGGCCCTGGCGGAGAAGGCGCTGGCCGCGCAGTTCAACAAGCCCGGCCACGACATCGTCGACCACTTCACGTACGTCTTCCTCGGCGACGGCTGTCTGATGGAAGGCATCTCGCACGAGGCATGCTCGCTGGCCGGCGCGCTGGGCCTGGGCAAGCTGATCGCGGTGTACGACGACAACAACATCTCGATCGACGGCGAGGTTCGCGGCCACGGCGACACGCCGGCCTGGTTCCTCGACAACACCCCGAAGCGCTTCGAGGCGTACGGCTGGCACGTCATCCCCAAGGTCGACGGACATGACCCGGAGGCCGTCAAGGCCGCCATCGAGACCGCCCGCGAGATCACCGACCGCCCGAGCCTGATCTGCTGCCAGACCATCATCGGTTACGGATCGCCGAACAAGCAGGGCAAGGAAGAGTGTCACGGCGCTGCGCTCGGCGAGGACGAGATCGCCCTGACCCGCGAGGCGTTGGGCTGGAACCATCCGCCCTTCGTCATCCCGGACGCCGTTTATCGGGGGTGGGATGCCAAGGAGCGGGGCGCCGCAGCCGAGTCCGCGTGGAACGACCGCTTTGCCGCGTACGCTGCGAAGTTCCCGACCGAGGCAGCCGAATTCAAACGCCGCATGGCCGGCGAGCTGCCGAGCGATTGGGCCGCACAGTCGGATGCCTTCATCGCCGCCGTCGTGGAGAAGGGCGAGACCATCGCCTCGCGCAAGGCATCGCAGAACGCGCTCAACGGCTTCGGCCCTCTGCTGCCCGAGCTGCTCGGCGGCTCGGCCGACCTTGCCGGCTCCAACCTGACCCTCTGGAAGGGCTGCAAGGGCATCGGCAAGGGCGGCGCGCCAGGCAACTATGTCTATTACGGCGTGCGCGAGTTCGGCATGTCCGCCATCATGAACGGCATCGCCCTGCATGGGGGCTTCATCCCCTACGGCGCGACCTTCCTGATGTTCTCGGAGTACGCCCGCAATGCCCTGCGCATGGCGGCTCTGATGAGGATCTCCCCGATCTTCGTCTACACACACGATTCTGTCGGCCTGGGCGAAGATGGTCCGACCCACCAGCCGGTCGAGCAGATCCCGACGCTGCGCATGAT
>NZ_DATITZ010000251.1:0-41483 GCF_035467215.1 Thiocapsa sp. | reverse complement strand
CCAGGCCATCGACCGGCTGGACCGGTTCGCCGTTTGCATTGACCAGCGAGAGCAGGGCCGGGCCGGGTGACGGACTGGCGAGGGTGAGGCCGGCTGGCAGGGTATCGACGACCTCGATGCCGTAGGCGATTTCGGTGCCGGTATTGATGACCTCCAGGGTGTAGGTGATGGGATCGCCGGGAACGAGGCCGGGGAAGTTGCCTTCGCTGGTGGCGGTCTTGATGAGCGCGATGTCGTTACCCGGAGTGCGGGTGGTGTGGTCGTCCTGGTTGTTGGAGGAATCCTCGTCGGGATCGGTGGTGGCGATGGCGACGACATTGGTCATGTTCACGCCGGCGGCGGGCAGCTGCGGGCTGCCGTTGTTGGGGCGGATGGCATCGACGGTGACGGTGATGGAGAGCGGGCCGGCTTCGCCGGGAAGGGCGCCGACGAGCCAGGAGATGTGGTTGACGATGGCGGGCGGTGTGGCGCTCCAAGCGCCGGATCCGGTCGGGTCGGTCGGATCGAACGCGGGCGCCGCGTTGCTGGGCGCGCCGCTGAAGTAGGCGGTGACGCCGGCCGGGGCGGTCTGGGAGACAAAGGTGACATCGGCCTCGCCATCGTTGGTGTCGTCCGGCAGGGTGTCGACGATGTAGACGTTCGCGGCGGGCTGGCGGGTGTTGTTGAAGTACTGGATGCTCCAGTTGAAGCGGTCGCCCGGATTGACGAAGGCCGGACCAGTCTTGAGGATGGCCGGGTCCGGATCGGGCGTGCGAACGTCGGCGTCGTCCTGATTGTTCGTATCATCGTCCTCGGGTGTATCGGTCCCGATCACGACGAGGTTGGGGAGGACGGTGTTCGGGTTGACGGTCCCATCGACCGCGGCCTGATACTGGATGAGGATGTCCCCCGACTGCGGGGGGAGCGTTCCTGCGGGCAGCCCCGTACGCGTGATGGCGTTGGCGGTGGCCGGGCTCCAGGTCAGGGTCTGGCCGGACACTGCCGGCTCGCCGAGGGTGTAGTTCGGGCTCAAGATCTGGGTGGAATTGGCCACATAGGTCAGCCCCGCCGGCAGCGTGTCCACGATCACCATGTTCTCGGCGGGCACGAGCCCGTCATTGGCGACGATCAGGGTGTAGTTGACCGTGTCACCCGGAACAGGCGTTGGCGGCTGCGCGACTTTGGTGACCCGCGTGTCGGCGTTGCGCACCTCGACCTCGTGCCGGTCGCGCGAACGCGTTGTTCCGAACGCATTGGCTGCCTCGCCCGCGACTCGATTCTGCAGGATGGTTCCCGACGGAATGTTGTCGTTCACCCGCACCCTCAGGACGATGGTCCCGCCCTCCGTGGTATGCAGTGACTCGTCTGCTCCGCGATAGCCGTTCGTCCCCGGGTTGTTGGCGATCTGGAAGGTCAACGTCGTCGTGCCGTCCGGATTCGCCACCACCGACGAGGGAACGAGCTGACTGTTGTTGTTCGCGGGGACGCCGTTGTTCAGCGCCTCTTCGTTCCATTCGTGCGTGGCCGACACAAACGTGATCCCGACCGGCAGCGTGTCGGTCACCACGGTGGTGGTGTTGTTGCCGCCGGAATTGTTGAAGTAGGTCACGACCCACTCGAACTCCTGACTCCGGGTCACAAAGGAGGGCCCCGTCTTGCGAACCAGGATTCCCGGAAGGTCGTTGATTGTGGTTACGACCTCGTTGCCGATCGCCTGGATCAGCTCGTCGGAGAAAATGCCCACGGTGTTGAAGTTCTGCGTGCCGACGGGCGAGCCGTCCGTGTTCGGGCCCGGGCCGTCGAGGTCGTTGCCGACGCGGAAGCCGACGGTATTGACCGTGCCGACCGGGTATTGCGGCGGGCTGATTGTGGCGTCATCCATCAGCCAGGCGATCCATCGGGTCTGGTTGCCGAATGGACTCGTCCAGTTGATGCCGGACTGGCTGCCCGGCGTGAAATGGGCCGCGATGGCCGCCGCGTCCAGCGGCTGCATGGCTGTCAGGAAGGCTGGTGGCAGGTTGTCCTCGTCGGAGAACCAGACCTGCTCGCCCTGAGGACCCGTGGCGCCGACGAAAACCGTCTCGTCGGGAATGCGGTCCACCACCCAGACGCCCTTAGCCGGACCCGTTCCGATGTTGCGCGCGGTCAGGGTGTAGTCAATGAATCCGCCCGAGGGAATCAGGTCCACGACATCGTTTTTGAACACGCGCAGGCCCGGCAAAAACCGCGCGGCGGCGGTGGCGGTATCGACGGCGTCCGCAACAGAACAAGGAACGGGGTCGGCACTGGCGCGGGCGGTGAAGGTCAATTGCTGGCCGAATTCCAGGCCGGCGGGCACGTTGACCGTCAGCGTGGCCGACGCCGTGGCGCCGGGGGCCAGATTGCCGAGATTGACCACAACCGTGCCGTTGGCCGGGTCGAACGACTGAATCGGACGATTGATGCCCGCGAAGGTCAGGTACTGCGGCACCGCGTTGATCGGGATCCGGGGCCAGCGGAGCTCCAGCAGCACGTTCTGGGCAATCGCGTTACCGTTGTTCCGGATGGTGGCTGCGAATTGCATCGGACCCGGCTCGTCGAGCAGGGACGGCGTCACGGTCGACGTCACGGAATGTGCCAGGATCGCCTTGTCGATGGAAACCCGTACCGGCTCGTCGTCGTGCGCGGCCAGCGGCGGATTAATGGCATCGGTTCCCGTGCCGTCAAAGCGCGTCAGCGCGTGGACACGGAATTGCCCGCGGTTGGTCACGAACTGATCCACGCAGGGGGTGGCATCCAGAATGTCGGCATCCACGACGACATCGAAAAAGGCCGTGCCCGATGTCGGCGCGCCGAGAACCCAGCCGGGCGCCGAACTGTCCAGCAGCGCGGGGTTGACGGCGCGAATCCAGACCGCCACCCATTTCACGTCGGCTGGATCGGCTGGCAGGGTTGTCGACCAGTCGGCGCCGAAGTTATTCCGATCCACCGGCAGGTTGTACGCTGGAGGCGTATCCCAATTACCCGGGTCGCTGGTGGAATAGAAGATCCGGGCATTGTCGGGATCCTGCAGCCACGGATCGGTGAACCACGCGCTTTTGAAGGTCGTGTTGTCGGGCACCCGGTCCAGGAAAACCGCGTCGTTCAGGGCCACGAGCCCGCTGTTGCTCACGCGCAGGGCAAAGGGGATGGCCTCGCCGGGCTTGACGTAGAGGAGCGGATTGTCGTCGCGTCCGCCGGTGATGCGGAAGGTACCCCCGACCCCATCGCCCTTGGCGAAAATGCCGGCGGGCGATTCATCCAGCGGCCATTGCACCGTCAGGTTGGCGGAGATGGGTGTGGTGCGGAAGGAGTCGAGAGTCGCGGTGTTGACATACTGGCCCGGCAAATGCCCGGCGCTACCGAGGTCGGCTTCATTCAGCATCTCGACGGAGAAGAACCCGGTCAATGTCGCGCCCGGCCCCAACGCGCCGATATCCCAATAGACGCTGTTGGGCGGGACGACCGTGCCGTTGACCGTGACGCCGGTAGCCGTATACTGGCCGCCCGTCGGGGACAGGTCGGCCACCGGGATGCCCGCCCCGCCAAAATTCGGATTGATCTTGCCGGTCAGGTCGTCGAGGTTGTCGAAGAGGACCGTCTGGTACATCGTCTCGCGGCCTTCGCCGGCCGGGAGGTTGCGCGCTTCAATCCGGAATCGATTCACCCCGCCTGGCTGGGTGTAGTTGCCGCTGGCCAGAGCGAAGATGCCGTCGGCGGCACGCTTCTGAATCTGGGGCGACGGTTGACTGCGGATGATGGTCTCGACCGGTGCGGAGACGGCGGGATCCGCATTGGCGGCGTCGGCCGAGGCCGTGTTCGGCTGCACCGAGCCGTCGAGTGTGCCGTTGCGCGTGCGTACGGTGAACAGCACCGTATCCGTCGTGCCCTCCGGCACCGCGCCCAGATCCCAGTAAACGCTGTTGGCCGGGATGTCGACGCCCTTGACCGTCATCGCAGTGGGCGTGAACTGACCGCCCTTGGTGGCCGAGACAAATGTGACGTTGTCGTTCTGGCCGAAATCGGCCGGGTAGGTCATCGCCGGCAGGGTGTCCCACACCACCAGATCCGTCGCTCCGACGAAGGCCACGGAATAATTGATCCGGTAGTTGATCTGCTGCCCCGCCTGCACCTCCTCGGGGGCCTTCTTGTTCAGCAGGATGAATGACTTCGGTGTCCAGGTCACATTGAGCTGCGAGACCGTCGGGCGCGTTGCGCCGGCGGTGAGGGTGACGCGCACGCGCAGCTCGGGATAGGTGGCGGCAGACAGGCTGCTCAGGTCGATGGGACCGGCGTAGTTGACCGGGCCGCCGAGGAGGACGGTATCCGCCGGGTCCAGCACTTCGACCTGGAGGTCGCCGACGGCGGAGTAGTTGGCCTGGAGCGTGAGGGCGCCCCAGGCGCTGAAGCTGTTGGGCCTGATGGTGACCGTGCGATAGGAGCCGCTGGCCTGCCCGCTCTCGAGCTGAACGATGCCGGCTGCGGTGTTGACTTCCGTCTGCGCGACCGACGCGACGCCGAGGCTGTCGTTGTAGTCATCGGTCCAGGTGCCGGCGTTGTTGTCGATCACCGGCGCGGCATGGAGGGAGAGCCCGGCCCCGACCAGCAAGGCCATGAGCCCGACAAAAACCGCTTGAGGTATTGTTTTTGCGCGCATCGTCATGTCCGCCACCGGTGACTACAGCAACACCCTGACACCGGCGCCTATAGGAGCCCGACACCAAGATAAACCCTGGCGGAGGGTAGCTCGCTGCGTAGGCGAGAACAAGTGATGTCGGATCGTGGCATTGGGGTCAGTGCCTTAGCCGCCGATTGGATCAGCCACGGACTCCTTAGAGGAGCTTCACCAGGGCCGCGATGGCGGCAACCTGGGCGAACATGAGCGGGACGATCCACTTCAGCAGGTCGATCTTGGTGCGCGCGATCTCGCCGCGGACCCGCTCGATGTCCAGCTTGAGATCGGCACGCACCTGCTCGATGTCCGCTTTGAGATCGGCCCGGACTTGCTCGATGTCCGCTTTGAGATCGGCCCGGACTTGCTCGATCTCCTGTTGCAGGCGTAGCTCGGTCTCGCGCAGATCGGCACGCACCTGCTCGATGTCGGCTTTGAGATCGGCCCGGACTTGCTCGATCTCCTTTTGCAGGCGTAGCTCGGTCTCGCGCACATGGCCCCGGGTCGCCAGGTCGGGCAGATGCGGATAGCGTTCGTCCAGACGCTCGAAGGCCTCGGCGATCACGCGCGCCCGTGCGCGCTCGTCGGGGGCCGCGGTCAGGGCGTCGTATAGGGCGACAACGGAGGTCATGGCCATACTATGCAACCAAGCGAGATCGAAATAAAGAATGGTTTCATGATGCGTGAGACGCCTCTTCCATCAATCCGCTCGCCCGCAAAACCCGCCGCTGCACCGCTTGTTCCAGGACCTGATCCCCGCCAGGCTGCGCTAAAGTCAGGTGTGCACGTGCGCGTGTGATGCCGGTGTAGAGCAGCTCGCGCGTGAGGATCGGGCTGAGTGTCTCGGGCAGGACCAGGCCGGCGTGGCTGAATTCGGAACCTTGGGATTTGTGAACGGTGAGCGCATAGACGGTCTCGACCGCCTGGAGGCGGCTGGGAAGGATCCATTTGATGCCGTCCTGGCCGTCGCCCGCGTGGAAGGCGACGCGGAGCGGCCGGTCCCGATCGCCTGGTGCGGGGCGGATCAAGGTGATGCCGATGTCGCCGTTCATGAGCCCCAGGCCGTAATCGTTGCGGGTGATCAGGACGGGACGGCCGATATACCAGCCGCTACTGGCCGGGATGAGCCCCGCATCGTGCAGCAGGGCGGCAATGCGCTGGTTGAGACCCTCGACGCCCCAGGGTCCGCGGCGCAGGGCGCAGAGACATTGGAACGCGCCGTGAGCCTGCAGAACCTCGCGTGCCCAGGCGTCGTAGGCCGACGGATCGGCGTCTCGAGCGGGTTGGCCTTCTCGCAGGGTATCGAGGTAATGGCGGTAGCCGTGTCGCGGCGTGGCGGCATAGGCCTGTTCTTTCCGCGCTACGTCCTTGGGCTGCGGATCGACCGACGAGGTCGCCGCGCCGTCGACGATCAGCGAGCGGAAGGCCGCATCGTCGGTACCGTGGAGCACGACGAGGGCGAGGTCGGCATACCCGCGTGTCCAGAGGTCGCGGACCTTGACAGGATCACCTGCGTTGACCGCCTCGGCGAGTTGCCCGATGCCGCTGTCGGCTGAAAAGCGGTGACTGTGCCGCAGCATCACGACGGACTGATCGAGCGCCGTGCCGGCGGGATCGACGAGGTCCGCGGGGATGTGCTCGCCGGTCGCGCGCTCCAGCCAGTCCCGGGTACTCGGGGTGTAGTGGCCTTCGCGGGCACGACCGCAGAGCTCCCCGAGTACGGCGCCGGCCTCGACCGAGGCGAGCTGGTCCTTGTCGCCGAGCAGGATGAGGCGCGCGTTCGCCGGCAGGGCGTCGAGGACGGCGGCCATCATCTCCAGATCGACCATGGATGCCTCGTCGATGACCAGCACATCGAGCGCCAGCGGATTGCCGGCATGGTGGCGCAAGCGGCGGGTGTCCGGGCGACTGCCGAGCAGGCGGTGGAGCGTGCTCACGGTGACGGGGATGGCGGCGCGCACGGCCTCGCCGTTCCTCAGGTCGGCGAGCGGCAGGCTTGCGACCGCGGCAGCGATGGACTCGTTCAGACGTGCAGCGGCCTTGCCGGTGGGTGCCGCCAGGCGGATCCGCAGTGCGCGCTGCGGCCGTCCGGCAGAGGTCTGATCCGGTGGCAGCTCGGCGAGCGCAAGGGCTTGCAGTAGCGCCAGGAGTCGGACCACGGTCGTGGTCTTCCCGGTGCCGGGGCCGCCGGTGATGATGGCGAAGGCGCTGCGCGCGGCGAGCGCACACGCGAGCTTCTGCCAATCGGTGCTCCGGTCCGGTGTCGAGCCGGGCGGGAAGAGACGCTCGAGCAGAGGGCGCATGGACGCGATCGGGAGGGCGGACTGCAGGGCTTCGGAGCGCACCGAGCGGGCGTCGATACCGGCGCGCACGGCCTGCTCGTATCGCCAGTAGCGGCGTAGATAGAGTCGCGGACCGACCAGGACCAGCGGTGTGTCGCCGACGCCCCGGCCGACCAGATCGGGATGGGCGAGCGCGGCCTGCCAGTCGTGCAGTGTCAGTCCGTCCAGCACCTCGGCGGGATGCGGCGGGATATCGGTCGCCCCGGCGTCGGCACCCTCGGGGGGCAAGGACAGGGCGAAGGTCGGATCCTTCAGCGTGGCCTCCAGGTCGAGACAGGCGTGGCCGCGACCGAGCTGATGGCTGGCGAGAGCCGCGGCGAGGATCAGCAACGGCGGCGCATCCGGCACCTCGCGGCGGAGGAAATCCACGAAGGCGACATCGAGCGCGCGCAGCCAGTCGTGCTCGGCCCAGCGTGCGAGGAGTCTGTCCATGTGCGCCCGTTGAGCGTCTCGAGCCCCGGGAGCCTGCGCGGCTTGCATCGTCCGATCCCGGCTCATGATCGCCCCTCCTCCGCCTTGCGCGCGAAGCAGCGATCCAATGCCTCGATCAGCTCGCGCGGCGGACGCTCGGCGTGCAGGCCCCGGCTGGGCGACTCGATTCCGCGCAGGAAGAGATAGAGGGCGCCGCCGACGTGGCGGTCGTAGTCGTAGTCCGGCAAGCGAGCCGTGAGCAGCCGATGCAGCGCGAAGAGATAGAGGACGTATTGGAGCTCGTAGCGCGCGTGCAGTATCTCGGCGCGCATGGCCTCCGGTGTGTAGGCCGCGGCGTCCGGGCCGAGCCAGTTGGATTTGTAGTCGGCCACGTAGAAACGGCCTTCATGCTGGAAGACCAGATCCATGAAGCCCTTGATCATGCCGTTGAGGCGAGCGGCTTGGAGCGCCGGACGGGGCGCGCGCTCGAGTGTGTAGGTACAGACCAAGCGATCGATCTCGCCGGTGTCGGCATGGTGGGCGGCGAGCCAGAATTCCATCTCGGGCACGGCGCCGCTCAGGTCGACGAGACGCAAGGCGGTGGCCGGAAGCCCGCCCATCGCGGGCACGGGCAACCGCATCGCCAAAAAGGACTCCAGCCAGGCCGTGAGCGGATCGATCCATCGGGACCAACCGCGCACCTGACAGCGTCGTGCGATGGTGTCGCGCAGTCGCACCGGATCGGCGGCGGTCTCGGCGAAACTCGGGTTGGCGGCCCATTCGAGAAGATCATGGAGGAATGTGCCCGCCTCCGGCCCGCGCGGGAAGGCGTGGATGGTTCCGGCGGCGGGCAGTCGATGGCTTGCATCGCTGCTCGACGGCGAGTGAGACAGCGCGGCGCCCGGTGCGGCCGCTTGCGCGGCCTGCAACTCCCGGAACCGATCCTCGGTCGCCGTATCGGCAGGCGGCCGGGCCGCCGTCTGGGCCTCCGTCTGAATCGGCATCGCGGGCCGCGCGGGGTCGCCGTCGGCAACGGTGCGCAGGGCCGAATAGCTGGCGATCCACCAAGGCTCGCGCACGACGGGGACCGATGTGCGCGCCGGCCCGAGACGGCGTGCCGGACCGGCCGGGACGAAGCGGTCCCCTGATGCATCGGGTGGGGCATCGGGCGAAGGCTCGCGCGCCTGGACCACGGCGATCGACGGACAGTCGCCGCGCAGGTCCTCGAGTGCCTGATCCAAACCATCGGGGGACAGCACGGCGCCGCCGCCCAACAGATACCCGAAGGCGCCCTGCTCCAGACCGGACAGCGGCGCGAGACCAAGCCAAGTGGCATGGCGGGCGCGGGTCAGGGCGACATAGAGCTTGCGCAGATCCTCGCCCAGACGCTCGCGGTCGGCCCGTTCCAGGATCTCGTCATCGGGGCAGAGCCCGAGCTGCAGGCGACCCTGCGCATCGTGCCATTTGAGCGGCAGGTCTTCTTTCGTAATCTGCCGATGATCGGCAGCGAACGGCAGGAAGACCAACGGGTATTCGAGTCCCTTGGATTTATGGACCGTCACCACCTGCACCAGATCGGCGTCGCTCTCGAGACGGATCTGGCGAGCATCGCCGCCCGCACCGCGGTTTGCATCCCGGCACTGCTCGGCGAGATGGCGGATGAGCGCATGCTCGCCGTCGAGCAGGACGCTGGCCTGCTGCAGCAGCTCGGCGAGATGCAGCAGATCGGTGAGAATGCGCTCCCCGTCGAACCCCGAATCCGGCCCTGCTTCGAAGCCCGATCCGGCCTCGCGAGCAAGCAGCCGGGCGGGGACGTCGAAGTCGTTGAGCAGGCGCCGCAGCATGGGCAGCACGCCTTGGCGGCGCCAGGTGTCGCGATAGGCCCGAAACTGGAGCACGCGCGACTCCCAGGCGAGCTCGTCGTGATTAAGACGATCGAGCTCCGGCCAGCTCAGGCCGAGTGTGGCGGTGGCCAACGCGGCGCGCACCAGGCTGGTGTCGTCGGGCTCGGCACAGGCGGCCAGCCAACGTTGTAGCTCGCCGGCCTGCGGGCTCTGGTAGACCGAGTCCCGGTCGGAGAGATAGACGCTGCGCACACCGCGTTGCGCCAGGGCGCGGCGGATGATCGCCGCCTCCTTGCCGGTGTTGACCAACACGGCCAGATGCGCCGGGCGCAGAGGCTTGGGCGCGCCGTCGCCGACGAATGCCGCTTGCTCGGTCTGCCCGAGGTTGAGCAGACGCGCCATCTCGGCAGCACACACCTCCGCGATCCGACGACGATAGGCGTCCTTGCTCAGCGCTTTCCCCGAATCGTTGGCCGGCAGCCAACAAGCGGTGAGCGCCGGCAGCGGTTCGCCGTCTATGAGCAGCGCGTCCTTGCGCCCTTTTGCGTCCGCCGCAATGAATGGCACCGGATTGTCGGTCTCGGTGCGGAAGAGGAAGGCGCCGGCCCCGGACGCTCGGGTCTCGGCCGCCTCGAAGCAGCGATTGGTCGCGGCGACCATGCCGGGCGTGGAGCGGTAGTTCCGCTTCAGGGTGTAGAGACGGCCGGCACAGTCTCGGCGGGCGGCGAGATAGGTGTAGATGTCCGCGCCGCGGAAGGCATAGATGGCCTGCTTGGGATCCCCGATGAGGACGAGCGCGGTTGCGGGGTCGTTCTCCGAGACCCGGTAGACGGCGTCGAAGATGCGGTACTGCACCGGGTCGGTGTCCTGGAACTCGTCGATCAGGGCGACAGGGAACTGGCGGCGGATGATCTCGGCCAGACGCTCGCCGTTGGGGCCCTGAAGTGCAGCATCGAGCCGGGTCAGCAGGTCGTTGAAGCCCATCTGGGCGCGGCGGGTCTGCTCGGCGGCGAAGCGGTCGGCGACCCAGCGCGCCGCGTGGCGCAGAAGGGCTGAGCGTGGGGTGGGAAGATCGGCCAGCGCGGGTTTGAGGTCGGCGATCGCCTCGAGTGCGGGGTGACCGGGCCGATCACCCGTCTTCCAGGCATCGGCCAGACCCGCGGGCGTGAGACGCTCCCAGCCGGTCTTCAGATCGAGCGACTCGACAGCAGGGTCGGCGGCCCAGTCCCGTAGCGCCTTCAACCAGGGGGTGTAGAAGCGCTTTTGCAACTTGGCGCGCTTGTTGTCGACGGCGTCGTCCAGAAGCGCCTGAAGCTCGTCCGCCCAGGCGGCCCAAGGTGCCTTGAGCTCGGCGAGACGCTCCGCCTTCTCCGTGCGGACGGCCTTGAGCGCGATGGCCGGCTCGGCCGCGGGGTCAAGCCGATCGGCATGCTCGACGAGCGATCGGGCGGACCCTTGCAACGCCTCCGGATCGGACCACCACTGACGCACCTCGGCGACCGACTCGGGCTCGAGCGGGATCATGAAGGTCCGCCAATAGTCGCGCACCACCTCGGCGAGCAGATCGCTCTGATCGGTTTCGAGGGTCTGGGTGAAGTGACTGTCGCTGTCGAAGGCATGCTCGCGCAGCATCCGGTTGCACCAGCCGTGGATGGTCGAAACGGCGGCCTCGTCCATCCATTCGGCGGCCAGCTGGAGCTTGCGCGCGCAGGCCGGCCAGTGCTCGGGCGGGCATTCGGCACGCAGGTCATGCAGTGGATCCTCCCCCGCGGGGCGCGCGGCGATGTCGTGCGGCTTGGCGCGAAAGGCCATCGCCGCCTCGGCCAGACGCCCGCGGATGCGGTCCCGCAGCTCGCGCGTGGCGGCCTCCGTGAAGGTGACGACCAGGATCTCGGGCGGGGTGAGGGCGCGGGGAGCGATCTCCTGTGCCTCTTGGGTCGCGTCGTTCGGCACGCCGCGGCCGAGCACCAAGCGGACATAGAGTGTCGCGATGGTGAAGGTCTTGCCCGTGCCCGCACTGGCCTCGATCAGGCGGCTGCCGTAGAGGGGGAAGCGCAGCGGATCCAGGGCATCGGAGCCCGTGGGTCGGGCTTCGGCCCGACGCGAGACCGGTTCGATATCCACCTGCTCGGACGTCGGGGTCGCCGTCGTTCGGCCATGCGCGGGACTCATGCGGCGGCTCCGGTTGCGTGCGGTGCGGCTGGCCGGTCCGGCTTCTTCGTGTCGTCGGCATGCATCGCGGTGTAGAGCGGGCGCAGCAGGCTCTCGGCCAGCTCGGCGAATTCACCGCTCGCGCAGAGTGCATCGAAGTCCGGATAGGCGCGTGCGAGATAGGGATCGGTCGCGACCTCGCCGGTTTGCATGAAGCCACCCTCGTAGGTCGTGCGGGCCTTCGACGCATCGCCGGCCTTGAGCCACTCGAACGCGGTCTTCGCGGCGAGCGGGAGCGGACGGCACATGGCGAGCTGCCAGGCCGCCAGCAGCGCGGTCAGGTGTGCCTTCGCATGCTCGACCGGCAGTGGTTTGAGCTCGACATCGCCAGCCTTGCTGAGGACCAGCGTGGTGAGGGGGCCGCCGGCCAGATGCAGGGCCAGATGCGCGATCCAGTACCGGATGAGCTTCTCGCCGCGATAGTGGTTGTTCGTCGTCAGGTCGCTCGCCTCGATGAGGACGCGTCCTCGGAGGCCCTCGGCATCGGTGCGGATGCCGCCGACCCAATCCGCCAGCTCGGGAACGGGCTGCGGAAGATCGGCTTGAAACCGGCTCTCCTCTTCATCATCGAGAGGATTTGGCCAGCGCACGAGAGCATCGCGATATCGCTCGAAAAGGGCATCCATCGGTTCGACCAGCTCGACGGCGAAGGCCTCGCCGAAGCCACCCGGCGCGAGATCGCCGCGCCGTCGGATTCGATCGAGGCGGCTCTCGCGCGCCGCGGCGATCGGCTCGCCGTGCGCCAGCGCTTGCTCCTGAACACGGATCAGCTCGTCTTGCAGCTGCCAGCGGGCGAGCGGCTCGAGCGTGAAGGGCTCTTGATCCTCGCTCGTCGGATCTTCGAGTTCGAAAAGGACCCCGAGCCGCTGGCGGAAGAAGGCCTTCACCGGCGCCTTGAGGACATCGACGAGGTCGCGGAGCGCGAGCGGCTCATCGCGGGGCAGCGGCGGCAATGCGGCCGCGGGCGCTTGCGGTGCTCCGTCCGGGCAACGCGGCTGAGCGGCATCGAGGGGGCGCCACTCGCGGGCATAGGTGAAGAGCTGGGCGGCACTTGCCTCAGACTCCGGGGGAAAATAGGCGGGGCTGAAGGGCTGGAGCGGATGCTCCACCGTGAGCGCATCCAGGAGGGCCCGACCCGGATCGATCGCGCGCGTCTCCTCCGACATCCCCGTGTCGCCCGCCAGCCGCCAACCGACGGCAAGATGATCGCGCAGCTGGGCGACCAGGACCGCGGGCGGTCGCACGCCGTTGTCGGTGATGCTGCGCCCGACCCAGGAGATGTGGAGATGGTCCCGCGCCGAGAGCAGGGCCTCGAGAAAGAGATAACGGTCGTCCTCGCGCCGCGAGCGGTCGCCGGGTCGGTAGTCTCGGCCCATGAGGTCGAAGTCCATCGGGATGCGGGTGCGGGGATAGTCGCCGTCGTTCATACCCAGAAGGCAGACCCGGCGGAAGGGGATGGCCCGCATCGGCATCAGGGTCGCGAAGGTCACGGCGCCGGCGAAGAAGCGTTGCGACAGGCCGCCGTCGTCGAGCTGGGAGAGCCAATACTCGCCGACGACCGACAGGGGTAGCTCCTCGGCAAGCGCGGCCTCGTCGCAGGCCTCCTGCCATGCTTGCAGGGCGGCGTCGAGCTGCATGAGGGTGAAGGCCTCGGCGCTGTCGGCGGCGTCGAAGAAATCCGCCATGAGGGTACGCAGACGCGTGCACCAGTCGGCGACGGTCGCGGGCGCGCGCAAGGTCCGCCAGGTGACATCCAGACGCTCGATGAGCCGCACGAGCGGGCCGAGAAGGACCGCATCCAGACCGCCGATCTCGTCGAACGGCTCGATCCCCTGCCATGCCCCTTCGTCGCCGCCGGCACCGACCGCATACCCGAGCAGCATCCGGCGCAGGCCGAACAGCCAGGTGTGTTGAGCATCGGCATCGAGTTGACTCGGCAGATCGAGGCTCGCGCGCTGCTCGGCGTGCAGACCCCAGCGGATATTGGCCCCGCGGATCCAGCGATGGAGCCGCGGAAGGTCCGTCTCTGCGATCCCGAAGCGCCGGCGCAGTGCCGGGGCTTCGAGCAGATCGAGCACATCGCTGACCGCCAGACGCGATCGGGGCAGCTCGAGCAGCTTCGCAAGGGCCTGGATCAAAGGTTCAGTCGCGCGTTGGCCTTGATCCGCGACGCTGTAGGGGATGTGGCGAGGGTCATCGCGATCGATGAGACCGAACACCGCCTGGATGTGCGGCGCGTAGATGTCGATGTCCGGCACCATGACGATGATGTCGCGGGGTGTCAGGGTCCTGTCTGCATTGAAGGCGGCGAGCAAGACGTCGTGCAGGATCTCGACCTCGCGCTGGGGGCTGTGGGCGATATGAAAGCGGATGGAGGCATCGCCCGTCGAAGGGACCTCCGGCCAATGCGTGAGTGTCTCTTTGAGCGGGCGCAGATCGCGGATGTCGTCCTGGAGCTGCTCAAGCACCGAGTCGGCCTCTTGCGAGGCGTCGAACAGATCGATCCGCTGACCGATGGCATTGAACCGCCCGCGATAGCCCGCCCGAGCCGCCTCGTCGTCATGCTCGTCGAGCAGACCGATGAAGTCGCGGCCCTGCTTCCCCCAGGCCGCGAGCAGCGGGTGGGCGTGCAGGTGCATCCGTTCCTCGGACAGATCCGCCGGCATGCCGTCGCGGCGCCGCTGACGGGTGCGCTCGGCGCGCAGCAGATCCTTGTCGGCGACGATGTCGGCCCAGTAATGCTCGCAGGGGTTGTGGACGCACATGAGGACCTGGGTCCAGCGCGCCATCCCGGCCAGCACCTCCAGGGACTGACGCGGTAGACTGGAGATCCCAAAGACCATGACCCGACGCGGCAGGCCTCGCGGGTGCGTGCCTTCAGGCCAGTCGGACGCACGTCGGAGGAACGCCTCGTGGACGCCGGCTCGACCGATGCCGGCCCCCTGCTCCCGCGCATCGCCGTCTCCCTTCACATCCGCCAGCAGGGCACGCCAGAGTCCGGTCTGCCAGCACTGTTCGTCCGGCAAGGGTACGCGAGCTCCGCGCGCCTCGATCAGCACGTCCTCGCCGTTGCCCCAGGCGTCGAGCCAGTCAGCGCGATAGACCTGATACTGGTCGTAGAGATCGGCCAGACGCTCGGCGAGCTGGAAACGTTTTCGCAGATCGGCATCTGACTGCAGGAAGCGGCGCAGCGGCATGTATTCGGGCCGAGTCAACAGCTCGGGCAGGAGCCGCATCAGACGCCAGACCAGGCGGGACTTGTCGAAGGGCGAGATCTCCGGGACCGCGTCGGCGCCGAGCACGGCCCGGTAGACACGCCAGAGAAATCGCGCAGGCAGCGAGATCTCGAGCGCCGCGGCGATGCCGAGGCCCCGCTCGCCGGCGACAAACTCACCCGAGCCCGGATCGGCATCGGCGGCGAGCGCAAGTTTCAGCCACTGCGCGATACCGTTGCTCTGTACCAGAACGATCTCGTTCTCGAGCGGGCCCAACGGATACCGCGCCATCCATTCCACCAGAAGATCGCGCAGATCTTCAGGGCGGTTGCCGTGGACAAGCATCAGGCCGGGTGTGAGGGCGCTTGCAGTCACGTCGAGCTCCATGCAACGGTGAACAGCGCCCATTGTGCGCGAAGGGCGGCCGAACCGCACCCGCCTTCCTCATCGAGGCCGCCCAGGCGGATGCGGTCCGCATGCGCGGGGCGTCCAATGCGACGAAACGTCCGCGAGTGCTCGGTATACACTAGCGGAGCAGCGCAGAGATTCCGAAACCGTCCGAGATCATTTTCGACACATCTGCCGTGCTGCACTTGCGCCTCGCCGACGCGCTCCGACCCGACCTCCTTCCTTCAGCCTCGTTGCCGACAGACCCGATGGATCATCTCGCAGTAGACACCGCACCGGTGGAGGCCGCCGGACTCTTCAACGAAACCTTCTTCCTGAAGCTCGGGTTCTCCTTCATGGTCGGGCTGGCGCTCGGGTTTGCGCTGAAGATGGCCTTCAAGCTGGTGCTGCTCGTCGTCGGCCTCATCCTGCTCGGGGTCTTTGCCTTGCAGTATGCCGGCATTCTGGACGTGAACTGGTCCGGCCTGGAGATCCACTACGACGGCTGGGTCGAGTGGCTCACGGTCAATGGAGGCGCCTTTTTCGACTTCATCGGCGGCAACCTGACGAGTGCGGCATCCTTCACGGCCGGCTTGGTGATGGGCTTCAGGCTTTAGGTAATTTCGGCAAGGATCTACCAGCGTGTAGGTGCGAATTTATTCGCATGCAAAGCACTTTAGGTCTTCCGGTCATGCGCAGTCCGGATGCCTGTTCTCGGAAATCGCCTTAGGCGGGGAGCAAACGGAGCTCGCCCGGCCCGAGTCCGGAATCGGCTCAGTCGCCGAGCGGCTTCGAGCCAAGGGCGCGATTGATCTCGGCGAGACGCACGGTGCGATCGAACAAGGGCTCGAGCGCCGCATCGTGACTCACGAAGATCAAGCTCATCCGCGTCTCGGCACACTCCCGAAACAGCAGTCGAATAAAGGCTTCGCGACGATCCGAATCGAGCGCGGAGGTCGGCTCGTCGGCGATCAGGATCTCGGGCGAACCCATGAGCGCACGCGCCGCGGCGACGCGCTGTTGCTGCCCGACCGAAAGCTCGGTGACGGGCCGTCTTGAGCGCGCGGGCTCGGCCATATCGAGATGATCGAGCAAACGCAGCGCCTCCTCCTCCAGACACCGCGCAGAGCGCCCGCCGCAGTCGGCGCGCTCGAGCACGCGCGCCCGACGCAGCCGCGAGAAGCGGCAGGGCAAGGTCACGTTCTCCACCAGCGACAGATAAGGGATCAGATGTTCAATCTGAAAGACGTAGCCGACATGGTCGGCCCGGAAATGATCGCGCCGGACGGCACCCATGCGCTCCAGCGGCTGCCCGAGCATGCGCAGGCTCCCCCGCTCGGCCTTGACCACACCGGCTAGAAGACTCAGCAGCGTTGTCTTTCCGCTGCCGCTCGGTCCCTCGATGAAGACGCGCTCGCCCCGCGCGATCTCGAGGTGGTCGATGGCGAGCACGGCCGGCGCCCCGCGGCGCCATCGGAAGGCCAGATCGCGGATCTCGATGACCGGAGAAGGGTTTCCCCCGGGTTCTCCAAGGTCCCCCGGGGTTCCCAACGTCCCAACCGAGAGGGTCATGTGCCAACTCCCCAGACTCGTTTCGTAGAGCGGTCCTTGGATGCCTGGGTCAAGGATACCTTGGATCGGTATCGTCACTCACCCGAGTCGATCCCCGCCGACGCAGATGCTTGGCTGTGCGCCCGAGAAGGCCCTGGCCCGATCCCCGGGCTATGTCTGCGGCTTTGGCTACGAAGAGCGGGCCGACGATGCGATACAACCTTTGGGCGATGAAAGGACGATATGACAACTGACGGTGCTTCGGACTGGGGATGCTTCAGTTGATGCCCTTAAACGGATTGCGCACGATTAGACGCCCCTCGATACATTGGTCATGCTGAAGGTCCTCGGAATACAGCACGGGACAATCCGCGACTAATGCGCTACTGACGACCAGCGAATCCCACAGCGAAAAACCATAGCGGTTCTTGATGGCGTGTGCCTGGCGAATGATCGGCACCGAGACCGGAATCACGCGGCAGTGCTCGATCATGGCTTCAAGGCTGCTCTGTATCCACGAAGGGCTCACCGTTCATGCAGTGCATCCCGATCGAAGATCGCCCGTTCATCGACCTTGAAGGTCCGATACCGAGGACCTGCTGTTTCTGTAAACGGCGCGACCTTTTCATCCATGGGCAAGATAATGACCTCTACGCGGCGATGCTGAAGCTCGGGGGGAAGGTCGATGCGCAGCTGCTCGGCTGCATCATCGAAGACCTGGCGGATGGCATTCATTACGTTTACCTCTTTTGTGCAAACCCCAAGGCGGGATGATACCGCCAACCATGCGATTACCCTCGGAAAAGCCGTCCGGCTTGGGTGCAACACCTTTTTCGGACAGCTTGGGCCTTACCTCGCCTTTGCTAGGTCTGCTCCCATGAACCAGGGTAGTAATCGTCATCAAGCAGCGACGTCGCCTGGTAGGGACAGTGCGCCGGGAAGGTCTCCGGGGGCCGGCGCGTTTCCTTGCTGGCCAGGTCGACCGCATCCGGATAGGTTGCGGCGATGGCCTCGGCAAGGATCGATTTCAGCCCGGGCGATTGACGCAGCAGTACAACAAGGCGTTTGCGTTGTTCGACGATGGTCGCGCGCCAGCTATCGCCTTTAAACTCGCGCCAGCGCTCGGAGAGGGTTTGGTACTGGAACTCCCATTTCAATAAGTGAGCGATCAGAATCAATAATCGGCTTTCCAATTCACGTCGATCGCTCTTAATCATGTCGCTGAGCTCTTCTAATAAATGCTCGATATCCAATTCGGCAAAGCGACCGGCGCGAAGCAGTTCGACATGGCGGGCCGCCCAGGCGGCATAGTCGGTTTGATAAAGCGTGCTGAGCTTAGTCATATCGTTGTACTCGCCTGATTAAACAATCATATCAGCGAAAATCGGGGCGGTGAGTGGTCAGTCAAGCGTCAAGCCGCATCGGTGTTTTGAGTAGGTCTGCAGGGGTCGGGGTCTTGACTCGTGACTCTATCACATCACCTCGTGCCGGACGGACGGGAGCGGGGGTCGGTCGGGTCTTTCCTTTTGCCCGTCAGGACAGATGAAACAACGCCGAAACCCAGGAGCGGACGCAGCAAAAAAACCTCAACCACATGATTAAAAATATTTTTCACCTAAACCGCGCCAACTCCTACAGCGTTTGTCGCTCAGCGTCTCGCAGCCCTAAAACCGTCCGGCGCAATATCGGCGCGGTTTAAAGCGGCACGAAGGTCACGACAGGCGCACGCGGGGTGAGCTCCGCCCCGCCCTGCCCCTCCGCGGTCACGTACTGAAACAGGACACGCTCCAAGGCCGGAAAGCCCGAGAAGATTCCGAGCGCGGCGGAACCCAGGGCTTCGGGTCGATCGCAGGCGAAGCTGTAACGCACGACAAAGTCCGCGTGCCCGTCCTCGCCGTGATCGGCGTCGTGTTCGTGCGCGTGCTCCGCCTTGCGGCCTTGCCCGGCATCGGCAAACTCGGCGTCGATCTCCGCGGTCTCCAGCCGGCAGCCAGCCTCGATGTTCAGGCGGATCATGGCATCGCCGGCCTCCAGATTCTCCTTGGCCAGCGCGAGAGTGGCACGTTCATCGTCGGTTCGCGGTGCGCGTTCGAAACCGATCAGACTCGCCGCGGGGCTGGTCAGCTCGATCAGCACCTTGTCACCCTCGGCGGCAAGCGTCATGTGAGCCATCCCGTGGACATGCGCGCCCTGTCGACGCTGCTCGGTGTTCTCTGCCGGCACACTCGCGACGGCGAGACACATCGTGATTGCGGTCAAGGAGACGGTGTAGGTACGGATTCGATTCATACTGAGTCCTCGCGATTCAACGTGCTTTTTGCGCACAACCTGCACAGGTCCCGATCACTTCCACCACGGGCCGCTGCGGTTGAAAACCGCTCAGGCTGGCCGCGGAGCCGAGGCTGCGTGCAATCGCCTCGTCCTCGATCTCGGCGACCGCGCCACAGCTCTTGCAGATCAGAAACTGACTCGAGTGCGGATGATCCGGATGGTTGCAGCCGACGAAGGCGTGCAGGCTTTCGAGCTTGTGCACCAGACCCTGCTCGAGAAGAAAGTCGAGCGCGCGATAGACGGTCGGCGGGGCCAGTGTGCGGGAGCCTTCGCGCATGGCATCGAGGATCTCGTAGGCACCCAAGGGACGGGCCGAGGCGCAGAGGATCGCGAGGACTCGGCGCCGCTGGGCGGTGAGTTTCACGCCGCGCGCCCGACAGAGGACATCGGCGCGATCGAGCACTGCGTCGTCGGATGTGGACGCCATCCGCCTACCCTCCCGTTGCGTTCAGGAGCGGACGCCGCCGCGCTCGGCGCCGCGCAACAACCCGGCTGAGAACGGCGGAGACGACATAGACGCTCCCGGCCAACAAGATCATGGTCGGTCCCGCGGGCAGGTCCGGCCCGTAGGAGAGCGCCAAACCCGCGGAGGTGAAGACCCCGCCGAGCAGGGTCGCGATCAGCATCATCCCGCCCAGCGAGTGGACGTAGTGGCCGGCGATCGCCGCAGGGAGGGTCAGCAGGGCGATCACGAGGATCAGGCCGACGACCTGAATCAGCAAGACCACGGTCACCGCGACTAAACACAGCAGCAGGAGATAGAAGAAGGCGACGGGTACGCCGCGCAGTCGGGCGAACTCCTCGTCGAAGGTCACCGCGAGCAATTGTCGGTAGAAAAGCATGACGGTGACCAGAAGCACCAGGTCGAGGCCGGCCATGAACCAGAGCTCGCGGCGCGGAACCAGCAGGATGTTGCCGAACAGAAAGCTCATGAGGTCGGTCGTGTAGCCGGGTGTCTTGGCGATAAAGAGGATCCCGATTGCCATGCCGATCGCCCAGAGCGCGCCGATCAGGGTATCCTCCTGGGCGTTCCAGGCGAGCCGCACCAGGCCGATCAGCAGGGCCGAGAGCACGGCGGCGGCGAGCGCGCCGAGCAAGGGGTCGAAGCCGAAATAGAGCGCCGCGCCCATGCCGCCCAACACCGAATGGGCGATCCCCCCGGCCATGAAGGCGATGCGCTTGACCACCACGAAGGTCCCGATCACCCCGCAGCCGAGGCTTGCAAGGAGTCCGGCCAGCAGGGCGGTCTGCAGGAAGGCGTGTTGGCCGAGCGCCTGGATAAAGTCCTGCATCGGATCAGTGCCCCGGGTGGCCGTGGTGGTGAGCGTGTCCGTGCGCGGTGCCCGCGTGCGCGACTTGCCGGACATTGTCGCCGTAGAGTTGATGGATCAGATCGCCGTCGACGCGTTCGGTCGTATGGCAGACCAGGGTGCGGTTGAGGCAGGCGACGCGATCCACATAGCCCGAGATGAAGGCGATGTCGTGCGAGACGACCAGGATGGTCAGGCGCGCGTTGAGTCGGGCGAGCAGGTCGAAAATATCCCCTTCCATGCGTTGATCGATGTTGGCCGTGGGCTCGTCGAGGATCAGGATCGACGGCTCGGCGACCAGCGCGCGGGCCAGCAGGACACGCTGAAGCTGGCCACCCGAGAGGGTTCCGATACGCCGACGCGCCAGATCCAGCGCCTCGACCTCGGCCAGCGCCTGGCGCGCCGCGGTGCGGTCGCTCGAGCGGTACCAGCCGAGCATCGGCCCGAAGCCGAGCCGTCCGGTCAGGACCACCTGCTCGACCGAGATCGGGAAGTCCCGCGGAAAGGTCGGAAATTGGGGCACATAGCCGACGCGACGCACCGCGTGGCGCGGCGGCTGTCCGAGGACCTGAATGCTCCCCTGCTGCGGCTCCAGGAGTCCGAGCACGAGTTTCAGGAGCGTGCTCTTGCCGCCGGCATTAGGGCCGACCAAGCCGACGAACTCGCCGTCGAGGATCTCCAGATCGACGCCCTCGAGGACAGGCGACTCGCCGTAGGAGAAGCCGAGATCCCGGATCGCGATGACGGGTTGTTTGTGCGATGCCGCCCGCGGCTCGCCGCCGACGGGGATCATGGCGCGCCGGCCCCCGCAACGAGATCGGCAACCCGACGCAAGTTCTCGAAATAATCGCCCGACAAGGGGTCGATCACCGCAACCTGACCGCCGATCGATCGGGCGACCTGCTCGGCGGACGACGGATTGAGCTGAGGCTGCACGAAGATGACCCGAATGCCCTCGCGCCGAGCCTGCTCGATCATAGCGGCCAAGGCACGCGCACCCGGCTCCTTGCCCTCGCGCTCGATCGCGACCTGCTCCAGGTCGTAGTCCTCGGCGAAGTAGCCCCAGGCCGGGTGGTAGACCATGAATCGGCGGTTTTCCACGCCGGCGAGTCGCGCGCGGATCTCGGTATCGAGTGCATCCAAGTCGGCGGCAAATCGATTGTAGTTGGCGGCGAAGTCCGCGGCGTACTCCGGGGCCAGGTCGGCCAACGCATCGCGGATTCGGGCA
This sequence comes from Thiocapsa sp., assembly GCF_035467215.1. Classification (GTDB taxonomy): domain Bacteria; phylum Pseudomonadota; class Gammaproteobacteria; order Chromatiales; family Chromatiaceae; genus Thiocapsa. The sequence goes on along the minus strand of NZ_DATITZ010000251.1, from coordinate 19,984 downwards.
CCCATGATCTTCACGCGCGCGGGACTGGTCCAAACGTGGGGGTCGACGTCGCCGTGATCATGGCCGTGGTCATGGCCATGATCAGGGTCGCCTTGGTCGCGCCCCGCAGCCTTGCGACGCAACTCGATGCCGTCTTGGGCATCGAGCACCCGCATGCGCGGATTGGCCGCCAGCAGGCGCGGCATCCAGGCATCCTCGAAGCCGACACCGACACGCACGTAGAGATCGGCCTCGGCCAGGGCGGCAATCTGTCGCGCGGTCGGCTCGTAGGCATGCGGATCTTGGCCGGCCCGCACCAATGCGTTGACGCGGACATGCTCACCGCCGATACGCGACACGAAGGTCTCCTGCGGGACGACGGTGACGAAAACCGTGAGCGGATCGGCCGCACATGCGAGGGCGGGGAGCACGAGAAGAACGAACAGGAGGCGACGCAGCATCGGTGGATTGCCCTTGTTGGATCGGCCATCGTCAAGCCGTTGGATACAATATAACGTCTCGTGCTGCCTGACTAGAGACTCCGCGCAGGGACTCGGCGCCTCCCGCTTTCATGCCGACCTCGGATACACTGTCGGCACGATCGGTCGACGGAAGGAAGCCCGCCATGAGCTCTGTAGTCGAGCTTTACGAAGCACTGGCCAGCGCGCCGGACGAACGGGCGCGTGCGCGAGTGATCGCCGAGGCGTTCGAGCGGCTGGAAGAGCGCTATCCTCACCTGCCGGAGTTGGTGACCCAGGGCCATCTGCGCGAATCCGAGCTAAGGCTGACCCGGGAGATCGAGCAGGTGCGCGCGGATCTCACCATCCGGATCGAGCAGTTGCGCGGCGAGGTCAAGACCGAAATCGAGCAGCTGCGCGGCGAGGTGATGGCCGCCATCGAGCGCAGTCGCAACAGCCTCTTGCTGTGGCTGATCCCGCTTTTATTCGCACAGGTCGGGGCGATCGCCGCGCTGGTGAAGCTGCTTTGAGCCTTGTCGAGCTGTCAGCGCGTCATGTCCCGGGCGGGTCGGGTCTCCGACAACGCTCTGAATCGCTTGGGGCGCCGTTCAACCTATGACCATCTCATCGCAGTTGCTTTGGGCCGCCGGCCTCAGCCTCTATGTCCTCGCGGTCCTCTTCGTGACCCGGATTCCCTACCGGGCCATGGTCGCACGCGGTATGGAGCCGATCCGGGCGGTCTACTACAACCGCAAGATCGTGCACATGCTGGCCGGCGGCGTCGGGTCCTTGATGGTCCCCTTGGTCTTCGACAGCCCCTGGTATCCGTTGATCTGCGGGCTCTTGCTGACGCTCCTCACCTTCGGCGCACATGCGACGGGCTTCAGGTTCTACTGGTTTCAAACCGACGAGAACCGCAACGATGTCAAATTCGCCCTCATGTGGGCGCTCTCTGTCTCGCTTCTCTGGTGGCTGCTCGACAATCCCTGGCTCGCCATCCTTCCGGCACTCTACATGGCCTTCGGCGACGGAGTGACCGGGATCGCGCGCAACCTGCTGGTGCGCCGTCGCTCCAAGAGTCCGATCGGCAATGTCTTCATGCTCATCGTCTGCGCGCCCATGGGCTGGATCATCGGCGGACTCGCCGAGCCCGCCATCCCGGTCTGGGGCCTGATCTCGGCGATCGTGGCGACCTGGATCGAGCGCTACGAGCTCGGACCGATCGACGACAACGTTCTGATCACGGTCGCGGCATCGGCCATATTGCTGCTCGGAACCTCGATCGGTCCTCTCCTTTAGGCGATTTCCGGGAAAGGATCTCCCGCTTCGCGCCGCTTGGCGGCGGCGGGCGGCTAAATCAAAACACGCGTGTCAGCGCGATCCCGGCAAGCATCAGAAACACCATACCGCTCAGCTGATGGAGCCGATGAAGCGGCATGACCTGCAGCAGGCGGCAGCCGACCCAGACGCCGAGCGCGGAGGTCAGCGCCAACGCAATGGTTGCACCGGTCCACACCGCGAGGGGCGGCAAGGTGACGGCCAAGCCGGCAACCGCCAACTGGGTCTTGTCGCCCATCTCGGCAAGAAAGATCATCGAGAAGGTCGCCATGACGATACCCTGATGGCTCCAGCTGCGCTGCGGCGTGTCCTCGTCGGCCTCTTCGGCGCGCAACGCGAGCACCCCGAACACGGCGAACAGGATGGCGACGGCGCCCGCCAGAACGCGCTCCGGGATCCACTGCGCGAGCCCCACGCCGAAAACGACGGCAAGGCTGTTCAGAACCACGAAGGCCGCGACCGCACCGATCAAGACGGGCCATCGACGATGACGGGCCGCCAGGGTCATACAGACCAGCTGGGATTTATCGCCCAACTCGGCCAGAAAGATCACGCCGAAGGTCGTGACCGCGGCCCAGAGCCACCCGGAGACCTCGGACAGGGCAAGATCGCTCATCGCGAAGCCCTCCGCGCACGGCCGACATCGCCGAGCAGCAGTGGAGACTCGCCGGAAGGCACGGGCGTCGTGCAGAGGATAGGGTCGGCGGAGACGAGACGTCTCGGGCGGCGAAAAAGCGCGGGAGAAGGACGCATGAAGTGAGGTCGCCGGGGGTCGGGCGAGAAAACCAAGGGCACTCGCCAAGTGTGTTGACACGAGCCCCTTGCTCATGACAAAGGCCACGACGCAAGGGCAACTACTCCCCTCAAGAGGGCGCGAATTTAGCGAGCTGTCGCGGACCTGTCAAACGGCTCTTGCGCGTCGGCACCGTCGCGGGAGCCTTTCCCGGCGACCCTCCTCCCGGTTAGGATCGGCAACCGACCGCCATGCACCGCACAGGAGACCCATCTCGATGCTCGGCACGACACCGAAATCCCCGACAAGGCTTCTGCCGCTTTGCTCGCTGCTTGCAGCCCTCTGCGCAGCCCCCGCCGCCGCGCAGGAGCAGACGCCGACCGGCGAGGTCACGGGCGCCAAGATGCTCAGCCATCCAAGCTGGTTCAAAGAGAGTTTTCTCGACCTTCCCGAGGACGTGAGCGAGGCCGCCGAATCCGGCAAGCACGTCATCCTCATCATGGAGATGAACGGCTGCCCCTACTGCTACAAGCTGATCCAGGAGAATTTCGCGACGGCGCCCTATCGCGATTTCATCCAGGAGCATTTCGACGTCATCGCCCTGAACACGAAGGGCGATCGCGAGGTGGCGGTGACCGAGGAGATGTCGATGTCCGAAAAGGAGCTCGCGGATCTCTATCAGGTGCGCTTCACCCCGACGGTCGTCTTTCTGGACGACTCCAACCGTCCGGTCGCGCGCGTCAGCGGCTATCGCAATGTCGATGACTTCAAGGTTGTCCTCGACTACGTGCATGAACGTGCTTATCTGAAACAGACCTTGAACGACTATGCCGCCGCCAAACCCCGGAGCGAGGTCTACGGCTTCCGAGAGCATCCGCAGATCCAATCGATCGACGACCTCGCCGCCGTCGCCGACCGGCCCCTCGCCCTCTTGTTCGAGGACATCTCCTGCGTGGCCTGCGACACCCTGCACGACGGCCACTTGGCCGATCCGCAGATCCGCGAGATCCTGACGGGCCTCACCCTCGTGCGTCTCGACGCGCGATCCGAGGCCCCCATCATCGACCCGATGGGCAACGCGACGACACCCAAGGCGCTCGCCGAGTCTCTGGGCATCCAATATACCCCGAGCATCGTCTTGTTCGACCGCGGACGCGAGATTACCCGGATCGAGAGCATGCTCTACCGCTACCACTTCGGCGGCGTCTTGGAGTATGTCGCCGGCCGCCACTACGAGCGCTACCCCGACAGCCCGTTTGATTATATCGACGTGAAGACCGCCGAGCTCACGGCGGCCGGCAAAGACGTCTCGATCGCCGACGAGTGATGCGCCCCGCGCACCGCCGATCTGGCCGAGCCGGTCGATCTTGTCCGGGGCGACCCCGACGCATTAGACGACACATTCTCCGATCTCGTGCTCGACAAACGCGGAGACCGTACCGGCTGGCCTCTCGATGCGTGGACGGAGCTGAATTTTCTTCAATCCGTGCATCACTTGGCGTACGGTGTCGCGCAATATCGCGCGTTTCAGCCGGGTCCGTTCGACCCGAGCTGGATTCGATAAGTGATCAGTCTCAACTCGAGGAGAATGAATGATGCAAGCCCTTGAGCACGCAAGCATGCCGGCCACACTGGCTGTGACCGGCGTCGTCATGCTGGCGCTATCCGGCTGCGGCGGCGACCTGGTTGCACCGGATAGCCTGATCGAGAAGCCGGGTGTAGAAGGCTTCTACAATCAGGTCGCCAATGCCTGCGGACATCTGTCGCTCGGCAATCAACCCCTGAATTACATCATCAACGTCAGCAATGGCGACGACAACGACTATTTCCTCGACGAGACCAGCAAGCTGTATTACGGCCGGATCGACCGAACGACCTATGCAACCGACATCAACGGATTCTTCCCGACCGACAAGAATACGCCCGCGTTGAACTGCATCTACGCGCAGCTCGACCAGGCGCCGCCACCTTGAGCGCACCCCCCTGCCGACCCGCGTCCTATGGCGTTCCCCGGGGAGCGCGATCATCCTCCGCCGCGGTGGCGCGATGAGCGTGGCGCCTCTCCGGCGCCGACTGCGCTACGCCAGCCATCGCTACGACGACGACCTGCTCCTGAAGGCCCCGGTCCTGCTGTGGCTGACGCTGGTCTTCCTGGTGCGCCATCTGCTGCTGCTCGGGATTACCTTTCTGCCGACGACCGGGGAGGAGATCGAGGTGTTGCGCAATCTCGTGCGTCCTGAACTCGTCGTCGCCGATCTCCCCGCGGCGCTCGTCATGGCTGCGGGATTCCGACGGCGCCGACCTTGTCCGAACTGGGTACGGCGGATTTGGCGACGTGCACGGGAGATCCTCACCCTGTCGATTCTCATCTATGTCGGCATTCTGCTGCTCAGACTAACGGACGCGAGCATGCCGCTGCGCGACGCAATCGACGAGCCGCTCTTGATCTCGCTGCTGCTGAGTCTCGCGGTGCCGGTCTATCTGTGGCGCTCGCGCCTCGTTGCGGATGTCGTTCGAGACTGTCCGGGGTACCACGACACGTGAAGCACCCCGACCATCAACCGAGCCACTGGAGCGTTCTGGGATCCGGGATCTGCGCCCTGATCCTAACCATGGGCGTGGCGCGCTTCGCCTACACACCCATGATTCCGGTGCTGCAGAGCGAGACGGGCATGGGCGAGGCCCTCGCCGGCTGGCTGGCCGGCTGGAACTATCTCGGCTACCTCTCCGGGGTCTTGATCGTCAGTCGGCTCAAGGATCTTCGGATCAAGGACAGGCTCTATCGGGCCGGTCTGCTCTTGGCCGTGATCACGACCCTGATGATGGGGATGGGGGAGTCGCCGATCCTCTGGGGCGTCAGCCGTTATCTGGCCGGTCTGAGCAGTGCCGCGGGGCTGATGCTGGGCTCCGGTCTGATCCTCAACTGGCTGATCCGACATGATCATCGCAGCGAGCTCGGGGTGCATTTCAGCGGGCTCGGATTGGGGATCGTGGTCGGCGTCCTGGTGGTCGCCGCCGCAGGACTCTTCTGGTCATGGCAAGGTCAGTGGATTGCCCTGACACTGGTCGGCGCCGTTCTGTTGATCCCGGCTTGGCTGGGGTTGCCGACGCCCGATCGCGGTCAACCACTCACGCCCCGCCATCTGGGCGCCTCGCCCGAGCCCGGCGCGTCCTGGTTGTGGCTGCTCCAAGGCGCCTATGTCTGCGCCGGTTTCGGCTATGTCATCAACGCGACCTTCACGGTGTTGATCACCGAGCAGCAGCCGTTCCTGCAGGGTTTGGGCGATTGGATGTGGCTCCTCGTCGGCGTGGCCGCAATCCCCGCGCCGATCCTCTGGGACCGCATCGCCCGCCGCTTGGATTATCTGCGTACGCTCCAGATTGCCTATGGTCTGCAGATCATCGGGATCGTCCTGCCGGTCATCAGCGGATCGCTCCTCGCCGCGGTCCTCAGCGCCGTCCTATTCGGCTTCACATTCATCGGGATCGTCTCCTTGGTCCTGACCATGGTCGGCGTGCGTTATCCGGCGCATCCGGCGCAGATCATGGCGCGCTTGACCCTCGGTTACGGGATCGCCCAGATCCTCGGACCCGTTCTCGCGGGCGAGGTCGCCGAGGTCAGCGGAACCTTCGACGGATCGCTGCTGGTCGTGGCCGGATTGATGGTGCTGGGGCTCATTTGTCTGCAGATCATGACCCGACTCGCACCGCATCCGCCGCCCCCGAGAACATCCATCCATCAAGGTCCGACATGACGACACGCATCCGCGCATCGAAACGCGAGATCTTCGGTTGGGCGATGTTCGACTTCGCCAACCAGGCCTACACGCTGCTCATCATCACAGTCGTCTTCGGCGACCTCTTCACGCGCGTCATCGTCGGCGATGCGCCGGATTATCGTCTCGGCAACCTGCTCTGGAGCCTGGCGCTCTCCACCAGCTATCTGCTGGTGGTGGTCTGCTCCCCGATCGCGGGCGCCATCATGGATTACACGGCGAGCAAGAAGCGTTTTCTGTTCGCGAGCTATCTGCTGACCGTCATCGCGACGGCGGCGCTCTATTTCGTCGCACCCGGCTATGCCCTGCTCGGCGTGCTGCTGCTGATCGTCTCGAACTTCGCCTATTCGATCGGCGAGGCCTTCATTGCGAGTTTTCTGCCGGGACTTGGTCCACCTCAAGATCTGGGCAAGATCTCGGGATTCGGTTGGGCGTTGGGCTATGTCGGCGGCATGGTCTCGGCGGTCTTCGTGCTGCTGGTCCTGGGCGATGTCAGCGCCGAGAACTTCGAGCGTATCCGTTGGGTCGGTCCCTGGGCCGCCGCCTTCTTCCTCATCGCGGCCATTCCGACCTTCCTTTGGGTTCAGGAGCGCGGGCGACCGCGCGCTTTGCTGCCCGGAATCGGTTTTCTGGGGATGGGGATGGCACGGGTCCGCGAGACGCTGACGCGTCTGCGCACCCATCGCGACCTGGGCGTGCTCTTCATCTCGGTCTTCTTCTCGATGAGCGGCATCTACATCATCATCGCCTATGCCTTTATCTACGGGGCGCAGGTCATCGGCTGGGACGAGTCGGTGCGCACCTTGATGTTCGTCCTGGTGCAGATCACCGCAGCCGTCGGGGCGCTCGGATTCGGATTCATCCAAGACCGGCTCGGGGCGCTGCGGACCTACGCGATCACCTTGGTCATGTGGATGCTGGCGATCGCGCTCATCTATCTCACGCCGCTCTTGAGCGAGCTGGCGCGCGACGTCCTGGGACGCGACTGGCAGGCGCAGTACATCTTTCTGGTAGTCGGCTGTTTAGCAGGTCTGAGCCTCGGCGCCTGTCAGTCTGCCACCCGAACCCTGGTCGGACTCTTCTCTCCACTGTCGCGCTCGGGCGAGCTCTTCGGCTTCTGGGGGCTGTCGATGAAGCTGGCGGGAATGTTCGGTCTGCTCGCGATCGGACTCCTGCAGGTCCTGGTGGGCCTGCAGACCGCGATCCTGTTTTGTGTGCTCTTGTTCGCGATCGCCCTGGTTGTCGCCTTGCGCGTCGATGAGGGCCGCGGACGCGCGGTTGCCGCGGCCCACGACGCCGGCGAGTTGGCCTGGTAGACCCATGACCCAAAAAAGTCATGATATTTCAATGAGCAGATATCCCGACTGCGCATGCCATGAACACCTGCAGAGACAGTAAGGGCGAATGAATTCGCCCCTACACGCCGGTGAATCATTTTCTAAGTCACCTTAAACCGCGTCGACTCCGACGTGCATGGAATCCGGCACCCGACCGATTCGTGTCGACACAACATGCCCCGATGGACGCGGTTTAAGCCGGCCTGATCTCGACCAAAACCTCGTCCGGATTCACCGCGTCGCCCTTGCCGACGAAGATCCCCGTCACGGTTCCACCGATCGGCGCCTGGATCTCTGTCTCCATCTTCATCGCCTCGGTGACCAGGACCGACTGACCGGCCGTCACCGTCTCGCCCTCCTTGACCAGGACATCGACGATGTTGCCCGGCATCGAGGTGGTCACATGGCCGGGCTGGGTCGGCTTCGGCCGTTTGCCGGCGATTGCCTTCTTCACCGCACCGTCTGCCCCGCCGGTCAGGACGACCTCGTCCAGGGTCTCGACCAGGACCTCTTCGGGGATGCCGTCGATGTCCAGATAGAAGTGACGCTCCGCAACGCCCTTGTGACCGGCGCCCGTCACCTTGACGTGATAGGTCTCGCCATGCACGGCAATGTTGAACTCCGTGGGCGCGGACTTGGCGCCGACGGCACTCGGCGGCGGCTCGAGCGGCTCGGGATGCAGGGTCCCGGCGGCGCGGTGCTCGAGGAAGGCCCGACCGATCTCCGGGAACATGGCATAGGTCAGCGTGTCCTCCTCCGACGTCGCCACCGCGCCGATCTCTTCGACGAGGCGTTCGAGCTCGGGTTTCAGAAGATCGGCCGGTCGACACTCGACCAGCTCCTCGCCGCCGATCGCCTGCTGTTGCAGGGTCGGATTGACGGGCGCCGGGGCGCGACCGTAACGGCCCTGAAGATAGAGCTTCACCTCGTTGGTGATGGTCTGATAGCGCTTCTCGGTCAGGACGTTGAGCACCGCTTGGGTGCCGACGATTTGAGAGGTCGGGGTGACCAGCGGCGGGTAGCCCAGATCCTCGCGCACGCACGGGATCTCCGCGAGCACCGCACTCATCCGGTCCAGTGCGTTCTGCTCCTTCAACTGGTTGGCCAGGTTGGAGATCATGCCGCCGGGCACCTGATTGACCTGCACCCGGGTGTCCACACCCGTGTAGTCGCTCTCGAACTGGTGGTATTTCTTGCGCACCTGATAGAAGTACATGCCGACCTCCTGGATCGCTTCGAGATCCAGGCCGGTGTCGTACGGGGTACCCCGAAGCGCGGCGACCATGCTCTCGGTCGGCGGATGGGAGGTCCCGCCGGCCATGGACGAGATGGCGGTATCGATGGTGTCGCAGCCGTTCTCGATCGCCTTGAGGTGACACATGTCCGCCAGGCCGGAGGTCGCATGCGAATGCAGGTGCAGCGGCAGATCGACGCTGTCCTTCAGGGCCTTGACCAGATCGGCGGCGACAAAGGGCGTGAGCAACCCTGCCATGTCTTTGACGGCGATGGAGTCGCACCCCATCGCGGCGAGCTCCTTGCCCATGCGCACGAAGCCGGGCACGTCGTGGACCGGGCTGACCGTATAGCAGATGGTGCCCTGCGCATGCTTGCCGGCGGCCTTGGTCGCCTCGACCGCGGTCTTGAGATTGCGCAGGTCGTTCAGGGCGTCGAAGATGCGGAAGACATCCATGCCGTTCTCGGCCGAGCGCTTGACGAAGGCGCGCACGACGTCGTCCGAGTAGTGCCGGTAGCCGAGAAGATTCTGACCCCGCAACAGCATCTGCAGCCGGGTGTTCGGCAGTGCCTCGCGCAGCTTGCGCAGACGCTCCCAGGGATCCTCTTTCAGGAAGCGCACGCAGGCGTCGAAGGTCGCGCCGCCCCAGCATTCCAGAGACCAGTAGCCGATGGCATCCAGCTTTGGACAGATCGGTAACATGTCCTCTGTGCGCATACGCGTGGCGATCAGAGATTGATGGGCATCGCGCAGAATGACATCGGTGATGTTGATCTTGGGCATGTGTCGATCTCGGCTCGGTTCGGTATTAGAGACCCGCATGCGCCGCGACGGCGGCGGCGAGGGCGGCGGCGATGTCTTCGCGGCGGCGCTTGGTCGAGTAGTTCAGAAGCTCCGGATGCGCCTCGAGGAATCCGGTATTGAAGTGTCCGGAGCGAAAATCCGGATGGCGCAGGATCTCTTGATAAAAGGGGATGGTCGTCTTCACGCCGTAGAGCCCCATGTCGCGCAGTGCGCGGTGACTGCGGTTGACCACGTCGTCCCAGTTGAGCGCCCAGACGATCACCTTGGCCAGCATGGAATCATAGTGCGGCGGGACGGTATAGCCGGTGTAGATGGCCCCGTCGGTCCGCACGCCCGGGCCGCCGGGGGCGTAGTAGCGCGAGATGCGCCCGAAGCTGGGCAGGAAGTTGTTCTTCGGGTCTTCGGCGTTGACGCGAAACTGAATGGCGTAACCGCGGCGGCCGATCTCATGCTGCTTGAAGCGCAGCGGCAAACCTGCCGCGATACGGATCTGCTCCTCGACGAGGTCCACGCCGGTGATGGTTTCGGTAATCGTGTGCTCGACCTGGATGCGGGTGTTCATCTCCATGAAATAGAAGCGCCCGTCGTCGTCCAGCAAGAACTCGACGGTGCCCGCATTGGTGTAACCCACGGCGCGCGCCGCGAGGACGGCCAGCCCGTTGACGTACTGGCGCTGCGCCTCGTCGAGCTGCGGCGAGGGCGCGATCTCGATCAGCTTCTGGTTGCGCCGCTGGATGGAGCAGTCGCGCTCGAACAGATGCACGCAGTTGCCGTGATGATCGCCGAGGATCTGCACCTCGATGTGCCGCGGGTTGACGACGCAGCGCTCGAGGAAGACCTCGGCCCGTCCGAACGCTTTGGTGGCCTCGGAGATGACGCGCTCGTAGTTGTTGCGCAGCGCTTGGGGATCGTCGCAACGCCGGATCCCGCGCCCGCCGCCGCCCGAGGTCGCCTTGAGCATGACCGGATAGCCGATCTCCTCGGCACAGCGCAATGCGGCTTCCAAGTTTTCGAGGTTGCCCGGGCTGCCGGGCGTGACCGGAACACCGGCCTTCTGCATCGCGAGGCGCGCCTCGGTCTTGTCGCCCATGCGGGCGATCACCTCGGCGGTCGGACCGATAAAGGTCAGACCACGCCGCACGCAGGCACGCGCAAGCTCCGGGTTTTCAGACAGAAAGCCATAGCCCGGATGGACTGCGTCGCAACCGGTCGCGACAGCAAGATTCACGATGTTGTGGACGTTGAGATAGCCGGCCAGCGGGTCGCTGCCCAAGCAGTAGGCCTCGTCCGCCTTCTTGACGTGGAGCGAATGACGATCGGCGTCCGAGTAGATGGCCGCCGAGCGGATGCCCATCTCGGCACAGGCGCGAATCACACGCACCGCGATCTCGCCGCGATTGGCGATCAGGATCTTTCGAAGCATCGGTTTGCCTCTGGAGCGACCGTCGAAACGGCCAAGGAAACGGGGCGAGATCGGCTCGCGTCTATGCTGCTGCGCAGCAATATAACGAATGGGGGGGATTCTGCAAGGGATTCGACGGCGGGATTAAGACTCCGGCCAAAAACCATCGTCGAGCAACTGCTCGATTGCGTAGGGGCAATCCTGCGGAAACGTCGCCTCGGGAAGCCCGGTTTCGGCGAGTGCGTTGCGATGGGCAAGCGGGTAAGCCTTATCGATGAGAGCCGGCAAGGCCGGGCGCAGACTCGGGCTGTCGTCGAGGATCTCGGCAGCCGCCGCGCGGTCATTGTTGACCGAGAGCCGCCAACTCGGGTCCTGCAACCCGGGCTGAAGCTGCCATTTCAGAAGGTGCAGCATCAGGTTGACCAGATGGCTTGTGAGGGACCGGCGCTCGCTCTTTCCCAAGTCCTCCAACTCCTCGGCAAGGTGCAAGCCGTCCACCTGCGAGAGACGGCCTGCTCTGAGTAAGGCGGCATTCGCCGCAGCCCACCCGACCAGGTCGTCGTCGTAGGCGGGATAGGACGCGCGAGCGTCATCCTGCACAATGGGTTGCGGTCTCGGCATCGCCCGGCCCCGGATCATGATGGTGACACCCATGAGTATGGTCGGCACCGATACAGCCCGTCAAACCACCACAACTCCAGTTTAAATCCTCTAAACCGCGTCGACTCCGAGGTCCGGAAGTCGCGCCGAGCGCGCATCCCCGTGAAGACGTCGTGGGTCACACTTGGCGCGGTTTAGGGTCTGCGAGGATCTCATAAGCCTCCGTCAGCGCCTCGTCCCCGCCCACATTGCCCGGAAAGATCACGACCGGCAGATCCGGATAGCGCGGATGATCCTTCGGACAGCGCACCACCGAGCAGCCGGCGCGAATCTGTCCGAGCACCCTTGCGGTGCGCAGCGCCAGGCCGTGGCTCAGGGTGTCGTTGGACGTGATGCCGCCCTTGCTGATCAGGAAGCCGATCTCCTGCGGCAGGTTTCGCACGATCTTGACCAGAAAACCGGAGACCCGCTCGCCGAAGGCGAGACGCTCCGCCGCGCTCGGAAACTGCCGCTCGCCGCGGCTGGTAAAGAGCACGACGCCGCGTCCCTGCTGCCGGGCGGTCTCGAGCCGGCTGAGGAGATCCGTCAGCAGGGCGTCCTCGTCGACGAGCAGGCGATCCAGGTCGATCTCGATCGGGACGACGTTAGTGTGATCGATGAGATGCCGAAGCTGCCGGGTCGACTTCTCGACATGGGAGCCCATCAAGACCGCGCCCGGCCGCCCGTCTCGGACATAGGTCGACATGGCCGCCGGGGCGACCGGCTGGGGCGGCAGTGCGGCGAGCGCGGTGAGCAGGCTCGCCGCGCTCCGAAAAAGGAAGCGCTTGCCCTCGCCTGCCGCGTCCAGGACCTGTCGGGCAAAGCCGTCGAGATCCGACGGGCGCTCGGCATCCACAACGCCGCAGACGTTCCCGGTCAAGGCGCGCAGCCGTGGTCCCAAGTCGCCACGGACATCCTCCAGACCGAAACGCTCGACGGCCTGCGCCGCAATGCGCCCGCCGGTCTTCTCCTCCACATAGTCGGGCAGGAAGGCATGGCTGAATCCGAACACCGAGTCGCGTGCAAACTCGGTCTCGTTCACAGGGACCGGCACCCCGTCGACGATCAGATAGTGGACGCCATCGCGCGTGATCCGTCCGCCCTCGAAGAAGGCCGGCACCAGAAAGTGGGCATCGAAGGGGCCGAGCTCCTCGGCGATCACGTCTGTCTCGACCGGATAATGGCCGCGTAGGGTGGAGTCGGAGCGGCTGACGATTAATGGCTGAACAGGCCGACCATCCGCCGCGAGCCGATCCATCGCCGTGCGCAGGTTCACGCAGATCTCGCGCGTCACCCGCGCCGCCTCCGCGGCGTCCATCCCGCGTGTATTGCTCAGGACGAAGAAGAGCGGCGAGGAATCGTGAAACGCATCGATCAGGGTATCCGGATCCCAGCGCGTCAACAGCAGACAGCCGTGGACGGTTTGGGACCCGGTCGGGTCGTCGTCGATGACGATGATCTTGGTGTTTGGGTGGCTGGTCATGAGAGTCATCTCCGCCCGACGAACATTGGGATTTGTGCCACGCAAGCACACGGACGATGAGGGTCGTCTCTCTTAATCCGTGCCTTCCGTGTGCCTCCGTGGCAGCTTGCCTTTCGGCGCACGCGCGAAGCGTGCGCCGATCGCTGGACGTCTCCGGTCAGGCGGCGCTGTCGAGCGCGGGCCGAGCCGCCGCGATCAGGTCGCGGGCACGCCGATCGAGCGAATCGGCCGTGATGCCGTTGAAGGCCATGATCTCGGCCGGGCTCGCCGTCGTCTCCCCGCGCTGCCATCCGAACAGGTCGCGCGCGGCGGCTCGACTCCGCAGAAGCACCGGCTCCAGGGCGACCGTGCCGCCGCCGCTCACGCCGATCAGCGCGTCGCCGTCGAAGAGCGCCTGGAAGTCCGCATCGGACATGAAGCGATCGTCCGGCTCGGCCGAATGGCGCCAGGCCACATCGCTCGGACGATAGAGCCGACGCGGGTTGACCACCGCCACAATCCGCACCCGATAGCCCGCGGCCTCCAGGGTCTCCTTGGCCGCAAAGACCGGCAACGCGACCATGTCCCCGGTCACCGCGAAGACCACGGTACCGGCCGAACCCTGTCCGCTATCGGCGAGACAGACAGCACCTTGCTCGATCGCCTCGCGCGCCTGCTCCGGGGTCGAATAGACCGGCAGCGCCGATTTGGACGCGATGATGCTGATGCACTTGTTGAACTGCTCGGTCGCCCAGCCGTAGGCCGCCTGCATCTGGTTGGCGTCCGCCGGATAGAGCAGGTAGACGTTGCCGTTGCGCATCTGACCGCCGATATAGTTCTCGATCTCCGGGCGCTGATGGGTCCAGCCGTTACGGCCCTGCTCCAGCGCGCCGGCCGTGAACATGGACACCAGGGCCGGGGTCTTGCGCCGCAGCTCCGCCATCGCCTGGCCGACGGTCTGCACGATCGGCCAGCCGTTGATCGCAAAACTCTCGTAGGACAGCCAGAGCGAACGCCCGCCGAACAGGGCCAGACCGGCCGCGAATCCGGCACAGGCGTCCTCGCTCAGCGGCTCGTAGACCTGGCCGGTCGGTGACTGGTTGTAGAGCCCGTCTTCGGTCGGATGGCGGATCTTCAGGGCCTCGTTGATCGCCTTCATGTTCGACGCCTCGTTGCCGTCGGCGTTGGTCACCACGAACAGCGGATCGCGCCGACCCAGCTCGGCCACCATCTCGGCCATGGCGCTGGCCGGCACCGCCTTCTCACCCACGGCGAAGGCGCGGGTCGGCAAGGTCCCGATGTCGCTCGGCACCCGCTCGGACTCGGTCACCGCGGTGTCGCCGGCCGGGCCGCCGCCGGCGCGCTGCATGTTGGTCCGCACCAATGCCCAGGCTTCGGGGGCCAGCGCGCCGCGCTCCAGTGCAGCGGCGATGTTCGGCTTGGTCGCGTTGTCGCCCGGATAGAGATTGTGCGACTTGGCACCCGTGGCATGGACACCCGCGCCCTTGAGCTGCTTGACGATGAAGCAGGTCATGGTGCCGCCGAGCGCGGACGTCTCGGCCTCCTGCATGCCTTCGAGCACCGCGCGGGTGAAGGCCGAACGGGCGGCGTCGCCGAACAGCGTGCTGTCGACATAGTCGCCCTCCTGCCCGGCATCGTCGTAGTCCTTCGCGTCGATGAGGATCACCCGGCCGAAGTCGTTCGCACGCCAGTAGGCCAGCATCCGCTCGTTGTCCATCAGCGAGACCATCGAGTGATGCTCTTGGCTGAAACCGTTCCAGATCAGCACCGGCAGGAAGTTCGTCACCTCCGGATAGGCGGTGTGGAAGTGCTTGAAGGCCGAGAGGATGTAGGGCTCGCCCAAGCCGCCGTCGCCGATCGTCACGGGGAAGAGCGTCTCGCGATGCAGATAGGCCGCAGCCATCGCGAAGTGCTGACCCTGGCCGAGCGGACCGGCCGGGGCGAGCAGACCGGGGATGGCACCCGAGATGTGACCGAGCAGCCCGTCGCGCTCGCGGAAGCGCGTCTGGAGCTGATGCATGTCGCTGATGCCCATCGCCTCCAGCGAGCCGTCCAGGAACATGGCGCTGTAGAAGCCCGGCGCGTGGTGACCGACCTCGGTCAGGATGTTGGTGTGCCCGAGCATCACCAGCGCCGCATAGGCATCGGCCGAGCTGGCAAAGCCGCCCGGATGCCCGGACTCCTTGGACGCACAGAGCTGCAGGGTCGTGTAGCGCAGGGCATCCGCCATCAGCCGGGTCTGAAAGACCGCCGCGTCGTCGATCGCCTCGATCCGATGGGCGCCCTCCGGGATCGCCGGACGTGCGCCGAGGCGCTCGAAGTCGGGCGGCAGGTTGGAAAAGTGCAGCACGCCGTTGCAGAAGGCGGGTGTCGTCGTCTGGGCCGGGGTATTGGCGGATGCGGTCATGGGTGTGTCTCCTCGTTTCTGGTCGGTTGTCGCGTCGGCCGGGATCACAGATGCGCCGCGGCGTTGGATGCAAACTAGAAACGCGGAGGAGATTCCGCAATAGGTAATCTATTTCACAATACGGAATATTTCTCGCGAGCGAGAAATATTATATTAAAATCAATAATGTAAGTTATTCTCGCCCGAAAAACGGCCGCTAATATTTGATTTCGCAATGTAAAATATTGCGATTGCGACGTTCCCTCGGGGGTGCTTGGACGATGGAACCCGTCGGGAGAGCCCCTGTTTACGAAGACAAAGAGACTGAATCAGCCTGCCACGCCTTTCTGGAAAGCCGCTTGTTCTCCCGTGCGCCGGGTTTGCCGAAGAGGAGCTTTCGTGGCGCGGCTGTCAGTCAAGACGGATGGCGTCGATCAGTTGGTTGTAGACGGGCAGAAACCCCTTCCTGCACGCTATCCTTTGTCCCTCGGCAAAGAAGACTTCGGCCAAGCTGTCGAATTCGCTGTGATAAACATCGTGAATCACGCGAAGGAAGTACAGTCGCGCGCGCGGATTGCCGATCTGATTGACCTTCTCGGCAATGCCGGGGGCGCCTGCCCTGAACTTGTGGTCGGCCGCGGCCACCGCCAGCAGGTTGCCCAAGTCGCGCAGCAGGCTCTGCCATTGACGTCCGGGTTGATCGTTGCTTTGCCAGACCACTGCCCAGGCCACCGCGTCGAGCGCCTGCATGAAGCAGAGGCGCTCCTGTTCAGTCAACGTCAGGGCAGGTTGCATCATGGTCACTCCAGATCTGGTGAGCCTTGGTCAGGCGTTCGCCCGTCCCCTGGTGCAGGTCGGTCAATCGCGCAAGCAGGCCAACGCAGCAAGGTTCGCGGGCGATGCGTTCAAGGTCGAGCCGGAAATCCCGTTCCAGGGCCGCTTGCAGTTGTTGTTGGCGGTACTTGGACAGGCTTGGCACGGTGCCGGAGACCCCTACCGGCAACACCTTATCCTCGTCGATACTGAGGGAAAATCGCCAATCGAAGGCATCGAACTGGACACCCAGGTGACCGAGCAGCTCCACCGTACGTTCCAGCGCAGGCAGACTGAGGTCACTGATGCGGTCGCTGGCATCGATCAGTCGCCCTCGCAGCAGTCGGTCATAATCGCGCAGAGCCAGCACATCGGTGCGAAGGGCCGCCTGCTCAGCGGGCAGGGTACCCTGCACCACGTCGAGCAAACCAATGGACTCCGTCAGGTGCTCGATCCGCCAGTCGGCGAGACATTCGTCATAGACGCAGGCCAGCGCATGAAACGCCGCCACCAGCGGTGCGCGGGTGTATTCCATGACAAAGGAGTTCACCGATGCGATCCCCAACTGCAAGGTTTGACGCCCATCAGCGCCGTGATGCCAAAGCGCGTCGTTCAGCACCATGATCCGCGTTGCCAAAGCCGCGTGCAGCGCGCCGAGATGTCGCACCGCGAGGTCTTCGACATCGGTGAGGGCATGCAGGGCGTCACAGCGCCGCTCCAGTTCCTGATACCGCGCGGCCTCGTCGGTCAGTGCCGCGCCGAGGCGCTGCCACTCGTCTCCGACCAGGTTGCTGGACCACAGGGTATCCAGATTGAAGATGTCCGCACCCAGACGGGACTTGGTCTGCTCGAACCTGCCGGTCCAGAAGTCATCGGTCTGCCGGCAGGAGATCAACTCCACGGACCGGGACTCGAAGAAGTCCAGAAAGCCGATGTCGCCGAAGTAGTGCTCGAGGCTGCGACGGGATTCCTCCCAGGCAGCGGCATCGGCCACGTTGACGTCTGCCTTATTGACGATCAGCCAGATGCGCTTGGCCCGTTCCTTGAGCAGCCGCAGCTTCTCGAATTCGGTCTGCTTGGCCGGCTGCAGCGCATCGGTGATCCAGAGCACGAGATCGGCGCTGTCGAGAATGCCGAGCGTGCGGTTGTCCATCGCCAGATCGTGATTGAATCCGGGGGTATCGACCAGTTGCAGCCGGGTCAGCAGCGGCTCGTCCAGGAAGACGCGGACCTCGCGAATGCGCGCAAGATCCTGTGCCACGGCGATGTCGTGGAGCCTGGCGGCCCGTTGCAGCTCGGCAAAGTCCTGATGGCTGATTATCGCCGTCTCGATGCCATCGGCGACCTCCCGGTCGATCTCGACCGGCCCTGCAGTGTCCGATGCCCCGTAAACAAGCCGGGTGATGGTCGCGGTCTTCGGCAGGATCGCGACCGGCAGCGCGTCGGTCCCGAGCAGTCGGTTCAGAAAGCTGGACTTGCCGGCGCTGAATTCACCCATCACGACCACGGTCAGCGGTTCCCGCGCCAGGTGTTGAATGCGGCGGGTGATCTCGCCGATGGACGGGTGATGCCCGGCGATGGTCTTGTCGATCCTGCCTGCCAGGATGACGCGCTGGTCATTGCGGAGCACCCCGCCCTTCATGGATTGGTTCATCATGGATTCACCCGCAGGGTCAGCCGCTCAATGGCATCGCGCAGCGCACGGAGCGCGGCACCCTGATCCTCGATGTGCTGGATGGCGTCCAGTTCCGCAATCTTCTCCCGCCAGGCGAGGCTGATGTCATCGTCCACGTCCGCGCAGATCTGCGCGATGCGCTGGGCCTGATTGGTCTTAAGCTGGACGAGGGTCTTCCATTTCTCATCCTCGACGCGCTCGGCCAGTTGAGCACAGGCAGCGCGTACCTGCTCCGCGAGTTTGCTCTGGTCGTTCCGCCGCAGAAAGAAGGCCGCCGCGACCAGCAGGCCGCCGATGGCGATCGCCGGCACCCCGAGGAGCATGAAACTGGAGGTGGCCGCCGCGGGCGCACCGGTGATAAAGGTGCCGACAGTGGCCAGGATGCCGGGGGTCGCCGTGGTCAGGGTCGCGGTCTGCCACAGTGTGCCCGCACCCAACAGTAGTCCGGCGAGACCGACCCCGCCGGCGAGTGGGGCGGCCTCCGCGAGGGGGTTGCCGTCCAGACCCTGCCAGCGCAGCACATATTCCTCGATCGTGACGGCGGTGCTCGGCAGGGCGCGAATGTCGGCCTTCTGCTGTTCGATCGTGGCCTTGAGACGCGTGAGAAAGGCGGCGTCAAGATCGCTCATCTGTCGGGCCGCCTGCTTCTGCAGCCGGCTGATGCGTTGGGCGAGAAGGTCGTTGACATCCTTGGCCGAGCGCACGGCGAGGGCCTCCTGTTGCAGGGCTGCGACATCGGCCTCCAGCCCTTCGAAGAGCCGCTGGAAATCTGCCCGGTAGGACTGAAACTCGACTGCGAGCAACCGACTGAGCCCTGCGAGGAAGACCTCGCGCTGCTGCTCGTAGTCCTTGATCTCCTGCTGCAACTGAGCGCGTCGGCGCGATTGGCCCCGGGCGTCCAGGCCGAGCAGGGCGAGGCGGTGTTCGAGTATTCCGAGATATTTCGCGACCTCCTGGTTGAAGCGAGCAATCCGCAACGCCAGCACATCCGTCGACTTGCGGGCGCCAAGGACATCCCAGACCTCTTGCTGAATCAACGCGGCGTTCTCGCCGGTCTTAGCCGAGACCGGCAGGATCGGGAGGGGCTGGCCGGTCAAGGCCGTCCCTCTCCTGGCCAGCGACGCCTGGACCTGCTGGCGGATATAGTCCAGAACCTCCTCGCGCTCCGATGGGGGGACGCAATCCCAGTAATTGACGATGATGAAGAGTCGACCGAGCAGGTCGCGGGTCAGGAGCTCACCGTCGAAGAAGTCCTTCTGATACTTGGTCCAGGGTTTGTCTGCGTTGATGAAGAAGAGCACCCCATCGGCCTGATGCAGATAGTCCAGCGTCAATTTCATGCGCTCGGGGTTCGGGTCATTGAGTCCCGGGGCATCAACGATCTCAACCCCGGCGGCGAGCCGGGGCGCGGGGACCTCGACGATGACCGGGAAAGCGCCATCAGGGTCATCGAGCCCCGGGGCATCAACAATCTCAACCCCGGCGGCGAGCCGGGGCGCGGGGGCCTCGACGATGACCGGGAGTGCGCCATCAGTTACCTTGTCCTTTGCGGCGGTAGAGACCCAGTTTTTCAGGGTCTCCGCGATGTTCTCCGTCACCTCCTCGGCCTCCAGGTCCGCACCCTCCTGCATGGAGGGCCGAAAGCGGATGGCCCGCGTCTGCGCGCCGAAGCGGATCCGGGTCGGCAGTGTCGTGGTAGGCCAGGCCCACGCCGGCAACAGGTTCTGCTCCAGCAGGAAGCGGTTGATGAAGCTGCTCTTGCCCGTGCTGAAGTCGCCGACGCAGAGCACCCGGAACAGCAGGTCTCCGGCCAGCGCGTCCCGAGCGCCGCGCAGCAAGGCCAGGTCCGCTTCGGGTTCAGGCACCACCCCGCGTTCCGCGATCAGCGCGATGAGCCGCTCGTAATGGTCCTGAAGCTGTTGCTTAC